>NZ_FXUE01000010.1 GCF_900182935.1 Fibrobacter sp. UWB10 | reverse complement strand
AAAATTAATGAAGAGTTTGATCCTGGCTCAGAACGAACGCTGGTGGCGTGTCTTATACATGCAAGTCGAGCGGTGTAGCAATACATAGCGGCGAACGGGTGAGTAACGCGTAAGCAATCTGCCCCCTGCTCGGGAATAGCCGTGCCAACGCGCGGGTAATACCGGATATAGTGGCCCTGGACATCCGGGGTTGACAAAAGATTTATCGGCAGGGGATGAGCTTGCGTCCGATTAGCTAGTTGGCGGGGCAACGGCCCACCAAGGCGACGATCGGTAGCCGGCCTGAGAGGGTGATCGGCCACATTGGGACTGAGATACGGCCCAGACTCCTACGGGAGGCAGCAGTAGGGAATATTGCACAATGGGGGAAACCCTGATGCAGCAACGCCACGTGTGGGAAGAAGCATTTCGGTGTGTAAACCACTGTCGTGAGGGAATAAGGCTGAGTTTCGGCTCAGTTGAATGTACCTCGAGAGGAAGCACCGGCAAACTTCGTGCCAGCAGCCGCGGTAATACGAGGGGTGCAAGCGTTGTTCGGAATCACTGGGCGTAAAGGGAGCGCAGGCGGAAGCTCAAGCGGATTGTACAATACCGGGGCCCAACCCCGGACCTGCAGTCCGAACTGGGTTTCTTGGATAGTTCAGGGGCAAGCGGAATTCCTGGTGTAGCGGTGGAATGCGTAGAGATCAGGAAGAACACCGATGGCGAAGGCAGCTTGCTGGGGACTTATCGACGCTCATGCTCGAAAGTGCGGGTAGCAAACAGGATTAGATACCCTGGTAGTCCGCACCGTAAACGATGCATACTGGGTGTCCGCGGTTCGCCGCGGGTACCGTAGCCAACGCGTTAAGTATGCCGCCTGGGGAGTACGTACGCAAGTATGAAACTCAAAGGAATTGACGGGGGCCCGCACAAGCGGTGGAGCATGTGGTTTAATTCGAAGCAACGCGCAGAACCTTACCAGGGTTTGACATGGGAACGCCGCGGCGAGAGATCGCCGTTTGTAGCAATACACGTTCCGCACAGGTGCTGCATGGCTGTCGTCAGCTCGTGTCGTGAGATGTTGGGTTAAGTCCCGCAACGAGCGCAACCCACGTTTCCAGTTGCCACCCGCAAGGGGGCCCTCTGGAGAGACTGCCGGGGACAACCCGGAGGAAGGTGTGGATGACGTCAAGTCCTCATGGCCCTTACATCCTGGGCTACACACGTGCTACAATGGGCGGTACAATGGGTCGCAACGCCGCGAGGCGGAGCCAATCCTCAAAGCCGTCCTCAGTTCGGATCGGAGTCTGCAACTCGACTCCGTGAAGCTGGAATCGCTAGTAATCGTGGGTCAGCACACCACGGTGAATACGTTCCCGGGCCTTGTACACACCGCCCGTCAAGCCATGGAAGGAGGGAGCGCTCAAAGTCGCGATGCCGACCCGCAAGGGGGGCCAGCGCCTAAAGCGAGACCTCTGACTGGGGCTAAGTCGTAACAAGGTAGCCGTACCGGAAGGTGCGGCTGGATTACCTCCTTTAAGGAGTAAACATCGGACACCATGTCCGACCACCTGTTAATACGTTTTTTGACAGTCCGTCACATGAAGCACATCTCCGGTTCCTTTAGGGCCCGGGTCTGTAGCTCAGCTGGTTAGAGCACCGCTCTGATAAGGCGGGGGTCAATGGTTCAAGTCCATTCAGGCCCATACCTTTCGGGGTTATAGCTCAACTGGTAGAGCGCCAGCTTTGCAAGCTGGATGTTAGGAGTTCGAGTCTCCTTAGCTCCAGGAAAGCGCCCCCGGGCGCAGGAAGAGAGTCCGTCCGAGCGACGGAACGCAGATTGAAAACTTTGGCGACAACATACGAAAAAGCAACAAGCACAGAGTGACTTGAAGCACCAAGAATCAATGGTGGATTCGAGCTGCTCATGCAGCAATAGATCGAGCTGAATCGCTGGAAAACAGGATTTAAGCGAAGGAATGCACGCGGGGGATGCCTTGGCATCAGCCGGCGACGAAGGACGGGCCAAGCCCCGAAAGTGCGGTACGAGGCGCAAAGGGCCTTTGACTACCGCGGTTCCGAATGGGGAAACCCACGCGCAAGCGTATCCTCTGGACGAATACATAGTCCAGCGGAGGCAAACCCGGGGAACTGAAACATCTCAGTACCCGGAGGAAAAGAAATCAACCGAGATTCCCTCAGTAGTGGTGAGCGAAAGGGGAGCAGCCCAGACGGGTTCCGTAGCAGGGAAGTGTGTCGAAGCGGGATGGAAAGCCCCCCCACAGCAGGTGACAGGCCTGTAGACATAACGAACTGTTCGGCCGTCGAAGAGTAGGGCGGGACACGTGAAATCCTGCCTGAAGACGGGGGGACCACCCTCCAAGGCTAAATACGAGCTGATGACCGATAGTGCACAGTACCGTGAGGGAAAGGTGAAAAGCACCCCGAGAGGGGAGTGAAAGAGCGCCTGAAACCGCGTGCATACATTCTGTCGGAGGAAGGATTCATCCTTCTGACGGCGTGCCTTTTGTTTAATGAGCCAGCGAGTTGCTCGCGTACGGCGAGGTTAAGCGCCTCAGGCGCGGAGCCGAAGCGAAAGCGAGTCTCAACTGGGCGACCAGTCGTACGCGGCAGACACGAAGCCTTAGTGATCTACCCATGGCCCGGCTGAAGCGGAAGTAACATTCCGTGGAGGGCCCAACCGATATACATTGAAACGTGTCCGGATGAGCTGTGGGTAGGAGCGAAAGACCAATCAAACTGGGCGATAGCTTGTTCTCTCCGAAACATATTTAGGTATGGCGTCATGAATAGCTTCACGGGGGTAGAGCACTGGAAGGACTAGGGGGCACACCCGCTTACCAAACCCTATCAAACTCCGAATACCGTGAACGTGGTGCATGGCAGACAGCCCGCGGGTGATAAGATCAGCGGACGAAAGGGAAACAACCCGGACCACCGACTAAGCGTCCCCAAGTACGTGCTGAGTGGAAAAGGATGTGGGGTTGCACAGACAGCCAGGAGGTTAGCTTAGAAGCAGCTACCCTTTAAAGAAAGCGTAATAGCTCACTGGTCAAGCGACCCCGCGCCGAAAATGATCGGGACTAAGCACGTCACCGAAGTCGTGGACTCGCAGCAATGCGAGTGGTAGGAGAGCGTTCCGCAGGCCTGGGAAGGCGGGTGGCGATGCCCGCTGGAGGTACCGGAAACGAGAATGCTGGCATGAGTATGCGAAAATGCGGGTGAAAAACCCGCACACCGTAAGTCCAAGGGTTCCCGGGCAAGGATAATCCTCCCGGGGTCAGTCGGGATCTAAGACGAGGCCGAGAGGCGTAGCCGATGACAATCCGGTCAACATTCCGGAACCCCACAGTAAGCGTCACTACCGACGGGGCGACGCATGGGACAGCGCGTAGCGGCTGACGGATGCCGCGGATGGAGTGCAAGGCTCCGGGGAGGCAAATCCCCCCGGTACATGCCCCAGGCTCCGGACCCTACGAAGGCTTCGGCCGGAGTGGGAGTCGCGTGGGCCCGTGCCAGGAAAAACCCCTAAGGGAGCGAATGTGGGCCCGTACCGTAAACCGACACAGGTGGACGAGGCGAATAGCCTAAGGTGCTCGAGACAACTCGGGAGAAGGAACTCGGCAAATCAACCCCGTAACTTCGGGATAAGGGGAGCCTCCGACTGTCACCATGAACAGTGGAAAGCGGTTGGAGGTCGCAGGGAAACGGCAGAAGCGACTGTTTACCAAAAACACAGGGCCATGCTAACACGCAAGTGGACGTATATGGTCTGACACGTGCCCGGTGCCGGAAGGTTAACAGGAGGGGTCAGCGCAAGCGAAGCCCTGAATCGAAGCCCCGGTAAACGGCGGCCGTAACTATAACGGTCCTAAGGTAGCGAAATTCCTTGTCGGGTAAGTTCCGACCTGCACGAATCGTGTAACGACTTCTGCACTGTCTCCTCCCGGGACTCGGCGAAATTGCAGTGCCGGTGAAGATGCCGGCAACCCGCACCTGGACGGAAAGACCCCATGAACCTTCACTGTATTTTGACATTGGTTTTAGGGCCCGCATGTGTAGGATAGGTGGGAGGCTTTGAAACGGCGACGCCAGTCGTCGCGGAGCCGCCCTTGAAATACCACCCTTGCGCGCTTTGAGATCTAACCTCGTCCCGTCATCCGGGACAGGGACCGTGTCTGATGGTCAGTTTGACTGGGGCGGTCGCCTCCTAAAAGGTAACGGAGGCATCCAATGGTTCCCTCAGCGCGGTCGGCAATCGCGCGAAGAGCATAAAGGCATAAGGGAGCTTGACTGCGAGGCGGACACGCCGGGCAGGTACGAAAGTAGGGCTTAGTGATCCCGCGGTACAGCGTGGAAAGGCCGTTGCTCAATGGATAAAAGGTACTCTGGGGATAACAGGCTGATCTCCCCCAAGCGTTCATAGCGACGGGGAGGTTTGGCACCTCGATGTCGGCTCGTCGCATCCTGGGGCTGGAGAAGGTCCCAAGGGTTTGGCTGTTCGCCAATTAAAGCGGCACGCGAGCTGGGTTCAGAACGTCGTGAGACAGTTCGGTCCCTATCCGGTGTGGGCGTTCGAGACTTGAGGGAAGCTGTCCTTAGTACGAGAGGACCGGGACGGACGTACCTCCGGTGTACCGGCTGTCGCGCCAGCGGCATTGCCGGGTAGCCGTGTACGGATCGGAGAAACGCTGAAGGCATCTAAGCGTGAAGCCGTTCCCAAGATCAGGTCTCGCGGGGGCAACCCCATGTAGGGCCGTCGTAGACTACGACGTCGATAGGCCGCAGGTGTGAGCGTGGCGACACGTTGAGCCGAGCGGTACTAATAGCCCGGTAGAGCTTTTCCTTCTTTTCAACGATTTGGTTCAATCGGTTGCGTGAGCAGCCCGGACCCGCCAGCTTCAAGGCTGTGCAAGAGAGCTTTTTCAGACGACAGTTGTCGCCGCAGGAATTGTTTCAGCGGTTACCGAGAGGGGGTCATACCCGTTCCCTTTCCGAACACGGAAGTCAAGCCCCTCATCGCCGATGGTACCTGGCCTACGGGCCCGGGAGAGTAGGTCGCCGCTGGATTCACGCCCCTT
>NZ_FXUE01000009.1 GCF_900182935.1 Fibrobacter sp. UWB10 | reverse complement strand
CAGAAGCGATGCAGCTGCCTAGTGAGTGTAACACAAAAAGCTGTGCTGATTTGATTAAGCCTAATCATCAAGGAATTTGCCCGAACGGTTGGCGACTGCTGACATACGACGATTATTACATCGTGGTTCATGCTGATGAGAATGTTGCCCCCCTTGTGGAAGGGGTTCGCGCCAGGGCATTCGGTGGGCATAACTATAGTGGATACAGTTTGATTGGAACTGGAATCAGAGCAACGAAAAATGGCGGGACATTTTTACAGATAAATGAATTTACGGAATGGTATTATCCTTCAGAATGGCTTTATGAAGGAGATTATTACCCAAGAACCGGCTCGACAAGTAATACAACAAAATCTTTTAATACGGAAAATACCGGTAATAAAAACAAAACAGATGGTTTCTCCATTCGTTGTGTAAAGCTGGATTAATCTAAATCAAACCTTTTAACAAATAAATTGGGCTGTTTCAAACAGCCCGTTGGGAGTTATTATGTCCAAGAAGAACATTAAGAATAACAAGAAAAAGTCTACCCGCAAGAACTTCAAGGTTGAAGCTCTCGAACCGCGTCTGATGATGGACGCCTAAAGAAAGCGACGGCGAATGACTGGCCGCTAAGCGGACAGTAAAGGCCGAAGGCCGTAATTTGTCCGCGTGCGGAGCAGGCTGAGCCGGAGCGTTTTTGAAGCCGGGGCGTTACGGGCGCGGCGATTGAGCGCCCGTTCGAGGGGGTGCTGGAAGACCCGGCACGGGGCTGCAAGCAGGGGGAGCCCTCCCCCCTTTTTTTCTATCTTTAAAAGCATACATAAAGGAGACGACAAATGGTCTTAACCGTTTTCATTTTATACCTGTTGATGATGCTTGGCATCGGCTTTTACTTCTCCAAGAAGGCGAACAGCCTGAATGCCTACTACCTGGGCAACCGCGGCATGAACAAGTGGGTCGTGGCCATGTCCGCACAGGCCTCCGACATGAGCGGCTGGCTTTTGATGGGCCTCCCGGGCGCTATCTTCGTGAGCGGTTTTTCCGAAGCGTGGATCGGTATCGGTCTCGTGATCGGCACCTACTTCAACTGGAAAATCGTGGGCCGCAGGCTCCGCAAGTACAGCCATTTCTGCGGAGACTCCATCACGCTCCCCGACTTCTTTGCGAACCGTTTCCGCGACAACAAGGGAATCATCCGCGTTATCGCCTCCATCTTCATTCTCGCGTTCTTCCTGTTCTACACGGTTTCGGGCTTTGTCGCAAGCGCCAAACTCTTCGGCACCATCTTCGGCATGGACTACACCACCGGCCTTATCATCGGTGCGGTCGTCGTGGTGAGCTACACCTTCATGGGCGGTTTCTTTGCCGTATGCTGGACTGACTTTATCCAGGCGACCATGATGCTCATCGCCGTCATCGCGATTCCCTCGATTATCATGACCGGCTCGGGCGGTTTTGCTGCGACCATGGATGCCGTGAACGCACAGAACCCCTACCTGTTGAGCCTGTTCACCAACGCCACCACCGGCAAGTCCATCGGGCTTATCGCCTTGATTTCTAGCCTCGCGTGGGGCCTCGGCTATTTTGGCATGCCGCACATTCTGGTGCGCTTCATGAGCATCAAGAACGCCGAAGACATCAAGTTCTCCCGCCGCGTCGCCATGACCTGGGTCACCATCTGCCTCGGTGCCGCCATCATGATTGCCATTCTTGGCCGCTACTACGTGGAAGCGAACGGCATTACCGTCGCCGACCCGGAACGCATCTTCATGGTTCTCTGCCAGACGCTCTGCCACCCGGCTGTCGCCGCCATCCTCATGGCCGCCATTCTCGCCGCTATCATGAGCACCGCCGACTCCCAGCTGCTGGTTTCGGCTTCGGCCTTCAGTAACGACCTCTACAAGCACCTGTTCCGCAAGAATGCGAGCAACAAGGAAGTCATGTGGGTAAGCCGCGGCGTCGTGGTGCTCATTACGGTTATCGCGGTCATCGTCGCCATGCAGGGGGCGCCCAGCGCCAACGGCGCTGCACAGGGCAAGAGCTTCCTGGATGTGGTGATGAGCCTCGTGAGCTTTGCCTGGGGCGGATTTGGCGCCACCTTCGGCCCGATTATGCTCCTTGCCCTGTTCTGGAAGCGCACCACGCTTCCGGGCGCCATCGCGGGCATGCTCGTGGGCGGCATCACCACCTTCGTATGGAAGTTCTACCTCTCCGGATTCTCCGCCGAAATCTTCCAGATTTACGAACTCGTGCCCGGCTTTGTGCTTAGCTTCGCCACCATCGTTGTCGTAAGCCTCCTGACCAAAGCCCCCAGCAAAGAAATCATCGAAGAATTTGAACAAGTAGATAAAACAAGATTAAGTGATATGAAGTTATAAATTCAGGACGACAAATGCGTAAGGCGAGAGTCGCAGCCATGCTTGCATGGATATGACCGAGCCTAGCATTTGGTACTTGAGCGCAGCGAAAGTACAATTTGACCAGGTGGAAAACACGCGCCTTTCCGATATGAAGCTGTAATCAACATGTCATCCTGAGCGAAGTCGAAGGATCTCAAATGAAAAAGGCCCGCAATGCGGGCCTTCATTTTATTTCCAGGGATTCACCCAAAATCACTTGTCGTATTCTTAGTCGTCGTATTCCGGCGCATCGAACGAGGTCGGAATGTGCGGCGTATCCGGATCATTATGGATGAACGAGAATCCGCTAATCTTGCCCGTTTCACGGTCAACCGGTCCGGTCTGCAATTGCCCATACATGCTAGTCGTACGGTCCGAAGTCAGGAACATATTATTGTTTATCACCATGTAGTAGCCGTAAATTTCCCAAATGCCCGACTTGAGTTCGACTAGCTTAGTACCTTCGAATGCTTCCAGCTTGGAGGTCCCGTCAGCCTTTAAAGTAAACGTCCAATTTAAACCATCCTTAGTTGCGACCCATTCGCCGACAAAATCTTCGGCCTTCTCGTATTCGTACTCGATTTCAGCAACCGTGCAGTTCACGCTTTCGCCATTGTACGCTGTAATCGTATTGTCGGTGCCCACAGAATAAGTGAACATCGTACGCGAAGACCCCACATAGTGTAACGGGCGCATCAACAGCGTACTGCGCTGGACATCATAGCGACCAGCATGCCATTTCACCACTTTGTCATTAACCGAGGTCTCATAGATATAAGAACCATCAAAGAACCTAAAGATCTTCGTAGAATCTCCATCGGCGCATTCGTAGATTTTATTCTTAATCGAATCAGCCTTGGAAACCTTGCCCTTCGGAATAGTGACGCTGGCCTTTACCGCTTCGCTATAATCCGAGCCATCCACAGAGTACAAGACTGTACTGTCTTTATCGACCACGAACGAAATTTTGAAACCTGCATTCACCTTTTCTACAATCTTCTTGGCGGCATCGGTTTCGCTATACTGCAAGCCGGTATTGTCCTTTTCAAAACTCACCACGCCATTGGCAAAATCCGTATAAGTAACCGCCCACAATTCGTCCGGAATGCGGAGCGCGACAACGCCCTTCTTGCTGCCGGTCGACAGGTAAACCGTCTGGTCGAACAGCTTGAGTTCCACGTTCTTCTCTAAATCAGCGAGTTTTGCTGCGCGAGTTCCCTCAGGAATTACTATAGAGGAAGACGATACTTCAGAAGACGAGGATTCCGGTACTTCACTAGACGAGGACTTTGAATCATCTTTAGTCGAAGACGAGGACTTGTCTGAAGACTTTTCGGAAGATGAAGACTTGCCGCCCTTCTTGGACGAAGAAGACTTTGCATCGCCCTTTTCAGAAGAAGAAGAATCATCGCTTTCTTCCACAGAAGAAGAGGATTCATCAGAAGGGTCCGCAGACGTAGAGGAAGAGGAATCGTCGCCGCACGCCGCAAACAAGAATGCCGACGAAATCAAAAGAGCCAGGAATTTATTTTTCATACTTCAAAATATAGTTTATCCAAAACATGATTTCAATAAAAAAAGAACCCCGCCGGGGTTACCGACAGGGGTCTTTGAAAGGTTTCTAGCGGAGGTGCGGGAATCTTAGTTGCGCCCACACCACGAACGCTAATCAGAAATCTTACTTGGCGATCACGCGGGCCATTTCGCAAACCTTGTTGCTGTAGCCCCATTCGTTATCGTACCAGGACACAACCTTAACGAAGGTCGGGTCGAGCTGGATGCCAGCCTTGGCGTCGAAGATGGAGGTCTTCGGGCAGTTGCGGAAGTCGGTAGAAACAACGGCTTCGTCGGTGTAACCGAGGATGCCCTTGAGTTCGCCTTCAGAAGCTTCCTTCATGGCAGCGCAGATTTCTTCGTAAGTGCAAGCCTTCTTGAGTTCGACAGTCAGGTCAACAACGGACACGTCAGAAGTCGGCACGCGCATAGACATACCGGTGAGCTTGCCGTTGAGCTGCGGGAGAACCTTACCCACGGCCTTAGCAGCACCCGTAGAAGACGGGATGATGTTTTCGAGAATGCCACGGCCACCGCGCCAGTCCTTCTTGGACGGGCCGTCAACGGTCTTCTGAGTAGCAGTTGCAGCGTGAACGGTGGTCATGAGGCCACGGACGATGCCGAACTTTTCATCGAGAACCTTGGAGATCGGGGCAAGGCAGTTGGTGGTGCAGGAAGCGTTGGAGATGATCTTCTGGCCAGCGTAGGTCTTGTCGTTCACGCCGTACACGAACATCGGAGTAGCGTCCTTAGACGGAGCAGACATGATGACCTTCTTGGCACCAGCCTTGAGGTGAGCAGAAGCGAGTTCTTCGGTCAGGAAGAAGCCAGTGGATTCCACAACGACGTCAACATCGAGGGCACCCCAAGTGATAGCGGACGGATCCTTTTCGGCGAAGATCTGAATCTTGTTGCCATCGACGATGAGGAAGTTGCCTTCCACCTTGATGTCGTGGTTGAAAGCGCCGTGGACGGAGTCATACTTCAGCATGTAAGCGAGGTAGTCAGCGTCGAGAAGGTCGTTGATACCGACAACAGTAATGTCCTTGGAGAAGTTTTCCACAGCAGCGCGGAAGACCATACGGCCGATACGACCGAAACCATTGATACCGAGTTTGAGAGCCATTATTGGATCCTTTTGTTTATTGTTGAAATTGCTACCCACCGGTAAGGGTGGTGCGAACTTGGGCTCAAAGATACAAAATTCCGATGTGTTTGTGTAGTATCTCGCCAAAAAAAGGGGGTAAATTGCCGACGAAGGCACCCCAAACCGCCATCGGCGGTCACCGCCCCCTATATTAACAGCTTACCGCAAGTTCGCTAATGGCAAGTGCCGGGACCTTGATTCCGACAAACGGATTGTAATATTCGTTGCCGATTCCGACCACATTCTGGATAATGTCGAAATAGTTGCCCGACAAGGTCACGCCATCCACAGGGTGCTGAATCACACCATTTTCGCACCAGAAACCGTGGGCACCGATACTGAGTTCGCCACTCACGGAGCTACAGCCGGAACCGCCTTCAAGGCGTACCACCAAGAGGCACTTGGGGAAAAGCTTCAGAAGATCCGCAGACGAGTACTCCCCTGCCGGAACGAACATGTTCCAGAACGCGGTAGACATCTTGGAGCCAAAATCGCGGGCACCGTTACCCGTTGAGGCTCGTCCTGCTTTCGCAGCCGTTTCCAGATTATAGAGAGCTTCGTTAAAGACGCCGTCCTTGATGACATCGACGCGGCGAGTCAAACAGCCTTCGGAATCAAAGTACATCTTGTGGCAGAAGTTTTCGCCAAGCGGGTCACTCCAGAGAGAAAGCTTTTCGGAGGCAATTTTCTGGCCTTCTTTACCAGCCAAGCGCGAAGTACCCTTCTGCATGGATTCAGCGATGAACGGTGAGGCGTACATGCTCATGAATCGGCCCGAAATACGTTCCGAGAATATGACAGGAATCTTGCCGCCTTCGATTTTCTTGGCGCCGAAAAGTTCAGTTGCGTAGTTTGCAGCCCTGTCAGCGATTTCAGCAACGGTGAATTTACTCCAATCGCGCTCACTTTTGACAAAGTTGCCGAGCTTGCTGATACCATCGCGTACAGCGACAGCGCCTGCGCCCACCGACACGGAGTTGCCCTTATCGGTGTAGAAAAGGCCCTTGTGGTTTGCGACAATCGAAAAGTCACGATTCAGGTCGGCACCCAAATACGGAATATTCTTGATGTCAGCAGATCGTGCAAACGTTTCTTTTTCAAGTTCGATGCAAAAATCCTTAAGTTCAGCAAGCGTGAGCGATTCCAGCGCCGGATTGTAGTTGGGATAGCCTTCCGGAATCTTTGCCGGAGCGGGCAATTCAAAGTCCACCTTCTCGGTCCACTGTGTATGACAAATGGCATCCTTGATGGTCTGCGCAATCGCTTCCTTAGTCAAGCGTTCCGTGTGCGCATAGCCCGGACGGCCATCCTTAATCACGCGAATGCCAAGCCCTACGGAATCCGAAATTTCGGTATTCTGCACCTGGCCCTGAAAAACAGACAAGCCCTCGGAATGGGAATTCGAGGCAATTACATCAAACTGTTCCGCCTCGCCCTTCGCGAGGTCGCACATACAAGAAACGGCGTCGGTAATATTCATTACACATTCCTCTTGGCTTTGCTGGCGAGCATGCGCCAGTAGGCAGCGGGGCTACCCGTCACAGATTCAAGCGCTTCGGCAAGTTCGCGGGTAATTTCAACCGTTCCCGCAATCAAGCCCTCGAGAGTTTCCATCGGGACCCCGATACGGCGGGCAAATTCCGCCTTATCCATCTTGAGCCATTCAATGCCTTCTAAAATCGCCTGCCCCGGAGTGGGTGTTCCATGCCTTGCCATAGTCAATTCCTAAAATTCAATCGTTTTCCAGCCTTCGGCGCCAAAGCGCAGGTCACGTTCTACAAATTCCCAAATCAGGAGTTTCTTGCCTTTGAGCACGCCCGCCTTACGGGCAAGCTTTTCACGCACCAAAGTAGAAGCACCGCCATCGCTCACAATCGAGGATACCGGTCGGCTGATATTCCTTGCAAAATGGGCAATCCAGCCCGCATTCACAGGCGCATCGGTCTGGTAAATACGGCTGAAGCTATCGCCCAGAATCAAAATTTTCGACTTGCGGAAGTCATCCTTGAACGGCGTCTTAGCCGTATCAATTTCAAGTGCCACGGAATCGTGCACATGCAAAAGTCTAGAAGCCAAAATGCGTTCGTCCATCGCCTGCTGGTACACCACGTGCCCAGTCACCTGCTGTACCTTGAACACATCAAACTTATTGAGGCCACTCATTTCTCCAATATCGCCCATGCGGTCTGCCGAGCTATCGACCGGCACATAGCGCAGCGCCTCGGAGCCCAAATCAATCACACCTGCCGCACTCAATTGCAGTACCGACCCCGCGATTACCGCGGCCGCAAGTTCAGCCCCACGCGGCGTCCAGTGCGTATCGTCATCCAAATACAGCGGGCCAAATCGTTCATCATATTTTTTCGCAGCCATGAGCGGCGTGTACAAATCAACCGTATTCAACCCGAGCGCGGCCAGCGAATCAAGAATCATCTTGCCATGCGAGTTTACCTTGCCAGAATCAAGCGGAAGCCTAGACAAGCGTTCCGGATAAATGCTCGGTTTGCCAGGCACCACCACCACCAAGAGTTCCACGCCCTTAGCCTTGAGCTGGTCACGGAATTTGAGAATAGCCTGCACCGGATTGTCAAGCTTTGCACTGCGCACATCCAGCGGCGACGGCTGCACCAAGAATTCTACATCTTGGCGGTAGAAAAGCCAACGGCCCGGACGCTTAGCACAATTATTTTTCTCTGGATCACAGTCGGAGCCCAATACAACCTTTTCACCAGGTTCATTAAAGAGTTTCCAAACAGCAAGCTGGTACTGCGGTCTAAACTTGAGCACAAGCGCATTTTCGTCTTCGACCTTGTTTTCAAACGCACGCAGATAGCGGCTCGTCCATACGCCGTAATGCTTAATGCCACAAAGAGCACGCCAAACGGAGAAATGCCCAAATTCAGCCACCACCGCCTTCAGCGTGGAATCCACCGTTTTAAATGTTTCCGGTTCATCTTCAAGAGCAGCCACCAAAGTATCAGCCAACTTCAGCAACTTGTAGTCCGCCTCTGCCGTATCCAGTTCGGCATAGCTATTCATCGAAAGCGCAACCGCTTCCAAGTCCGAAAGAGCACTGACCACGCCTTCCAGCGACTCGCCCACCTCGGCCCCACCGGCAATCGATTCACGCGCTGCAAACCAAGCATCATTCAACTTGGCAGCCGATTCAGCCATCTTAGATTCGCGCTTAAACGGCGTATAAACGACATCTTTGAAAATATCTAAGCTAACAAAACGCTTTTCACCGCGCAAATCCGCCACCGTCTGCACTGTAAACGGCAGCAATAACAAGACCGTAAAAAAGACAATAAAGGCTATATAGAGTTTCTTCACATGCGAAAAATAACAAAAAAAAAGGCTGGCAGCCGAAGCTACCAGCGAAATACCCGGATCGCGATTCGAACGCGAGTCTGATCCTTAGGAGGGACCCGTTCTATCCAACTGAACTATCCAGGCAAATTCGGTGGCAAATATAACAAAAAATTTCTATCTTTGGAGCCATGAAAAATTTTTACGTTACTACCCCGATTTATTACGTGAATGACGCCCCGCATATTGGGCATTCCTACACCACGGTCTTGGCCGACATTCTCACCCGTTTCCACAAGATTCTGGGCTACCAGACCTTCTTCTTGACCGGTACCGACGAACATGGTCAGAAGGTGCAGCGCGCCGCCGACAAGCGTGGCGTGACTCCGCAGGAACACGTGGACGAATACTACCACCGTTTCGAAGACCTGTGGAAGAAGATGGGTATCGGTAACGACTTCTTTATCCGCACCACCATGCCCGAACACAAGGCTTTTGTGCAGGAATGCCTGCAGAAGCTCTGGGACAAGGGTGAAATTTACTCGAAGGAATACGAAGGCTGGTACTCTGTTGGCGAAGAACGCTTCTTTAGCGAAGACGAACTCGATGAAAACAAGTGCGACCCCATCAGCCACCGCCCGGTGGAATGGCTCAAGGAAAAGAACTACTTCTTCAAGATGGGTTCTTACCAGCAGAAGCTCATTGACTTCTTGGAAAGCCACAAGGACTGGATTGTGCCGGACTACCGCTGGAACGAAATCCGCGGATTCCTGCGCCAGCCGCTGAACGACCTCTGCATCAGCCGCCCGAAGGCCCGCCTTAGCTGGGGAATTCCGCTGCCGTTCGACACCGATTACGTGACCTACGTTTGGTTCGACGCTTTGCTCAACTACGTGAGCGCCTCCACCGCCTTCCACAAGACTTACGCCGACGGCACGCCGATTTGGCCCGCTACCTACCACCTGATCGGTAAGGATATTTTGACCACCCACAGCGTGTACTGGCCGACCATGCTCATGGCTCTCGACATTCCGCTTCCGCAGCACATCTTGGCCCACGGCTGGTGGCTCGTGAACGGCGGCGAAAAGATGAGTAAGTCCGCTGGCAACGTGGTGAACCCGATGGACTACATGGAAAAGTACGGCATCGATGCATTCCGCTACTTCCTCGCCCGCGAAATGGTCGTCGGTCAGGACGCCAACTTCACTCACGAAGCTTTCGTGCGCCGCATCAACAGCGACCTCGCCAACGACCTCGGTAACGTACTGAACCGCGTGCACCGCCTGGTCATCACGAACTTCGAAGGCAAGCTCCCCGCAGCAACCACCATCGGCGACGCCGAAAATGAAGTCATCAATCTTGCTAACAAGGTGATTGCCGAAATCAAGGAAGGCCTGCCGCAGGCACGCCTCTCCCAATCTATCGAAACTATCATGCAGCTCGTGCGTAGCATCAACCGCTACCTTGAAGTCAAGGCCCCGTGGAAGCTCGCGAAGGACCCCGCCCTCAAAGACGAGCTCGCAACGGTTCTTTACGTATCTGCAGAAGCCGTGCGTCTCTCGCTCTGCTTGCTGTGGCCGGTAATCCCCGCCAAGGCAGAAGAAGGCCTCGCCATGATCGGTTCCAAGTTCCAGAGTGCCGACGACCTCGCTTGGGGAATCCTCAAGGGTGGCGAAGCATTCGGCGAAGGCAAGCCGCTCTTCCCGCGTATCGAAGAAGAAGTCAAGAAGCAGGAACCGCAGCAGAAGCCCAAGCAGAACAAGCCGCTGATGGCCGCCGACGTGCCCGCCGCTATGGACATGCGCGTCGCCCAGATTAAGGAAGTGGCCGACCATCCGGATGCCACGAGCCTCTACGTGCTCAAGGTGGACGCTGGCGAAGGCGAACTCCGCACCATCTGCAGCGGCCTTAAGAGCAGCTACAAGGCTGAAGAACTCCAGGACCGCAAGATTCTCTTGTTCGCAAACCTGAAGCCGAGCGCTCTCCGCGGTATCATGAGCCAGGGCATGCTCTTTGCTGGCGACCTCGACGCCGAAGCACACACCTGCCGCCTCGTCTCCGTACCTGAAGACGCCAAGCCCGGTGACCGCGCCCTGTTCAAGGGCGTCGCTCCCAGCGAACCTCGCGAACTCAAGGTGAAGGACTTCGAGAAGATTGCGCTCTCCGTAAAGGGTGGCGCCGTGTTCTGCGACGCCCTCGCTCTCGAAGTGAACGGCAAGCCCGTGACCTGCGACGTGGCCGACGGCAACGGCGTGCATTAATCAAAAAAGCAAATTTAAAACAGGCACCCCGCTCAAAGCGAGGTGCCGTTTTCATTTCTAGAGATAAAACTAAGCAATCTCCGTGAACAACAAACGCCTCGTATTTACGAGGCGTGGTTGTGAGAGCGAGGCTCTATCACATTCTTGTTAATGCGATAGAGCCGAGCGGTCTCTTAAGACACGAGCATCATGGAGAACACCATGACGAACAGTGCGACGGTTTCGCCGACGCCCAGGACCATCAGGTAGTTCACCAGGCCCTTGCCGGTTTCGCCGAGGGCGTTGCAGGCGTCCGCAGCGGACTTGCCCACGTACCAGGCAGAGGCCATCATGCCGATGCCACCGAAGATGCCCACACCCAGGTATGCAGCCCAGTTGGCCGGAGCCGCCTGAGACTTGTTCAGGATGTACATCATCAGCAACATGCCGTAGATTGTCTGCGCAATCGGCGCGCCCACGAAGATGAGCAGCGTAAACAGCGCGTTCTTACCCTTGAGATACGCCTTCTTCCAGGCCCCGATGGCCGCCATGCCGGCAGTCCCGCAGCCCAGCGCAGAACCCACCGCGGCAAGGCCCAGGGCCGCCACCGCACCGAGTTTCGCGAGCGTTAAAAGTTGAGCTTGATCCATACGTGTTACCTCGCTGGATTAGAGCACCATCATGGAGAACACGAGAACGAACAGAGCCACGGTTTCCACAATACCGAGCACCATCAGGTAGTTCACCATGCCCTTGCCGGTTTCGCCGAGAGCATCGCAAGCCACGGCCGCGGACTTGCCCTGGTACCAGGCAGAAGCCATCATGCCGAGACCGCCGAAGATACCGGCGCCGAGGCAGCCGCCCCAGTTGGTAAAGCCGGATTCAGCAGCCTTGCTCAGGATGAAGTTCATCAAAAGCATGCCGTAAATCGTCTGGGAAATCGGGGCACCCACAAACACCAGCAAGGTGAAAAGGGCCGACTTGCCCTGGGCATAAGCCTTCTTCCACATGGTGATGGCGGACATACCAGCCGTTCCGCAACCAAGGGCGGAGCCCATTGCCGCAATGCCGAGAGCGGCAGCAGCACCCATTTTAGCGAGAGTAACCATTGTATTCGGTTCCATTGTTTTTTCCTCATTAAGTAGCGGGAATTATCCCTTGGTTTAATTTTTCTGCTTGGCGAAGGGCGCGAACGCGAATCCGCTCCATTCCTGGCCAAGTCCATTTGAAAATTCAAGTGTATTCAGACGTACCGCGTGGACCGCGACGCCCATGACCGCAAGCGCGATGTTCAGGCCATGCACGAAGAGCAGCAGGAAGGCTGCACCAGCGATACCGACAGCGGAGCCGAACAGCGGCGAAAGCATGTCGTTGAACGCCTCGGCAATGGCCGCACCAGACATGCCCACAGCAAACAGACGGATGTAACTGATCACGTCGGTAAAGCTGTTCACCACGTCGAGCACGAGCATCGGGATGCTGATGAAGTCCTGTTTGAGGCGCTTCGGCGGAACGGTAAAGAGCACCAGAAGCACCGCTTCCACGATGAACATCGGGATGACGAACTTCGGCATGTCGATACCGAGCACCATCTGGCACGCAAGGAAGAACATCACCCAGCAGCCGATAAGCCAGCCCACCTGCGCCATGAACGTGGAGTCCTTGCGCTTGATGCGCACGCAGACGTTCCACACGTGAGCGATACTCAGGTGGACCACGGCGATGCAGAAGCAGAACAGCTGGATATGCTGCATCTGGGAGGCACCCGCCGCCTTCGGCACGAAGCTATCGGGCAACAGCGTAATCGACTGGGCGAAGGCCTTGTAGGCTTCGAACTTCGCAGGGTCAGTCGGGGCACTAGTGCGGATCCAGAGCATCGCGTTCTTCAGCGGTTCAGGCAACCAGCCGTAGTTGGTGATGTCCAGGTAATACGTCTTCTTTATTTGGGCGTTCCCCACACTGTCGTGTGGGTCGGGCTATATTCTGGGGGCAATCGGCTTCGCTTACGCTTGCCGCTCACCTCCCAGAACCAAGCCCCGCTGCGCGGGTCTTGTCCCCAAGGGGTCACTATCCCTAACGCTGCGGGGGTTCCCCCCGCTCCCCCTCGCAACACAGGGCACGGCCTACTCGGCCACGCCCTGTAAAACAAAAAACTCCTGCCTGATTTTTTATCAGGCAGGAGCAATGTTATTCAAGTTATGTCGTTTACAGCTATGCGGCATTTTCCTCTTCCTTCGTTTCGGTGGGGAAATCTACCACGGTCGTCTCGGGAGACTCGGTCGTATTCTTCCCTTTTCCCTTGCGAAGTTTCAGGTGCACCTTCTTCTGGTCGATGTGGCTGTTCACGGCGTTGATGAACTGGATGCAGCCTTCGTCCTTGTCGAGGGTGGCCTT
>NZ_FXUE01000008.1 GCF_900182935.1 Fibrobacter sp. UWB10 | reverse complement strand
CCTTGTCTTCAAAGATACCGCCAAAATTTCAAAAGCGTATCACCCAAAATGCCCGTTTCCGACGAAAAAACAAAAATTAAGGACAAAGTGTAATTAAGTACAAACTAACTAAAAACTTTGTCTGGGTTGCATTGTTTTTTGTAAAAGTTGTGTCACGGCGATGTGTAGATTCTACACTGATTTTGCTTTTACATTTGGACGAATATCAAACAACATAACCAATTTAGACTATAGCAAGAAAATCAGTATTTGATGCGCACGTAATTTTTTACCAGTTCCTCATCTGGCTCAAGAATTCTTCCTTGGTGTATGCGCCCTCTTCGCTCCGGTCCTTATACACTAGGCAATAGCGATACTTTGACTATTCCACTAGATGGTTATCTGTCCGATTGTACAATAAAAACAAATTCTTTCTTTTGTCATACGGTAGAAGAAAACTGCATTTTGCGTCCTCGTACTTTGGATACAGTGTTTATCAATTATGGTGAAAAGAAAATAACTGATTATTTACCGTATTATGAAGTCCCAAATTTTGACACTAATGCCGTAAGAAAAAGTTTTTCGGCAGTTCGTTTTTCTGGCTCAAAAGCTCTTTCAGATACAATCGTGTCAAGTTATAAGCTTTCCCAAAAAGGGTTGCCTGCTGGGATAGATTTAAAATATGTATTGCAATCATCGGAACTGTATGTAACAGATCCTTGTGCTGTTCGTATTGAATATCCGCATTTAAATAAATATTCATATCAGTTGCAAAAATTAGATGATGCTCAAGTAGTTAAGGATTCGACTTTTTTTTGGACTTTGTTTTATATGGATCAGTATGGGAGAGGTGATTCTCTTGATATGAAAACAAAGTTTCATTAATTTCTGGATTAAACAAACTTAAAGACCTCGGCACTGCCGAGGCCTTTAAGTTTTTTGGATTCTATCGGCTCTGCGAGCCTCCAGAATGATATCCTGCGGGCTTACGCCTTCTTATAGCTCTCCACTTTCGCGGCTACTGGCCGGTTTCATTTCGTTGTTGTTCATTTTGGTTCCTCTTGATGTTGAATTTAGTTTTTCAACTAAGGAACCGCGCTTTTACCGTCTAAAAATTTCCGACCGGCTTAGATTTCTGCGGTAGGGGAGTGGTCTATGGGCGTTCCCCACTGGCGTGGGTCGGACTATATTTTAGGGGCGGCCACCTTCGCTTCGTTTGTTGCCCGCCTCCTAAAACCGAGACCATGGTCTCGGCCCCAAGGGGTCACTATCCCTAACGCATTTCTAAAAGAAACCAATTTCTCCATTACTTCGATTCTTTTAGCGCATATTGAGCAATGTTCCATACTGTCGGGTGTTTCGCTTCCATCATGCGGAAAAGGCCACTTAATTTTTTCAAGTTCAGTAAAGATGTGTAATCTTGCAAAATCTGGTTGATAAAATAACGCAAGCATTTGGGCTTTACATATTCTATATGAAATCTATTTTTTATACCGCAGTCTTCCAATCTCAAGGCGTTGTCCATTTGGTCTTTTCCCAGCGGCAGCACAAGGAACGGAACTTCATAGTATATACATTCCTTGATTGTAGCAAGACCACCATGAATAATGGCACAACTGCTTTTATCTTCTTTTGCAGCAATGGTCTCAAGAATTTGTCTTTGTGGAGCCCAACCACAAACTGTTACATTGTCATATTCTTCCCAATGATTTTGAATAAGTGTCGAGCCAACACACAGAATCAGATGGTAGTCCTTCATATCCGAAGACTGCATTGCGTTAATCATGGACATAAACAACGACAACGCACTTTCCGCATAATCCAGCACCTGTGAACCAGCCGTTACATATATAATTTTATCCTTGCTTAGAATGTCATCCCACAGAATTCCCGAGGAATCATCCTCTATACCTTCCAGTTCCTTGGTAATGCAGGGCTCTCCATACGACACCAATCCGCCATGAGAATAATGAGCATAATCAAATTGCTGCGGACATGGAATATATTCAGGAAAACTCTTTAGCGGCTCAACAAATTTTTCAAGCGTAATTCCGTGATCAACCATATAGTCATCGGGATCGCACAAATCCTTCGCCACCATGTTTATCAATTTTCTTTGCTCATCTGGTGTAAACGCCATCAAATTTTGCAAAGCGTGCGCGGCAGGGTTATCACTAGGATGTCTAAGATATGTTGTAGATAGAGCAAACTTTGTTTTGCTGGTAAAAACATCCGAAGCAAATTGATGATGATAATAGATAATTAACGCCTCTAATGCTGTAAAATACCCAGAAACCATTAAATCTGGTTTAATATCATTCCATCTTTCTCTAAATTCAATGGCATTCTTGTATATGACCGAATCTTCTGGGGCTCCGGCCTTAACGATGTTTTCATGATTATCAAATCCTGCATATGCAAGTGCCCATATATGGTCTGTTTTCCACCTATTTTCAGGAGTTGTCCGAAACTCATTTGTATAGCCAGGAGGATAGATGGACTCTTTCGTGTCTTCGGGAACATAGAAGATATTACTGTATTTAAAATCTGTTCCATTCTTCTTGTTGTAAGAAGTAATTAATTCTTCGCAATCGGCAATACCCATGTATTCAACATCAAATACCTTTTCACTATTGCTATTTTTTATTGAATTCAAGCGATCAGCCCATGCGAGGGTTGGAAGCCAGTGGCCCTGTTCTTTATAGACATCGGGCCAGAAGAGGATTTTTTTCTTGTCAGCCATAATATTTTTTCCTCAAAAAAAAACTAATTATCCTTTACACAGCGTATTGACAAGCCGCTACCTCGAAAAATACCATAAACCCCACTTAGTCCATTTTTCTCAAAAACAATAGTTGATGGTTTTGCTGAAGAATTGTATGAAGCTGTCCAAAAATACGCTCCATTACGAAAATACGATACAGAATCCTGATATAAATATCTATATCCACTATTATAAATAGACACCCCACAAGAGTTTTCCCCATTCCATTGGGCAGATCTTACTTTGCAGGACGAATCCAAATGCAACCACTCTGAGCGAGTAGGAATTCGCCATCCATTCGGACAAACTCCCACTACACTTAAAGAATCATACCCACCCTCTTCATTCATGTAACGTTTATACACTGCTGATGTTTGGGTTGAGTCATAATCCAAAGCAATCGGATTATCGTAATACCTACCATAATGTTCGCAATTGACAACTCGATCATTTAGGCACCAAGAGTGTCGTTTTAAATCAGGAGACTGAATTGTATCATAATAATTCAAATTTTCTGCCATCCAAATTAAACTACCTATAGTTACAACTTTATACACCTGACCATCTCTTGAATCAATAATCGTGTCATAGGGAATAGAAGAATTCAGGTAATCCCAACTTAATTTATAATACTCGCTAGAACTCGATTCGGCGATTCCGTCGCTTGAAGAACTTTCTACAACCTTTTCGCTGCTGCTGGATTCTATATGTTTTTCCGAACTTGAAGATTCCTCGCTCTTTGCAGAACTCGAAGATTTATTTTCATTCTTTTCGCTGCTGCTGGATTCTATATGTTTTTCCGAACTTGAAGATTCCTCGCTCTTTGCAGAACTCGAAGATTTATTTTCATTCTTTTCGCTGCTGCTGGATTCTATATGTTTTTCCGAACTTGAAGATTCCTCGCTCTTTGCAGAACTCGAAGATTTATTTTCATTCTTTTCGCTGCTGCTGGATTCTATATGTTTTTCCGAACTTGAAGATTCCTCGCTCTTTGCAGAACTCGAAGATTTATTTTCATTCTTTTCGCTGCTGCTGGATTCTATATGTTTTTCCGAACTTGAAGATTCCTCACTCTTTGCAGAACTCGAAGAAAAAAACATTGGAGTCGATTCGTTAGCTGAGCTATATTCTTGCGAATCTTGTGGTGATGAGACGTTTTCAGAACAGGCCACAAGAATTACAAGAAAAAATAATAAAAACCTGATTTTTTTATGCATTTCCGCCTCCTTCTCTTGCAGTATATGTCAAATAAACAATCACATCGTCTATTGGATAATCATCCTCATCATTTTCTCTTGTTAAACCATTCAACTCCAAGGCCCATTTTGAGACTGTTCCGCAGCCTTCAAAAATTCCCATTTTATCTGAATTATAAGAAGAAAAAACTTCATTTGTTTTTTCATGAACCAAACTTGCTACCATTGATGTATTTGATGTTTTTAACGCAGCATCTATTTTTTTGTACATCGACGCTTCAGTAAGCGTCAATTTGGCATTGAGATAAGGTAAAGAGGTCGCTGCGTCTAATTGTACATATACTCGGATATCTTTTATACGCAAGAATGACAAATTCGAGAATTCATTCTCAAAAAACTCTTCAGTTAATTGGAAATTACAAAATCCGTCCTCACGAATTTTATTTAGAGGATTTACATAAAGATTGTCAATAATTTGATAATCATCGGCCTTTTTTTGTAATTCTTTTAAACTTATCGGTCTAGTTATTTCCATTTCATGCACATCATTTTCAAGATAGGCCTTTTCCATCCGCCTTAAATCAAGCAATATTCGTTCTGGAGCGAGCAGACCCTTACGGAAATTATCCCAGTAATCATTTTTTATAAAGTCGCAAACAGGAGTTATTTTGCCATCTATCTCAAAATGATAAACCCGTTCAGCCATCTTGGCTACATCAAGCAAAAGTTTTACGTATTGCTTGAATACCTTTCCGAGTTCCTTCTCAAGCCAAATATACAAATCATTGTTCGTAAACTTTTCGCTTAGAACTTCATAAACCTGTTCAGAGCGAAGAATTTCGTTTTCAATACTCTTGTGTTTTTTCTCGACTTGTTGAGTCTTGATTTCGTTTACGATTTCCTGTTTTTCGACTTCAACAACTTCGGCATCAGCCACTTCGTCTTCTAGCAGCCATTCCTTCTTGCGACGTTCCAATTCCGCCTGCAACTTAGTCTTTGCCGCGTCTAGTTGCCGTTGCGCAAACCTTGCTGCATAACTTTCCGCCGCACTCACAAGATTTTCAGCAAGTTTCGTTCCACCCAAAGATTCTATGTCGAATCGTGGACCTCCGAAAGCGTTTACCACGGAACCGTATTTAAAGTCAGGAATTTTGAAAGTTGCCGAGGCTATGTTGCGGACTTTTTCGACCGTTTCCTGAATCTTTGCAACCTTTTCCATCAGTTTCTGATATTTCTTTTCGGCTGTTGAAACAAGGTGCATCGCCTTCTGCTTTTTAGAAGTATTCTGTTTTGCAGTCTTCTTTTCTTCAAGCCTGACCTTTTCTGCTTCAAGCGATTTCACTTCCATTTCATGGACGGTCTTACTTTCGGCAACCACAGCCTTGTCGCATTTAGCCTTGAACACTTGCAGTTGTTCTGCGTCCTGTTTTTCAAGGATTGCAAGCAAGTCGCGGCCCATCTGGCAAGCATCCTTAGCCATATCGACTGCAAGTTTGACTATGACATTGAATCGATATATCGGCAGTTTCTCGCTCGTCGAATTCAGAATTGCATCTAACGATATTCCCATTGCGCGAGCTTTCACCAACATTCCCGGGTCAATCGGCGGAGCGAACAAAGCCAAAGTTCGCTTTACACCCTGAATATTTAGGCTATTGCGAATCTTGTAAAGCCTGTCAGCAATCGTGTCCCAATAAGAGAACAAGGTATCGTTTCTAGGCACAGAGAAATAGAACATAGATTCAATGATATTCCCTGTGCGCTTTGCTCGTTCATCCATTGCTCGAATACTTAAGACTTTTGCCTTATCCTTGCCAACTAATGCTGAATTTTCATATTCAATGAAGGCGTTGCCCAAGTCATCTGTTCTTGAAAGCAATTGACGCACCGTCAAAGGAGAAAGGGCTTCCGGTTCAGGCGCTTCTGGACTCTTGGGGCCAAGTAATTCCGCGGCAAGCAAGTAGAACTGGATTGCAAGATTTACAGATTCCGTGGTATCCTTCGAAAATTCTTGATCGCCCCAGCCAATAAGGGTATCGAGGTATTTCATTACCACGTATTTTTGATATGCCACATTGCGGTAGCGGGCAATCAAGTGTGGATTGAACGGATCATTTTTCCATTTATCCACAAGCGACGATAGTGCGGAACGGTCAGGGAGTTTGTCCTGCTTGGTCGGAAGTCCTAACATTTCCAGAACGGATTTGTCGGCATCCTTATTTGCAAAGAACGGAAGGAATTTCCAATAACGAGCTCCCTTAGGCAAATCATGAATAAAATCCTTAGTTCTTTCGTAGGATGAGTATCTTTCTCTGGGATCAAACACCAATTGCAACCACAAGAGGGCTTCTTCATAACTTTGTTCCGCAATCATCTTTTCGGCAATGAGCATCGGAACATAGAAGAACAGTTCCCAGTTATACATGGCGTTCGCACCGCCCCATACAAAATCTACCATGGGTGCGGGATACGGTCCATCAACATTAGCCTTGTTCGGCCAGTAATTGTAGCGGAAAATGGTCTGGCTCAAGTCCCATGCCTGCCAATCACCCGCCATATAATAGCCAAGGTAAACGCTGAAATAGTAATTATAATACGAGTAGGAGTAATAGTAGCTGTCCGAAATCGGCAAAGCCTGCGTTTCGCGGGTATAGAGCCATTTGGTTCCACCATCACGATAACGCTTGTAGAAGTCATCTACCAAGGAATGCGATAGCAATTCAAACCTATAATTCTTCTGGTTCGAATTAGCCTTGCCGTCTTTCGGCACCGCTTGCACAAAGAAGGTTCGGCGACCATCCATATAGAAGAACGGCAAATCTTCCGCCTTGTCGTCCTCGCCTAATTTCAACATAGACAGGTTTGTTGCAACAATGCGGAAAAGCCCAGGTGTATAGTTCAGGACCGCGTTATCTTCGGGGTAATTAAAGCCCTTATTTCCACATGTAAACTCATCAACTTCGGTAAACACTCCATGGACAAGTTTTGTGCGTTCTGGAGCAAAATCGTCTATGGGTTGATAATCCGCTGTAAAAAGTTCCAACAAATCGCTACCATCCGCCTTGACTGTGATAATAGCAATTCGCTTGAAAAATTGACGGCTCTTGTCATAGACTCGCTTGGTCACCTTGTTCGCCTTGGTCGAGCCATCCATAACTTCAGTAGATCCAATGATTTCTTCGTATTCCTGATAATGATACGCTGTCTTAATAACAGAAACCGCTACACTATCTTGCGACGACACCGTCTTTAAATTATAACGGTCATCAATTTTTTCATTATCTCCAAGAGCGAAATCAAGTTGATTTGTTGACGCATCAATCAACGCGTTGCTCGTCATACGGGTCCCCGTCCACTTGGTTCCCGTGTAACTCGTCCAGCAAATCTGGATTCGCGCATAGTATTCTATCGTCTCTAGACCACCCTCTGAGGCCGCCTCAAGATTACGCTGCCCCATTGTAACCTGAGGCCACAAAAGATAAAGGCGCTGGTTGACAATCGCCGGAACAACCGTTTCGGACGGAATGTCCACATCAAGTCGTTCCCACGGAGTCCACTCTCCCGAAAGAATCGCTTTCGCCTTGTATTTGCGGTAGTAATAAGTATGGGGTTCCCCCTGTGTGCGGCCAACAATGTGCAGAGTGTAAAGGATTCCACCCTCATTGCCACCATCTTCCTTTGTCGCACCGATAATTTCAATACTTGAGACCTCACGAACTTTTTCAAGATACTCATACAGGGCGTTTTCAAGGCTTACATGGTCATCAGAAAATTCCTGGATACGGTCTTCCAGTTCTTCAAAGAAGGGGGTCTTGTCATCACGCAAATCAGATGCAATCCAATTTTCAGGATAAAGGAACACCTTGCGGGCCGCCTCCCACACGCGGTAATTCTTCATCCATTCCCATTCACTGCGCTGTTCATCTGTCAAAACATTTTGGCCTTCCAAGCCAAGTTCTGCTCGTTGAACAAAAAGTTGGATGGACGCCGTCGCCTGAACAATGCGAGAGATGGTCATGTCAGGTTCCATCTTCACATCCATTAGGTAATAGGCATAGATGTCACTTTCGTCAACAAACTGCTGTGGATAGCGACTTACATATTCAGAATTTGGTTCAGAATCGTTTGTCGGGACAAAACAAGAATCCCAACATACATACGCAGCCAACGCATCGCGTTTTCTCTTGCGCAAGTCGTCGTTCATTTCTTGAGCGAATTTGAGCCACTCGGATTCCTTGGTATTATTCTTTATTGTTTGCTCAAAACACAATACATAAGCATTGAAGCCGGCATTATCTTCGTACAGCAGTTGTTCCAAATCAGAAAGAACGCAATGTGTCTTGGCATATAGTTCATATGCTTTTACAAACTTAATCCAGCCTTGGATACTAGTGTATGAAGAATCGACTATGCCAAAAGAATCATCCCTTAATCTTTCAATCGTATTGCCATCAATCGCTAAAAGGTCTTCTAGTTTTTCCCAATCGCCTTCATTCTCGTTTTTCATCAAATTTGACAAAAGGTCTAAATTAAACTCACCCGAAAGCAATCGGTCTGTCGTATAATTGGCGTAAATCAACTTCCACATATTATTTAAAGGCGATATGGAAGAATTTGAATCTATTTGTATAAACAAATTATCATCCAAGTTTACACCCTGATGCGTTGTTTGGATATAATTAAACACCCTTATTTTTCTTGCAAAGTCAGCATATACAGAAATTTGTTCTTCGGGATATTCGGGTTCCTGAATTTCCGTGTTTTCATCATTCTTGAAAGCTTCTTCCCATATATGAAAATTACTGTAATAGGTAGAGAACGCATTATAAAACGGAATCCAAGCCTCATTAAGTTTTATAAGCGTTTCAAAATCCTCTTCAGCAATGCCAAACTCCGCACCCACTAAAAGATTTAGATTATTTTCCCATTGACCTTCTGGAACATTCCTATCCCCAAGATCGGCAACAGCTATGTTTGCTGCAAAGTCCCTTGCTGCTTGATTTTCATCTTCACTAATGGGAGCAAGAAGATCAAGATAAAATTCCGCATCAATGGAGGTTCCCGAAAGGATGCGCCATTCATCGGAGAATTTTCTTATTCCTTCAAGACTGTGCCAATCACTATTGGTCCATACACCGTATTTTATAATTTTATCTAAATTTGGGAGCGAGACGCCAAATGTTTTTGCAATAAGGGTGTATCGATAACATTCGAAAAGACCTTCCAAAAGAGAAGCGTTCTCATCAACATCTATCATGCCGTAGACACTTATCGACTCATCTTCTGATAATTTTAGCCCTTGAGTCAACAATTTAAGAACAGTACGGCGATATCCGTCTTGCTTCTTATTCACACTTACTAACAGATTTGGCAATTGATAAATAGAATTAATGAAATTTGCGGAAGCCTCCTGTTCGCCACCCAAGACAAGAGCATCTTGCACGGAGATTCCGTAGCGACCTATCAATTCGCAAATCACATCAAGTTTTTCAAGGGGCAAATTAAATGTCAAAAGTACATCGGAAAGAGACCAACCAAGGATATTCTTCCTGTGCACAAGCACGGCCATTTTCCTAAAGAAGGATTCCCAATCAACAGGCATCTCAACTTCTTTTCCAGTTTCATTATCAAATACCTTTTTCCCAGCAAATTCATAACCGTTGATATTCGACAACTGGTAAAGTTCTGAATCTTTCGATCTGTAGCAGACATCACTAAAGTTTTCATTGGCTAAGATTTCATTCAAATCTTGAATAGTGAAACCCGTTCTTTGCATGAATATCGCAACACGCCGCAAAATTCCAATGTAGGTTCCTGCGGAAGTATAATTTTTGTCAGGGTACAAGACCTTATTAGCAAGCTCCTTCAATCCCCACAAATCCCAAGTATTATACTGGCTATTAAATTGAGAGAGAGCACTTTGTTTTTCAGAATCTGTACTCAACAAGTCAACAAGACAGCGCTGATTAAAGTCTAGACGTAATTCTCTACAGGCATTAGCATCATTTCCATTCAATTCCAATGCCTCAGCAATATCATAGAAATGCAGCGACAAGTTAGAAAGAATCTTTTTTGCCTTGTCTCGGCTAAAATTGGCGGGCAACTGGAAAGGATATATTTTTGTCGCCAAAAGGTTGCATGCAGCTGTATCTATTGAAGACCCAATTTTCGTCTTAAATTCAAGAGGCTCCGCCCTTAGTTCTGCCGCAGTTACCCCATCAGGATTATTGTTTGCAACCAGTCTTGCCTTCCGGCCTCTATCCAAATCCTCATCAACCAGGCATTCCAACAATTCTATTCCCAAGTCAATCGTCGGCATTGGGATTTCCGCATTTGCCTTGGTCAATTGCAAGTCAAGGTAGTCAGGACGACGGCCAACGAATATGCTATATGCGGAACTTTTCTTCAAGAACTTCAACAAATCTATATAATATGCAGAGGCACTGAGTATAGATTGCCCCTGTGTTGCTTTCGTGAAGTTGACGTTACCGAACAATCCTGCCCAATTTATAGTATCTCGGGTTGCTTCGCGAATCTTTGCAGTATTTGTACTGACCGTAGATCTCGATGCCTTCAACATTTTGGCTTTAGGAAGTGCCCGCGGAAGTGCTCGAAGAGTCTCATTTTGAACTTCTTGTCCATTCTGTTCATTTTGCGGAACTAAAGATTCATTATCTTCGTCAGAAAAATCTTCGTCAACAGACTCTTCAACAGTACTTGTGACATACGCCTGAATATTAAGTGAAGCCTCTGCCATGTAATTTTGGGCAAGCCTATGGATATTCCTAGCCTCAGCAACCTTTCCAATACCACTACCATGTCGGGCAATAAACTCACTTTCACTCATTGTAGAAATCTGGTAGGCGGATTTAAAGTCACGGTTGATGAGGTAGGCAATTGCCTTAGCGCTTTCGGTCAGGTGATAGAGTCGCTGCAACTGCAAGATTTTTTCTTTATTCTGTTTTCTTACTTTGTCTCTTATCTCATCTTCACTTAATTCAGATGAATCTTCTCCTGCATTAGGCTCTTCGGGATTCTGATCATCATTATTTCCTTGATCACCTGTCGGTTCATCAAGTTCATCTTCTTCTAACGTAACAGGCTCCGGATCTGGTTCTAATTCGACTCCGGCAATATCAAAGAAAGAATCATCCCCGCCAACGTATTCCCCTAAGTCTGTATCGGAAAGCGAGAATTTTTCCCACTTAGCAGTCATTAGCTCTTCACAGACTTTTTCCCAATTAGAGTCTACAAAACGTTTTTTCAAATCCCATAACAAGGCTTGTTGCGGGAACCATGCTATAACCTGCTCTGAAAGTTTGCGGGCATAAATAACCTTTTTCAGTTCCACATTGTTGCCCGGAAACTCTGCAGGCAATGCACATGGAGGAATCGTTTCAGTCGTTTCAACAGGGGTGTTTTCAGGCTCATCATTATTTTGCGGAGTTTCACCAGAATTCGGCTCTTGTTCAGTCTGTTCATCATCCGCATTATCGTCATCATCATCTTCTTCGCTTTCATAGCAATAGAGAACATAATATTCTTCTGCTATTGCATTTACAATATTTTCCCAGTCCGTGTCAGCAAGACGCAACAGGTCCGAGAGTTTGCAAAAATCAAAGTTTTCTTTTCTCGTCACATAACGATAAGTGCAGACAATCCCAGGAGCAAACTTTTCAAAGAACTCGTTAAGGTCAAAAACGGCTTTTAATCTAGAAATTTCTTCCTGTGTCAATTGCGGAACAACGATTTCTTGTGGAAGGAGTATATTTTCATCCGATTCAATCTGAATGTCTAACTCTTCGTCATTCGAATCCGCTTCATTTTCCCCTGCATCGAGCTCAGAATTTGCATCACCTTCAGCCTGTTCGTTATTTTCAACCAAGGCATTTTCTTGCAGCAATTCAATGAACGCATCGACATCCGCCCCTACACTATAGTAAGCGTCTAGCAGTTTGTCGTAAAGATTTTGTGCAGATTCAGGCTCCTGAGTTTCTTGCTGATTATCTTCTTCTAGCGGATTTTCATTATTATTTCCTTCGCCGTCATTATCCGGGTCTTCACCTTCGCTTGTGGAATCTTCGCTATCAAAATTTTCTACGGCAACATAGTGCGGTAGTTCTTTTGCTTTTTCTTCGTTTTCCGAATCGTCTCCAGTGGAAGATTCGCTTTCCGTGCTGGGATATTCAATAGTTAAATCTTCTTTGATGTAGAGGCTGAGCAACTGGCTTATGGTAAGAGCGTCATTTTTATCGTCGTCTTCATCGCCCCGCAGGGTTCCGCCATTTACCAAAGTTTTCCAAAGATCCAAGACAAGCGTCGTATCAGTTGGGCAAATCAGTCCATCGGATACGGCCCCAAACAACGTTTTCTGGATAATAGTCGGCTTTGCTTTAGTCAATTTGTAGAGCGTAGAAACGTCCTCTCTCAGAGCCAACGCAAAGAATATTTCAAGCCAGCAGTTCTCCTCTTTAGCAGTAAAATTGCTATATCCTTCAAGTTCGCGCTTTTGTAGTTGAAGGAACATGCTGTATGCAGTAAAATAGGCGTGAACCTTGCTGTCAACTATACGCTCGCGGCCTGCAACGAGAGGGAACACCGTATTGGAGTTCAAGAAAGCGTTAATAGCATTGATTTTTTTCGTGTTGTTTACCGGTGCTGTGCACCAGGAATCAACCGTATTCCTATACACGCGAAGCATGGAATCAAGCTTCGCATACTCACACTCAAAGCTTTCCTGTTGTGACTTTAGGGTGAAGTTTATCTCTTGTTCTGTTTTTCCGTTGAAAACAAGGTGCTCGGTCGATTTGTGATAATATATTCCACCCTTTTTCTCATAGGCTTCCGCATAAAGAGACACCTTGTTTTTTCCGTAGTCTTCCTTCGAATCAAGCAGAAGGCCGACCGGCAGCAAAGAAGAACTATATCGTCTCTCATATTTACCATCAGAACCAGAAAGAGTTTCACCCAAAATTATTTTTTCAAAATATCCCGAGGGGGCTTCACCGTCAACAGAGGTATCGACAAAATGCAGGCAATAGGCAATTATCTTTATATTCGCAAGGATGTCACCCTGCTCATTTTTCACGGTTCCAAAAATACGGCAATCGCCATTCTGGTCGGGAGATTTCAGGATATCAATTGCCCCCACCTTCAATGCTGAACTTGGCTCCCTATAAGTATTGGAGGTCCAGAGATTATTGCCCTGATAATCTTCTACACGAATCCGAATCGTGGGGAACTCAAGCGATTCGTCGCCATTCTGAAAATTTCCACGAGAGTAAGTCAACGTAAAGGAGCCGTCGGCGGAAATACCCGATTCTGCTATTTGCTCAAATTGGCCGTTATTATTCAAGTTGTCGGCATAAACTTTACCCTCAAAAAACGGGACCCCGTTCTTGTTGAGAGTCCCAGAAACAGTCCAAACCTCGGGTACAGGATAGGCCATAATACACTCCTTAGATGTGATTTTTACACAACTTTACAAAGTAATTTAAACTTTTTCGACACAAAAAGGGAGATGTATTTTATTTCTTTACAAAATTGATACGATTTTCTGCGTGTTTAAGTTAAAAACACAAAAAAAACTCCTGCCGGACATTCCGTCAGGCAGGAGCAGTTCTGTTTATACGATGTGGATAAGTACTATGCGGCATTTTCCTCGTCCTTCGTTTCGGTAGGGAGTTCGATTACCGCCGTTTCGGGGGATTCCGGTGTCTCGGTAACCTTGCCCTTGCCTTTGCGAAGTTTCAGGTGCACCTTCTTCTGGTCGATGTGGCTGTTCACGGCGTTGATGAACTGGATGCAGCCTTCGTCCTTGTCGAGGGTGGCCTT
>NZ_FXUE01000007.1 GCF_900182935.1 Fibrobacter sp. UWB10 | reverse complement strand
TTCGCCGCTATGTATTGCTACACCGCTCGACTTGCATGTATAAGACACGCCACCAGCGTTCGTTCTGAGCCAGGATCAAACTCTTCATTAATTTTTTAAAGTCTTGGTCCCGTTAATCACGTTCGTATTATTGACTATTCCAAGAAATCTCTTGGACCCGTCACTAAGCACATCTCCGATTCCTTCAATCTTCCCGGCGGCCTCGCGGGCCTCCGTTCTCGTTCGTTTGAGCTCTTCAGCTCTCTCGTTCGAGGGTGAGGCCAATTATAGAACTTTCTGTGACGATTGTCAAGAGGTTTTGCGCATTTTTTTCATTTTTTTTCACTTTTTTCCATTTTTTTGTTTTATATCCACATAATAATCATTTTATCAACATTCTATCAACATATTTATTCTGACTATAGCCAATCATAGCCGTTGTTTTTAGCCAATTTTTCTTTTTTCCTGGTTCTTTTCTATAATTCCATATATGAGTTACGAATGCAGACACCTAAGAAATACATTCTGCAACAAGCGGAAAAAGGAATGCGACCCCGGAGCACCCGGTTGCGTTCTCCGCGGACGGTTCGTATTCCCCTTCAGCGAATCCGCCAACGACTCTATCAAAAAGAAGCCTAAACCGGACAAGGACTAACTCACCTTGTTCAAGTTCAGCTACATTTTCGAAAAAATATTGTACAGGGCACTATTGGCATCTGGCTGGAAGCAAGATGTTGTACAAGCTAACTTGATATACGTACACCCCAATTATTCAAAAATAATTTGTTCAAACGAATATAAACAAATTATAAAACACCTTGCACATCACGTATCCGATATTCTTTTTGATTTCGGCTCATTCAAAAAATTGCCGCACGACTTTAGCAGTTATCCCTTCAAGCAAAATTGTATTACATATAAGCTAGCAGAAGGTAGCGAACCCGTTTTAAACAAAATGCGTGAAGGCGGAATATTCCTGACTGCACACTATGGCAATTACGAAGCGATTGGCCCGTGGCTCTGCCGCTTGGGCATTCCGCTCAAGGCAAGCTATATACCGCTTAAGCCCGTATGGCTCAACCGCATTGTCGAAAATAAAATCCGTTCTGTAGACAAAAGAAATTATTCCGTGAACGCCAAGAGCCCGCGCGAATTCTTGCGAATCCTCGATGACAAAAATTTATTCTGTCTATTGATGGATCAGGACAGCCGAATTGAAAGTGCTACCACAGCAACATTTCTCGGAAGAAAAGTTCACGTGAATCCGCTGCCAGATTTTTTATTAAAGCACCAGCCGCAAACCCCCGTATTCATTTGCTGGCTCGAAGAATCTGGTACAGAAAAAATCCTGCATGCAATTGAAATCACTCCGACAAACAACAGCGTAAACGACGAATTCAACCGCTGGCTGGAAAAACGAATCGCCGAAGATTCTGCGCTTTGGTATGGTTGGACTCACCGACGTTTTTACAGCTGCAATTCCAAGATATATGGATAATTATTCCAATCTGGAATAATCAGCTTTATCCTATTTCGCAGAAAAAACTATATATATGGATATAACAGAGTATTGGGATTATGCAGATATTAGAAAACGAAAATATCTCAAATATTGATGACGCGAAGGTCGTTCAGCCTATCGCGAAACGCAAGCTTGTTCTTGTACAAATCAATAACCCTTCCCTCAAAAAATTTCGCGCCATGCTTTCGGAAGAATACCCCATTATCGATGTGGATTCCGAAAAAGAAGCATTGCAATTGGTAGACAAGCAGCATGACAATATTTCCGCTGTATTGTTCAACGTGGAACTGTGCAAGCAAAGCGACTTTTGGCTACAGAAAGTTCTGAACGAAGATAAACGTTTCGTAGGCATTCCAAACATCGGCGTTTCTACAGTCGCGGATTCCGATGACTACAAACTCTGCATTGCCCGCGGTGCAAACGAATACTTTGAACCGCCGTTCCGTAAAGAACTTGTCATGCTCCGGATTAACAATGCTATTAGGGGAAAGGACTCAGCCACATTTTCCGAAGTCGAAAAAATCCTGAAGGAATTGCCGTCGAACATTTACCTGAAAGATGCCGAAGGCAAGTACGTTTTCGCAACTCACTACTGGCACCATCTGCATACCGAAGGCGACCCGAACTGGACCATTCGCGGAAAGACCGATGTGGAAATTCGCGAAGACAAGGAAAACGCACTGAAGGCCATGGAATCGGACAAGGAACTTTTGCGCACGGGCAAAGGCACCAACTACGTCATTAAAGAAGAAGGTAAAAACGGAGTCGAATACCTGGAACTTATCAAGCGTCCGGTCTTTGATGACGACGGTAAAGTTAGCGGAATTATCGCACTTATCAATAACGTAACAGAAACTCAGTCACTTAAGCTGGAACTCGAAAAACGTTCCAAGACTGATTCGCTCACAGGCCTTTTGAACAAGCAAGAAACCGAAAGCGAAATTACGCGTATCACCGAAAGCAACAGCAATGAACGTGGTGCCTTGATGATGATCGATGTAGACAAGTTTAAAGAGATAAACGATTCATTCGGTCATGCCGCAGGAGACCGCGTGCTCACGGCAATCGGAAACATTCTGCACAATTCATTCAAAGGAATGGATATCACAGGACGTATCGGTGGCGATGAATTTATGGTATACTTGCGCGATATCAAGCCCGATACGGCAATCAAGCTTGCCGCAATGATTTCGGATAAAGCAAGACACCTTTTTGCAGGCGAACCTTTAGAAAGGCACGTTTCGCTTTCAATAGGAATATCCGTATTCCCCGAACACGGTAAGAAATTCGAAGACCTGTACCGTGCATCTGACATGGCACTTTACTTTGTAAAGGAGCATGGCAGGGACTTTTACAAGATGTATTCTCCAGAACTGAAGAGTCTTCACAATTAGTCTTGTGTTCCGGGCGCATTCCCGGAAAATCTTCGTCTGTCCAGAACCTGGAATACCAGCAAAGATAAATGAGTGTGAGAACCGTAAAGCCTGCGATGCAGAGCAGTTTGAACAACATAACAGTTGTCGCGTAATCGGTTGGTGTATACATTCTAACCCCGTAGTGGAACAACCACAACACACCAAAAACCGCGCCAAATATATATTTTGGCACGGCTCAAGTCAAACTGATTTGATTATGAAAATCTAGTATTAATTACACTAAATAGCTTACCGGAAAAAGGCTAGTTATTCGTGCGCAAACCGGCGGCATCGAACGTCGCCTTATTTTTCGGATCGGGCACAGCAACCGTGGTAATCCAGTTGTATTCGGCAATGCCGGCAAGACCCACGCGAGCGCAGAGCTGGTCGCGAGCCACATTGTAGGCATTCAGAATCTGGATTTTTTCGGTATCGTTAGCCTTGTCGATTCGTTCGGACCAACGCACTCCGAGTTCCACGAGAGCAGCACTTGCCTTCACATAAAGCTTGGCCTTTTCAGAAGTGATTTCCGAAGAAGCGGGAGCAGTGAATGCATCGACCTGCACGATAGGCACGGTCTTAGGAGTGGATGCTTGCACCTGGTTCATTTCAGGTACGTTATCGTCAGCGTTATCGCAAGCGACAAACACCGGAGCTACGAAAAAAGAGGCGATCATCAACAACGCCACTTTTAGGATTCGTCTTGACATATCAGCCTCTTTTTCAAAATACTAGCGGCTTGTGGGCTCGAACCACAGACCTGCGGATTATGATTCCGACGCTCTACCAACTGAGCTAAGCCGCCAAATTTTTCCCAAATTTAGTCAATTAGTTTTAAAATTTCAAGGGGTCTATTCAAAATAAACTGTAGTTTCTAAAAATTTTTCGCCCCATTCGATCAATTGCCAGCCCGGCGCAGCACTTTTCAGGTTAAAGTAAGGCACATTCGGGTCAATCTGGAACTGAGTTGCAGGAGCAACGTGCACAATCTGGCGTCCCATGTTCACTTCGAACTGGTGATGGTAGTGGCCTGCGTAAATATGAGTCAAGTTCTTGATACCAGCAAGTACTTCTTGAACTTCAACCATATTTTCCAAATGGTAACGCAAGTCCATGAACCGGTGGCCACAGAAACAAGGCGGATGGTGCATGAACAGAATGACTTCGCCCTTGATCTTCGAAGCTTCTTCCTGCAACCATGTCAGCTGATCCTGTGAAACATTCCCGCATCCACTATCTAAAAAGAAGATAGTCCTTCCACCCAGGTCATAACGGTAATAACATCTGTCACCATGAATCTTGGATTCAAGGTCGAAGTACTTCCGCATGATGTTGAGGTCGTCGTGATTACCGGGAATGATACAAACCGGAACTTTGTAGTCTTTCAATAAAGATGCTACATGCTTGTATGCAGCCGCTTGCGAATTTTCAGCAAGGTCACCGGACAACACCAAGAGATCCAAATTTTGCATAGAGTCAGAATTCAGAGCTTTAAGGAAATTCGCGCATACGTCGATCCCCTGAACGAGCTCTTCTCCGTTTCCAATATGGATATCGGATATCTGACCTATTTTAAGCATCTTTGAAGACATTTTGTTTGAACAATATAAATATTATATTGCCGCTAAGTTTATGATTTACACCACTTTCTTGCCAAATGTGAGCCATATCATACCGATTTTCAACATAAAACGGTGTACCGCATGTGAATTGGTATTGAAAACTCACCTTCAACACTTATCAACATTGAAAAAAGTGAACAGATTGAAAGTTTTCAACATTTTTCCTCATCAATTTTAGTTTTGCAACTTTTTGACCATCAATGAGTTATGTTTTCATCTTCACAATTCTATCCACTATTCACGGCACTAATTACCATTATCATTTATATAAATAATTAGTGTTTATTGATATAGGTGTGGATTTGACTTAGAGGTCTAAATCCTTAGGTGCTTTGACAGGCTGTTGCTTAGCAGACTGCTGTGCTGCAGGCTGAGCTGCCTGGGCAGGAGCGACCTGAGGAGCACCCATCTGGCAGTTACCCTGGAAGATTGCACCTTCCTGGATAATGAGACGCTTGGTCTTGATATTGCCTTCATACTGAGAGGTACTTTCGAGAATGAGCTTGTCAGTGCATTCGATGTTGCCCTTGACAGAACCGGCAATCACAGCAGTAGTGGTCTTGATTTCAGCTTGGACCACGCCCTGACGTTCGACGATGAGTTCGCCTTCGATAGAGATGCCGCCAACGACATTACCAGCAACGCGCACGTCGCTATTGCCGCTGATGTCGCCCTTGATTGTCACGCTGTGACCGATCTGAGTGATTTCCTGTTCTTTAGTAGCCATTTTTTACCTCTTTGGTTGATTTAATAATTGATGAAAAGCTCGGGATCTGTTTCCTTGCCATCTTTATTTATAGAATAGTGCAAGTGCGGTGCGCTGCTGTTTCCCGTATTCCCGACTGTTCCTATAATTTCGCCTTTCCCGACATTGCGACCCTTGCGGGTACGAATATCTTTTAAATGTGAATAACTGGTCTTGTAACCGTTCTGGTGATCGATGATGACCGTGTTGCCCAGTTCGTCTTGTTGACCTGCAAATTCTACAACGCCGCTACCCGATGCAAATACCGGGTTTCCTGCTTGTGCCGAAAAATCAATTCCCAAGTGGTCGTTTGCTTCACTGAATTTTTTGCTCACGATTCCGACAACAGGAATCACGTTTGGAATATGTTCCAGGCGGACCTTGTCTTCGTGCGGTTTCCAGCCACCTTCATAATCGACATCGATTTTTTGTGAAGGCGTGTGGGCGAACCTGCTCTTGTCGATAAGGCTGTTGACCTTTTCCGAATCGTTTTCGATGAACGTGCCGAGGATATTCTGGATACGTTCTTCTAAAACCCAGAGCGAATCGATTCTCATGAAAAGTTCTTCGTAGTTGGCATTCTGTTTTACAAGCTGGCCGTTTGCGATGCGGATGTTTTCGTAGTTCGCCATCATGCGACCGATACGACCTGCATTATATATCAGAAAGCCTGCAGCGATGACCGCGGCAATAAGGAAAAGTTTCAAGAGTAAAAACCACTTTCTGTTGATGCGGTAACTCTTGATTTCCTTGGAGTCTTCCGGAATAATTTGGACTTTATAGTACTTGCTCATTTAGCGTTCCATGAGTTCCTGGATTCGGTTAAGGTCGTCCATGGAATAATAGTTAATAACAATCGAACCCTTGGTCTCGGTTGAGGCACTTGGGTTGATTTGGACCTTTGTTCCGAAATAGGTTTCGAGACGGGACTCGAATTGTTTCATGTCGGCACTGAGTTCCGGCTTCGGCTTGGCTTCGACTTCGGGCTTGTGAATTTCCGGCTGGTCTTCAGCTTCAGGTGCAGCCTGTTCCGGTTCCTGCGGTTTGGAAATATCTTCGCCGCGGGCAATCGCTTCGATCTGGCGAACGTTCAAGCCTTCTTCGATGATCCGCTTGGCGACTTCTTCGGGATTCTGGATTTTGTCGCTGCAGAGGGCGCGAGCGGCACCGCCCGAAATTTTTCCTTCTTCTATCCACAAAAGTACTACTTCCGGGAGTTTGAGAAGGCGAAGACTGTTAGTAATTGCAGAGCGCGACTTACTCACAATCTTGGACAAATCTTCGTGAGTATAGCCGTGATTATCGATCAATTGTTGATAAGACTTGGCGACTTCGACCGGATTCAGGTCGACACGCTGGATGTTTTCGATGAGCGCCCATTCGGCCATGGCCTTGTCGTCGAGGTTTTCATAAACCTGGGCCTTGATGGTCGGAAGTCCGGCAAGCTTGGTTGCACGGGTACGACGTTCACCACTGATGAGCTGGTAACGGTCACCCACCTTGCGAACAGCAATCGGCTGGATCAACCCGTGCTGTTCAATAGATTCTGCAAGTTCGACCAGTTCATCGTCGCTGAAAACTTTACGCGGCTGGAACGGGTTCGGGTCGATAAGGTCGACGTTGATTTCAACGACTTTCTGTGAGTTATCAACAGTTTCGGATTTTTCGACGGCGTTTTGCGAAGCATTTTCGTCGGATTGTGGATTGGACTGCTGAATATCAGATGCTGCCGGAGCGGAGTGATCCTTGAGGATATCGGCGAGGCTGCGACCCAATGCGAAAGACTTTTTACCCATTTATTACTTTCCCTTATTCAAGATTTCTTCGGCGAGTTTCATGTACGCTTGTGCACCACTGCTCTGTACATCGTAAAGGATGGCGGGCTTGCCGTGGCTCGGTGCTTCGGAGAGTTTCACGTTTCTCGGAATCATTGCCTGGAAAACGGTGTCGCTCAAGTTTTCACGTACTTCTTCGGCGACCTGCTTGCAGAGGCTCAGGCGGGAATCGTACATGGTGAGGAGCGCACCTTCGATCTTGAGGTTTGCGTTCAGGTTCTTCTGAACTTCGCGGATAGTCTTGAAAAGTTCGGTCATACCCTGCAGGGCGTAGTATTCGCACTGCACTGGAATCAAGACACTGGTGGCTGCGGTCAGCACGTTCAGCGTCAAAAGGTTCAGGCTCGGAGGAGCATCGATGATGATGAATTCGAAAGACTGCTTGAGTACATTCATCACGCGTTCGAGACGGCGTTCGCGGCTCATGGCGTTCACCAGTTCGATTTCCATGACGGCGAGGTCCGGGCCAGAAGTGATGACCTTGAGGTAATCTAGACTCGTATCGAGGATAGCTTCCTTGATATTGTCATAGGTAATATTGTCCGGATTGTCGGCCATGTTCAGGACTTCGTGGATATCCACATCCTGAAGTTCATTATAGCCGAGACCCTGCGACGCGTTACCCTGCGGGTCCATGTCGATAAGGAGTGTCTTCTTTTCTAATGCGGCAAAACTGGCGGCCAGGTTGACGGCGGTCGTGGTCTTGCCCACGCCACCTTTCTGGTTGCAGACTGCTATCACTTTACTCATTCATTACCTCGAGTGACTAAGGCGTAAACTTGTTCTTCCTGCGGGAGTGCATATTTATATATGTGTACTGCCGGATCATTTTCCAGGTGAACAATATTGTTGAAACTTTTCAGCGTGAGGAATTTTCCACCGCCCTTCAAACCGGGCTGGGCACGTTCCCAGTCGTTTTCAAAAGTCGAAAGGGCGCGGCAACTCACATAGTCCAGATAGGCAAGTCCCGAAGTTTCGAAACGCTTGCCCACGACGGTCAGGTTATCCAGGTGCAGTTTTTCCTTGGCGAACTTCATGAATTCCACGCGCATGTGGCGGGGTTCGACGGCAAAGAATTCCACCTGGGGCATTACGATGGCGAGCGGGAAAATCGGGCAACCTGCCCCCGCACCCATATCGGCCCATTTGATAGACGAGAGAGAAGAGACGAGAGACGAGAGATCTTCTCTAATATATATATAGGGAACCAACGAATCGGCTATGTGTCTGCTCAAGAACTTCTCGGAGTCCTTTGCCGAAATCAGGTTACCAAACTGCTTGGTCTCTACTACCAAGTCTGCAAAATCATAAAGCTTGCCGAGTACATCTTCGGACAGCTGCACACCATGTTCTGTCAAGAACTGGTTCAAAAGATTCTGCTGGTTTTTGTTGTTTCTATAGGAACGTTCCACGTGGAACAATTTAGTATTATGAAATGTGAATACAACAAAAAAGGGCTTGCGCCCTTTCACTTTTTAAAAATATCCGTGGATAAGTTTTTGATAAATGTGGATTTTGTGTGAATAGGATTCACACTTCTTAAGGAAATCAGAATAATTCTTTTATTTGCGGGAGGGAACCCAGCTCGGAGTTGCGAAGGCCGCACGGTTCCCTCCCTGCACCCTCCCATTCCTTGGCCGACGCAGCCAGGCTCGTCTAGACGATGAGCATATTTGTTGTTGATTATATCCCTCGCTAATAAAAAAAGTTTGGACACTTCGTGTCCGACATGCTCATACTTGGTCATAAAATATGCAAGCATATTTTGCGACACTCGTAATCGCATGTTTCATGTGAAACATAAAAAGTCTCCTTTAAGGAGACCTTTTAGATATTATCGGTTGACTTTTATGATGTACTTGCTGTTGGCGGGGCGGCCGAGGAGGTCGAAGTGTTTTGCGTTTTTGTAATTGACTGTCGGGCGAACTTTGCGATGGATCGATGTGGAGGAGTTGGGACCGACCTTGACAAAGAAAAGTTTTGTATCGGTATTGCTATAGGATGCAATAAATCCTGTTTCTGTAGTTTCTGTGAATATTTGAAAGGTATCCTTAATTGACTTGATTTGTTGGTCGTCTTGTTTCTCTATTGTATATCCAGTCATGTTGCATATGTTTGCATTCTTGGAATCAGGGGTTATTGTAAAATTCATAAATGTATAGGGTGTTCCATCTGTAATCCATTTTTCATCAATATACAGTGTATCGTTGTGCAAAAAAAAGTGGATAATTATTTCCAATGAATCCGGATTACCTGAGTTTTGACCATAAATATATTTGTATGATGAATCCCTTCCTGGAACAAAAACTCTAACTTCAGAATTACCGTAATGGAGGTCGGTAATTGTTAATTCAATTGTAGAATCTGTTGTTCTTCTTGTCTGTTTAAGTTTTTGGGTGTCACATGTTCCGTTAGTTTGGCATTCGACGATGCTATCTAAACTATTATCGGTGTAATAATACTTGTAGGATGAAAAATAGGTTTTGCCATCATCTACGAGGTATACGCTATAGGTGCTATCTAGTCGATAATTGTTATTAAGTCCGTATTCGAGATAAGCACTGCGAGAAAAATCAAGACAGTTCGCAGCATGCACATTCAGTGCGATAAAGGATAGAATGAAGATCAGTTTTTTCGTATAGGAAAATATAGTAAAAAGTTTTAGAAATTCTGATTATATGTTCGGCCTTTGGCTTCGCCAGAGGTTACGTTTGGACACTTCGTGTCCTACCTTAATCGGCTCGGAAATAGAAACAAGCAAGCTTGTTTCTGCTTCACTCGCCTCATAAGGTTTCACGTGGAACATATTTAAAGGCCAAAAATTTCACACTACACATTCCACATCTCACTTCTTATAATATATAGTGGTGTATTCATTGCCGCCGTAGCAGGGGCCGGGGGCTTTGACGTATCTGTTGTAGTCGAACTTGATTGATTTCTGGATGAGGGTGTTCCCCTTCATTTCATATTCATAAGTGTCGATGATAAAGTTATTATCGCTTTTTCGAATACACTTGTTTTTATTGTCGGGGTCGCGGTATGTTTTTAAATTCCTGGGAACCCAGTTATTGACTTCGTAAATGGTATCGTTTTTGAAGTAGAATATCTGGTGTTGTTCATTGTCATTATCGATATAGACGGAATCTTTTCCGCGGTAGACCGTAAAGTGCCATCCGTCTTTCAGAGATTTCCAGTCGTATTTCTTGACCTTGCCTACCTTGGTGGAGTCGATTTTCCAGTCGGGAATGTAGGTGGATTTTTTTTCGACATTACGGGCAAGGCAAGATTGGTACAGGTTCATACTGTCGAGGTGATTGCCTGTCCAGTGATACTTGATGGTATAGACCAGCCCGTTTTGCTCCTGATAGAGACTATCCGGCAACGTTTCGCCGGGCATGATGAGGGCGTGATCCTGAAAGTTCGTTGCGAAATAATTGAATGTGTGTCGGATGCAGTCAACCGCATAGGCATTCAAAAATGCCGCTATTATTATAATGAATGTTCTCCTCATATATCCCCTCCACTTTTTTAAACTGTAATCTCTACCCTATTGCCTTCGGGATCGAGAACCACACTTTCATAATACCCGTCGCCGGTGGTTCGGGGTTCCCCTACCACCTGGATTCCATCAGCATACATTTGTTTGGTTAAACGGTCCACCTCTCCTTTTGAACCCACGGAAAAAGATAAGTGTGCAAAACCTAAGTGTTCCACGTGAAACATGCGATCGCGAGTGTCACGACGGGGTGCTTGCACACCGGCATGACCGAGCGTGAGCATGTCGGACTGTAACGAAGTTACAGGCCAAACATGATCGATATCGGGGCGGTGCATTATTTCCAACCGGGCGCCATCGTCGAAGGTGACGAACCGGCTGGTGAACTGTTTTGCCGGATTATGATAAATCGGGTGAACTACCCCGCCGAAATACTTTCGGTAGAATTCACACACCTTGTCGATGTCTTTTACCCAGATGGCAATATGTTCGATTTTCATAATAACCCCACTATAATATATACAAAAAGAGAGGGTAAAAAAATAAAGTTTTCAACATCTATTCACATAATCAACGTTATTGTTGGAATATCTTTATCTATATTATAGTTGAGGTTTTACATGATTGAGATTGAAATTATTCAAGGTGATATCACCAAACTGAATGTGGATGCGATTGTGAATGCCGCCAATTGTTCACTTTTGGGTGGTGGCGGTGTTGATGGAGCTATTCACAGGGCGGCGGGTCCGGAGCTCTTGAAGGCATGCATCCCCTTGAACGGTTGCGAAACGGGTAAGGCTAAAATCACTCCGGGATTCAGGTTGCCGGCAAAGTTTGTTATCCACACTCCGGGTCCGATTTATCGGGATGGCCTGCATGGTGAACCGGCACTCCTGGAATCTTGCTATAAAAGTTGCCTGGATCTTGCCGAGGCGAATGCTTGTGAGACGGTCGCCTTCCCTGCTATTTCGACTGGCGTTTATGGTTACCCTTGGGAAGCCGCTACCGAGATTGCCGTGAAGACGGTCCAGAATTATCCGGCTAAAAAAGTCAAGAAGGTAATCTTCTGCTGTTTCTCTACTCAAATGGAAGAAATTTATACGCGGTTTATTACGACCTCGCATTAGTTCTTTTTACTATATTATGAATAGGAAAGAACATTAACAGGAGATTTATAATGGAAGAAGTCAAGAACTTCATCAAGGAATGTGGCGCCTACTTTTTGGCAACGGTCGACGGTGACCAGCCGCGCGTTCGCCCTTTCGGCACTATCGAAATTTTCGAGGGCAAGCTCTATATTCAGACATCTAAGGTTAAGGACTGCTCCAAGCAGATTCAGAAAAACGGCAAGGTCGAAATTTGTGCCATGAATGCCGAAGGCAACAAGTGGCTCCGTTTGGCAGGTACGCTTGTGCGTGATGACCGCCGCGAGCCCAAGGTCCACATGCTCGACTGCTATCCTGAACTCAAGTCCATGTATTCTGTCGAAGATCCGAACACTGAAGTGCTCTATTTTAAGGACGCGACTGCTACGTTCTACGCTTTCGGAGCTGCTCCGCGTACCGTGAAATTCTAGTTTCACGTGCAACAATCAAGCCAATTGTTGATAACTTTTATAAACATTTTACAAACACCGAACTTCATGTGGAGCTCGGTGTTTTTCATTTTGGTGGATAAGTTTGGGATTTGTTTAACAGGATTGACAATAGATTGTGGAAATAACTAGCCGAAAAAAACAATGTTCCACGTGAAACATAGTGCTTTTGTGGATATGTTGTGTTATATCCCCGATTTCTGTGGAATAACGATTTTTAATTTTCAACATTATATCAACATACGACTTTGAACGCTGTTAAGTGATTTTGGGACTAGAACAAGAAGTGTTGATAAAAAAAGGCCTTCACCCCGCAAAGGATGAAGGCCCGAACCTTAAGGATGAATTTCTTTATTTGGTCTGGATGAGGTCGCTGCAATCCTGGTTTGCGTTTTCTTCTTCGTAGAAGTAGACGGTAGCTTCGTCGCTGACGACGCACTTCTTGGTGTAGTTGGTCGGGCAGCCATTGCCGAGCGTTGCAGTGTAATAACCTTCAACCGAAACGCACTGGGCGGCAGCGGCTTCGGCAGTTGCAGAACCAGCAGCGTATTCGTCGCAGGAGCTGGTCGTCATACCCATGATGGAAATTTCCATATTGCAGGAAACGACGTCGCCAGTCGGGCCGGCCGGTTCGGTAGTCTGGCTGGTAGTGTCAACCGGAGTGGTAATCACTTCGACGGGATCAACCGGGGTTTCAACCGGAGTATCGATAGGATCGTCAATCGGGGCGACAATCGGATCGTCGTCGATAGGATTGGTTTCGTTCGGATTCAGGCTTTCAGAGTTTTCGACGCAACGGACAGACATACCATTTCTGTTGTCGTAGCCTGTACCAATGAAAATCATGTCGTCACTCATATCGAAATATTTGGAGTGGGTGCGGTAGCCGTTTTCCGGTGTTGCACTCCACTGGTAAATAGCAGTTGTCTTCGAGGTGACTTTGAAGTCGATTACGCGATCATAGTAACCGTTCGGAGTGAGAGCGAGACCGTAGACGTCCCAACCGTTCATGTTGTATTCCCAACCGAAGTTGGAACGGAGCTTGTAGGCGATGCTGTCTTCGTAGAGCATGTAATTCGAAGAGCCGGCAACATAAGTGAAAAGATCTTCCCATTCAGAAAGGGTCGGAACGTGCCAGCCATCGGGGCATGCACCCTGATGTTCATCTTCAATGACATCGAGAGAAATCAGCCAAATGTCTTCGTCAATATCCATGGCACCGTACCAAGAATAGTAACGGCCATCTTCGGCGCAGTTCGTGATTTCGTCGAAGCACCAGCTATCGATGCCATTATAGTTCAAGTTCTGGGCGAACCAGTTTTGTTTACCAATCTTGATGGTTTTGTAAGTCTTGCCGTCGCGGGTATCGACAACGGAACCGAAAGCAAAGTTGCGGTCGACCACGGGAGCGATAATTCGCTTTGTGGAATCCTGGCCGGGATAGGCGCCATTCCACTGGGTACCATCGCATTCGAACGTCATCTGTTCATAGTTGACGAAAACCTTGGAACCGGCACGATCTGCATTACATTCAATTTCGTACAGTTCCGACAGTTTATTCGTGTAAGACGGAACGCCGTTATCGTCGGTGGGAGTTTCCACTTCGATAGTACAGGCGGAAATAAGGCTTGCCACTACGGCAGCGGACAACTTAATATATCGGGGATTCAATTTCATGAAAGTTCTCCTGTTTTATCCCGTTTGTGAAAGTTTCGCGCAAATATATAAATAAAGTAAGATAATGGGGTACATAAAAAAACTTTTTGTGTAATTTTTGTGTAAATGAAATGAAATATTTTTAATTTGTTGTTATATTTGTAATACGTTTTTTCGTGGTGAAAGAGCGAGAACCAAAAGGGTATAAAATGAAAAAGATTATCGCACTGTGCGGCATGGCACTGTTCTTCTGTTCTTGTGCCGGTGTTCATGTGAAGCAGCCTGAAATCGGCAATGTGAAGAAGATTGCTGTTGTTAGCGTTGCAAGTAACGAAGAATATAAGGACATTGAAGAAGTCGAAGGCAAGAAGGAAAACCTCCTCCTTACGGCAGTTGGCAACGTTCTTAAGGACAACGTTGAAATCTTCACCGAAGGTCAGAAGACTGTTGTTTCTCATGGCGCTAACGAACTCAACAAGATGTTCGATTCCGTTGACGGCTGGGAAGCCATTCCGTTTGGCGAAGTCATCAACAACGAAGACGTCAAGGAAACCCTCGTGAACAAGGACCTGACCGAAACGCTTAAGGATATCTTCACTCGCGACCGCTTTATCGCTCCGGAAGGCCTGGGCAAGCTTCCTTATGAAGCTGTGAAGCCGAACGGCATTCACTACGTGAATGGCGAACGTGTTGAAGTTGCTACTCTCCGTTCTCTTGGCAAGCTTTGCCAGTCCCTGAACGTTGACGCCGTTGTCGTTGCTGAATTCCTCTTTGCCTACAAGAGGGGCATGATGACCAAGATTACTGGCAACGTGACTCCGATCGTGACGATGAACGTTGCTGTTGTTGACAAGGACGGCAACCTGGTTCTTTACACTGACCGCGGCTGGGAACAGCTCGAAGGCGATCAGTCTGCCAAGTATGCTAACAGCGTTGTCGACATGCACCGCGATGCATCTGTGGACGCTTACAAGAGAGCTGCCGACTTGATCGTGGAAGCTTTCAAGAAGAAGGCAACCGCAAAGCTTTCTGAAAAGTAATCGATTTAGTATTACGACAAAAAGCCCGGCGAAAGCTGGGCTTTTTTTGATGTTTACACGTGAGTCCATTTATAGGGCATGTTTTGTGTGAGTTTCACGAGAAATAAGTGTATATTGAGGATATGATGAAATTTGCAATTCTTGGGTGTGGACATATTGCGACTAAGATGGCCGCGGCGGTAAAGGCAATTGAAAATCGTGGCGTAGAGGCTTATGCGGTGGCATCGCGTTCGCTGGAAAAGGCCGAAAAATTTGCGAAGGATTATGGCTTTGGCCGTGCCTACGGCAGCTACGAGGAACTTGCGAAAGATCCGGCGGTCGACTTGATTTATATCGCTACCCCACATTCCGAGCATTACAATAACATTCTGCTTTGCCTGGAACACGGCAAGAACTTGCTCGTGGAAAAGGCATTTACCGCAAACGCGCTGATGGCATCTGAAGTGATTGCGCTTGCCGAAGAAAAGGGCGTGTTTTTGAGCGAGGCGATGTGGACGAGATTTTTGCCTGCGGTGCAGATGGTCAAGGACTTGATTTTGGCAGGCAAGATTGGCAAGGTCGAAAGCGTGGAGGCAGATTTCTCGATGCCGCTTTCGCATATCGAGCGTTTGCGTAAGCCGGAACTTGCGGGTGGTGCCCTTTTGGATTTGGGTATTTACAGCCTGACTTTTGCGGATATCTTCTTGACGGATGATGAAATTGCCGGCGCCGAAAATCATATTGTTCAGACGAAAACGCATTGCGTCAAGTTCGATACGGGTGTCGATGCCACGGATTGGATTGATTTGGTTTATGCAAATGGCCAGGTGGCGCATTTAAAAACTTCGATGGTGGCGCCGCTCAAGAACGAAGGCGTGATATACGGCGAAGCCGGATTCATTCGCGTGCAGAACTTGAACGACATGGTTGAAATCCAGCTGTTCGATAAGACGGGCACGCTTTTGGAATCGATCGCTCCCCCACGCATTGAAAACTGCTACGAGTACGAAGTGCTGGCCTGCAAGGCTGCCCTTGAAAAAGGCCAGAAGGAATGTGCCGAAATGCCGCACACTAAGACCATGCAGATGATGACGCAGATGGATGGACTTCGTGCAGCATGGGGTGTGTCTTACCCGTTCGAGCTCTCCCCCGCTCAGGTTTGGGATCGTAGCGGCGACAAGTCGATTCTTGAAGTTTTCGATATTGAAACGGGCAAGTCCGAAGTGCTCGATGAATTTGACCGCGTGATTGAAGCGCCCAACTGGAGTGCCGACGGAAAGTTCCTCACCTTCAATAGCGAAGGTCGCATTTACAAATATGAAATCGCCTCGGGCGACGTGGCTGAGGTGCCGAGTTACTTTGTGGACAACTGCAATAACGACCATGTGCTTGCGCCCGATGGCACGGGACTTTACGTGAGTCACCATACTAAAGAAGACGGGCTTTCGCGCATTTACAAGATTTTCTATGACGGCCGCATGCCGGAACTGGTGACGCCGCTTGCTCCGAGTTACTTGCACGGCATTACGCCGGATGGCAAGATGCTCGCCTACTGTGCCGAACGCAATGGCGAATACGATATTTATACGATTCCGACTGCGGGCGGTAACGAAATGCAACTTACGACAGCATTCGGCTTGAACGATGGCCCGGAATACGACTGCGATGGCGAATACATTTGGTTCAATTCAGTGCGCACTGGCCGTATGCAGGCGTGGCGCATGAAGGCCGATGGTTCCGAGCAGACGCTGATGACTTTCGATGCGCATTGGAATACTTGGTTCCCGCATATTTCGCCCGACCGCACGAAGGTCGTGATGCTCGCTTACCATGAGCGCGACGTGCGCCCCGGCGAACATGTTCCTAACAAGAATGTGGAAATTCGCTTGATGACGGGTAGCGATAAAACCGGCTGGAGTAAGCCGCGTACGATTCTAAAGTTGTTCGGCGGCCAAGGCACGATTAACGTGAATTCCTGGGCCCCCGATAGCAAGCGCTTTGCGTATGTGCGCTACGTGAAACAGTAATGTTCCACTGTCATTCCCGACTCGATCGGGAATCTCTTTGTTGGTGTTTACTGACAGCTGAAGCCTTGCAGTTCAAGGCCTGCACGCATCTCGCCGTAGGTCGAGGTGCGTTTCATGTCCATAGCTTTCATGAATCGGCAGTTGTTGTCGATATGCATGCGGAACCCGGTCATGGTGGGCGTGACTTCGCCCTTGCCGCTTGCGCGCACATGTTCAATCATCTGTTCGCGCTTGTCGCTAAGTTCAGGCGGCACGAATACGTCGGTCACGATGTCGACATTTTCGATTTCGGTGGCGCCGAATACGAACGAGATGGTCACCAGATTCTTGAGGCCGTTGAACTGGCCGTTCGTTTTGCATACAAGATTCTTCGGAGAATTCTTTGCTTTTTTGGCGGGCTTGGCAGCGTTCCTTTTGGGCGTGTACTGCAAGGCCGCGAGCAATTCTTCTTCTTTGACAGCGCCGACTAATTTATTCACAATCTTGCCGTCTTTGATGAGGAAGAATGTGGGGAATGCCTGGATCGGGAGCGACGCCCTGATTTTTTCTATGCCCGGTTCGTCGATACCGACCGAGGCAATTTTAATGTCGCTGTAGTTTTTCGCGATGCTGATGAGCGTCGGAATCATGATAAGGCATGGCGGGCAGCTGGTCGAAGAAATTTCCAGGATGACCGGCTTTTTGGAATGCAGAATTTCATTCTCAAAATTGCTGTCGTTTACTTTGACGATTTTAATGTCTTCGTTGTAAGTTTGTATGACTTTTGCATTTGTATGAGTCACAGTGCCTGCCATAAAGATGACAGCGCAGGCGAAAGTTAAAAAATGATTTGGTTTCATACGAAATAATATAGGAAAAAACTATTACTTTATTGTATTGTATTATGTATATTACATTGATGGAAGTTGGGTAAAAAAGGAGCGTATTTTGAATATTGAATTCGGAGTATTAAAACGCGAAGACCTGAAAGAGGCCGTGGAAATGTCGGTTCGCGCCTATGAGGACTACGCGTATTTTGCAAATTACTTCCCTGATACAACGGAACGCCTGAAGATGCTTTGGGCTGTGATGTACAGGGGTTGGCTGACGTTTTTTAGCCAAGCGCGTTTTCTGACAGCTCGGGTAGACGGTAAAATCGTGGGTCTTGCGGAACTTGAGCCTCCGCATTTCAAGAGGCCATCGGTTTTCCAGTTTTTGATTCACGGCTGGCTGCAGGTTTATCTTGATGTGAATTTCAAGCGCATGCAAACTTGGCTCGCTATGGATGAATCGGCCGGCAAGCCTTGCCATGATTACCAGAAAAGCGGTCCGGATATTTGGTACATTGGCTCGCTCACCGTGGATCCGCCGTTTCAGGGAAAGGGCATTGGCACCAGGCTGCTTGATTTTGCAGGAGACTATGTCCGCGAACGTGGCGGCAAGCAGCTTACATTGTTCACGAATTCAGAGAAGAATATTTCGTTCTACACCAAGTGCGGTTTCGAGACGTTTCATAAATGCGACATTGCCCATGACGGTAAGACCATGGGTAGTTGGAGCGTGAAGAAAAGCGTGTGAGATTTTTATTCTAAGCGGTTCCAGAAATCGGTGTCTTGATTCACGCCGCATTCCTTGGCGTAGTAAACGGGTTCCTTGCCTTGCTTGCGCTGCTCGGTATAGTTCTTGAGGGCCTTGAAGGCAATCGGTGAAAGAATCAAGATACAGGGGATGTTGACGACAACCATCAAAGCTTGGCAAAGATCTGCCGAATCCCATGCAAAGCCGGCGCTTGCAAGGGCGCCTGCAAATACGATAATCGAGGCGATAATCCTGAACACGGTCATGATGATTTTGCCCGGACGGCGGTTTATGATGAACCGCAGGCAACCCTCGGTATAATAGTAGTTGCCGATCAGTGTGGTGAAACCGAACAAGAGAATTGCTACCGTAATGAACATCGGGCCCAGTTCACCAAAGACGGAGTGAAGCGATGCCTGCACGTAGGGGATACCCGAAATTTCGCTGGAGGGAGTCACGCTTGTCGAAAGGCACATCAGGGCGGTTGCAGAGCAAATCACGATCGTATCAATAAATACGGAGAGCGACTGCACCAGACCCTGCTTGACCGGGTGTGAAACGCTTGCGCTGGCAGAGGCATTCGGTGCGGAACCCATGCCCGCTTCGTTAGAATAAAGGCCGCGCTTGATACCGTACATAATGCAGCTTCCTGCGAAGCCACCGGCACCTGCTTCAAACGAGAAGGCGTCTTTCAAGATGGTCATAAACATCGAAGGAATGTTGGTGAAATTGAAAACAATAACGCCTATGGCCACGACGATGTAGGTGATGCTCATGATGGGCACAAGGTAGCTTGTAATCTTCGTGAGTTTTTTGGCGCCGCCGAATACGCAAAGTGCAAACAGAATGGCAAGCATGGCACCCACGATAATGGGCGTCTTGGTTTCGCTATAAAATCCGTAGCCCGAAAAACTGGTCTGCACGTTGTAAGATGCCAGAAGGTTGTAGCCGACCAGATAAGTGAGCAAGATGAACACCGAGAAAATGATGCCGAGCCAACGCTGCCCCAAAGCAGTTTGTATGTAGTAAGAGGGGCCGCCGTAAGAGTGCCCTGTCACCAAGTCTTCGCGCTTGTAGATTTGAGCGAGGGTCGATTCCACAAATGCCGATGCACTGCCGATGACTGCAATCAGCCACATCCAGAAAACGGCACCGGGGCCGCCCATGCAAATTGCCGACGACACGCCCACAATGTTTCCTGTACCCACGCGAGATGCCGTAGAAACCATCAGCGCGCCGAAAGAAGAAATTCCGCTACCTTGCACCGGCTTTTCGTTAAGCACTCGGAGCGTTTCGATAAAAAGGCGGATTTGCGGGAACCCCATGCGAATGGACAGGTACAAGCCCGCGGCCACCAAAAGGAACGGCACGATAAAGGGCTGGTAGAGAAAAACGCTGAGAGTCGTGATGATGTTGTGAAGAGGTTCTAGCATAAGCATCTCCGTAATATTGACAAAATAATAAAATGTTTTGCGGGCCAAAGATTGGGTATTCCAATTTGGAATATGAACGGACTGGTCTATGTAAATTTTAGTTTGTAATTTGCGGAGTGGGCGGATGTTCGCCTGTTTTAAGGAGGCCTATCATGAAGTACGTAAAGTTAATCATGTTTATTACCCTCGCCTTTTTGGTTACCGAATCTTTCGGGGCGAAGCTTGTCAAGTCTAAACTGGGCGACATCGATGTCACATCTGAAAAGGGTGGCGGCAAGGTGGTTTGCACGGCTAGCTTTAATGACGAACTGACCATTGTTCGGGAAGCTGACACCGAAGTTTTGGTGAAAGGGCGTTGTGGGCAAGGTTGGGTCGCTAAGTCCAAGCTCGAATACGTAGCGAAGGGCCCGGGCGATAACAGCTTTACCATGTCTGAATTCAATGTGCAGGCATGGATCGACAATCCTACCGGTATATTCGTCTTAGATGACGATGTGGCGGATTTCGATGGCGTAACCATTGACCGTGATTTCAAAGAGTACCTAACGTACACAATGGATCGCGAGCAAACCGAAATGCACAACGGTGAAAACTGATTAAATGAAGTAATCCCCCGGTTATGCCGGGGGATTTTTGTGTATGGTAAAATAGCTAAATTTTATGGCGCCTGATGAGGCGGTAAAATGAGCGAGATTTCGTACAGCAAAAAGAATGACCGGATTGAATGCGTGCGTTACAAGGATTGGCGCAAGTCGTACCCGCCGCACACGCATACCGGGCACATGACCGTGGGCTATATTGAAGAGGGCCGCGTTTGCATGGTGCTGAACGGCGAGGCGAAAATTTATGGCGCCGGAGAACAGTTCCAGATTCCGCCGAATACGTTGCATGAAATCAAGACCGTAGGCGATGAATGCTATTCGATGGTGGTGCTGTGTACTGCATTGGAGCCCGACGAGATTGTTGCTGAGGACTACGCGCGAGATTATGAAAGCACCGTCGCGCGATTGGATGAATTGCAAAAAAGCATTCTCGAAAATCCCGAGAACATTTACTTGATAGAGCAAATGGCGCATGACGCGTGTATTAGCCCGTTTCACATGATACGCGAATTCAAAAAGGCCTTCGGACTCACGCCGCATCAGTTCCAGATGCAGTGCAAAGTCCGCAAGGCGCAAAAACTGCTCGAAGAAAGGCCCGCGGCCGAGGTGACATTCGACGCCGGATTTTACGACCAAAGCCACATGGACCGCTGCTTTAAAAAAGTGGTCGGCCTTTCTCCGAAAGAATACAAGAAAGCAGTGAAGCCTTAGCTAGCACAGGGCCGGCATGAACTTTGCGAACAGATAAAGACCCTGGTCGCCTGCGTCTACCTGGTGCGGGACCTTCGCCGGCATAATCGAGATGATGCCCGGAGTGTACTCGAGCTTGGAGCCGTCATTGATGCAGATACCGCTTCCTGCGATGACTTCGTGGGTTTCGAGCTGAGTTTCGTGAATGTGTGTTTTGATGCTCTTGTTCGGCGCGATTCTCACCAAATGATAGCTGAACGTGCCGCCGGTTTCTTTCGCGGTGATGATATGCTTGAGTTCTACGCCCTCGAAAGTCGGGTGCTTGGACCAGGCGATACCTTTGAAAGCGACCGTTTTGCCCGGGAGTCTGAGCTCGCCTTCGTTGAATTTTTCGAAAATATCGTTGCCGAGAATTGCTTTTTCCATGATTTTACTCCTATTTGGGTGTTTTGTTCGCGACTTTTGCAAACTCTGTCGCGGTTATGCCCGAAATCTATACGAAGGGGTATGTGGAAAAATTGGACAAAATTGCGGAAAAATAGAATAAAGGAGAAACTATAATTATCTGTCGTTCCAATCAAGCATTATTATGTCTTCGTCTAGATTATGCCCTGTTGCATATTTTTTAGGTAGACGCTTGAATTTTAAGGAGTACCTGCTTCTTAGATAACTTATGCATTCGTCAATTTCGGAATTATTATGAAGTAATTTTCTTGCTCCCCAAATACCAAACGTTGCTAATGTTGAAATGGGGCTTGCGAAAGTTAATGCGGCTGCAATGGCGCCCCCTCCAAGAATTGCACCGAGCGTTTTCCCTAGATTGTCGGAATGAATGCTTTCTGATAGCTTGTCGATAAAATTATCGTTTTTTCCAGAGAGAGAACCAAAGTAATAAGATGTATTACCTAGTCGTTTCATTTCAATTTTTTTGTCGTGATAGTCAAATGTGAGCGTTGACTCTAACTTTTCCTCGTCTTTTTTCGTAGACGAGTCTGTGGAAATATGATATCTAGTAATCCTTGGGGTTGTGGACGGAGACGTAGATATTTGCCTCCATAAGTCAGCCTTTGGTTTATAATTCTTTTTTGAGAAATTGTTTTTGTCGCTAGGATATTTTATATCAAATTTGTTGTCTTTATTTGAGTTTATAAATAAACGAAAATTATCCCAATTTTTATTGTCTAATGGGATTTTTTCGTTAAGAAGTTCGGAAAGATATTCTGAATAAAAGTCGTTTGAGGAACCGTTTTTTGAATAACTCTCAATGGCTTGCGATAATGCGTTAATGGCGTCGTCATTTTTCGCTGCATCTTTGTTGTTGTCTTTTTTTTCTGCTAAAGTTTGAAGAAGTTCTAAAAATTTTTCTGAATAAAGGTCGTTAGAGGTGTCTTTTTTTGAATAATTCTCAATGAATTGAGATAACGCGTTAATAGTGTCATCTTTTTTATCTGCAACCTTGTTGTCATCCTTTTCGGATGTGTTTAAGGAACCGAAAAAACTTTTTTTGATGGTATCAGAAGAAGAGTTGAATTGGTTAGATTGCTTATTCTCGTTATTGCTTGTTGTATAGATTGTTTTTGAAGTGGATTTTTGTGAATCATTGGAATCGTGAGGTATAAAGCGGCCCATCGAACGAGGTTTATTTGAAGTGGATTTCTGTGAATTGTTGGAATCGTAAGGTGCTGAGCGACCGATAGAACGAGATGTAATTGAGGTGGATTTTTGCGAATCATTGGAATCGTGAGGTATAAAACGGCCTATCGAACGAGGTTTATTTGAAGTGAGTTTCTGTGAATTATTGGATCCATAAGATGTTGAGTAATCGAAAGAATCCGATTTATAGTCTTCAGCATGCGGACTTTCTAAAATGAGGAAGGTTGGTTTCTCATTTTGTTTGTCGGCCATTGAAAAACTTATTCTTGTGTTTGTATTTATGCTTTCATTTTTTTGCTCTTTATTTAAACCAAGCCACTTGATAAGATCTCGTACTAGTTTTTTGTATTGGTTAGAATCTTTTATGTTGATTGAGTCTATGCTTGCATAGCGAAATTTGGGCCATCCCTTCATTTTATCGCCGTTAATAATAACAGGAACTAACTTTTTTTCGCTGTCTTCAGAATAGGTTGCTTCTTTTTCAACCCATTTTGAATTAATAATATTATCGGAATACATGAGTAAAACAATTTCTGCTTTGTTTATGGCATTGATGATGATTTTTTCGTATTGTGCGCCGCATTCAACGCCGTCTAAATCTATCCAAAATACATCGCCAACATCTTTTTTTAGTCTTTCAACTAAAGGAAATACTATTTCCTTATCATCACGGCTATAACTAATAAATACTTTTTTCTCATCCATAAATCATCCTTCCTTTTTACCATCAACAATATAATCAGTATTGTTTATAAATATAACATCCTTATTTTTCTCGTCTTGTGGCAAATCGTCATAAGGCATTATATCTTTGTGCTCGTTAATTCCCATAAGCAATATAGATATCATCCAACGGCGGTGTTCTGCGTCGCAATGATCTTCTAGACTTGCAGACTCAAAACTCTTGCGCCGTAATATCATTGCGTTTGCGCAATACATAGAGGAATTTTTGTGAGCTTCGCTCAATTTATACCATTCCGATTCTGCGTCCGCTTGCTGGATTTTTGGATCTAAGTGGGATTCGTAAATGTAGTTTGCTCTTTGTCCGCGTTTTACGCGTTCCGTGTCAACATACTTTATGTTTCCGCATTTTCCGAGAAGGTATATTTTTCCGCATTTGTTGGATTGATTTAATTGCCGAATGATTTCATCACTGCTTTCATTCCAATATAGGGCTATGTTTGCTTTCCCGTAAACGATTTGTGGCAAGTGCATTGTCGTTGCGATGGCTTCACTTGTGTTTTCGTGGCAAACGCAAATGGAAAGTTTCTCGTTTTTATTTTCAATGATGTTTGTCAGCAATTGTTTAGCTAATTCGGAATCGTCATAAGTGTCTACGAACTGCCATTCGATATCGAGAAAATCGCCCTTGCTAGCATTGGGCTGGTGGATATTTTTTGTGCCCTGTGAATCTATGTACGTGTACCTAGACAAATCAAAAAGTCCGGGCCTGGCAGCTTTTAGAGAATCCATCCACTTTTTGCAGTTTTCATTGATGAAGGTTATGCAAGTCTTTAATCCAGTACGTTTGAAATTTGCATAGTGGCTTACTTGGGCTACGGTATATGCGACAGCTTTGGCCGCATTGCCGGAACCGAATATTACGACATGTGAGCGGTAGTCATCATTTATTTTAATTAGCGGCAAAAAGTCTTTTTCAACCAAAAGCTGTTCTACCATAAATTCCTGCTCATTGAATATATCAACAAGCAAATGGTTGTAGTTTGGTTTCGTTTTTAGACTATAGAATATTTCAGATGTTACAAGGTCGCTTAATGTTAAGTAGCAATGAATTTTTCTAGAAGAATTTTTAAGTATGTCGTTCAACGATTCAAGACAGTGAAGGTTTCTTGGGTCGTGATTGGGACCATCTTCACCTATAATATAGATGGCTTTGCATTGGTCTGCTCGAACGGACCTTAGAACATCCTTGTCGTCAAAGTCTCCCTTATAGTAAATAAAGTCGTCGCAAAGGTCTAAGTCTTGACTTGAAACAACTACAATGCGTTTTTTTCCATCTTCTTTTACTGCGCTGAGAATGCCTGAAAGCTGGTGCCCTGCACCGAGAATTAGAATATGATTTTTTACACGGTAGCGGGTTCTTCCGGAACGTGCCGCGTCTGTAATGTTGTCAAATATGTTTGTGAAAACGCTAACCAAAAGCGATGAAAAAACAAAAAAGCCAAATATTGCAAAAACCAGGCGAATACCGGCGTTTGTTTTGGATTCGGCGAAGGAACTGGGATCCAAAAACAGGTTGGTCATTTCTATCCAGGTAAAATTGTCATCTTTGCAAATGGTCAGGCCTAATATAAAGGCAATAGTAGAAGCTGCCAATAAAACTATTAGCTGGCGGCCATTGCTTTTGGCAATTAAATTAAAGAACCAACGTTTCATGATTTTATCTCGTTTTTTCTAAGACCTTTAATGAATACTTTCGCGAATTGTCAACGGAGTAATCGTTGTCTATCATGTAGGATTTTTTGCCGAAAAGTTTTAGCGCGATGAAAATGAGTTTGGCCTTCCATTTTTTAACGTTGGCAAAAATGAGCATTTGCTCAAGAAGTGCATCGGCAAAGGGCTTTGGGATTTGGTGGCTGCGCTCACCATTTTCTGTGTACATGGGTGTATAAGCAATATCGTGGCAAATATAGGCCGCTTGCATTAGGTTGGTTCCGAATTGTTGAATAAAAATATCAACGATGGGACCACCCGATCTAAAGTCCGTTACAAAGCCAGGAAGTATCGTGTATTCGTATATCTGGGTGTCCGTGAATACTTTGATAACCAGCTTCTTTTCCATACGGAAATAACGGTCGCCGGCAATCGTTACGAGAATAGGTGGATTCTCTATTTCAATGTTTTCCAGTTTCATAGTATTACTAAGACTTGATATTGCGTTTTTACTGCTTGTCACTTAGTGAGTCAATGACTTCATCTTGTTCGTTAATATGCTGCTGTTGTCGCCTTATGAAATCGTCTTTTGCTTGGTCACTTTCTCTCCAACGGTTGGCGTCCTCTTGATGCTTGGCGTTCATTTCGTCAAACTTTTTAGAATCAGTTTCAGCCTGTTCTGCTCGGCCTTTTTTTTGACCATCGTGTTCGCCCGCTTTGTAGATGTGGCTTGTGATGGGAGCGTCTTCGCAGACCGTTTCCTTAAGGTCCTTGAAAATAGTCTTGAATACATTCTCATGATTTGTACTTGCTTTACGAATGATTCGTATTGCATACATGCTAGGATTGGAGTCGTTGGCTATCTTTTTTAGAAAACGTGCAAAACCCATAATTAATCCCTATATGTTATAAATGTTGTCTTTGCTCATTACGATTCGTTCCCATTCGCCGAATACAAACTTGTCTCGGATTTCTTGGATGAATGCGATATCGGTGATGAGCCTGTAAATTGTTACAATGAAGCCGCCAAAGTCAAAGTTCTTCAAAGCGGATTCATCGCCATTGTATGCTCTCATTGCCGTTTGGATTACATCAGATGCTGTTGCGATGGTGTTGGAAAGTAAGATGATCTTTCGTGTCCTGATGCTATAAAGTTGTTGGTCCCCGTCTGTATTGGGGTTGTAGAGTAATGTATGCAAGAATCCGATGATTTGATTTATGGCGATTGCTTGTGATGCTGATTTAATGGTTTTTCCTACAATTTGAAGTTTATCTGTTAAATGCAGATAGTCAATGCCTTTAGAATAAATTTTGTAGGCCTCTTCGGGGGCAATTGTGCTTAGAAAGGGGATTGGCAATCCGGCCTTGGTGTATTCGTCAGAAGCTAGATGTAAGCCTTGAGCAAAAAGGGCTGCTGCGAGTCGGTGCCAGTCTTCTTGGGTGCTTTCAAAGGAATCAGCGAACATTCCTGGCGTGCTGATTCGTTCTTTCCAACAGAAGTTGGAACCCATGTCGACACTATATGTTTGAACCCAGGGAATGGGAAGTTTTTTTTCACCTAATTCATATTCGGGTGTAACCGTAATGGAATCTGTCAGTATATTTGCTGTCCCGAAAATCCAACCGAGAATAGGATCGTGCCCTAATGTTTTTACTCGGTGCAAACTCCCGTGCATGTTAATCCCGTTAAATCCATCCCCAGAATGTCGGGTGGCGTCGTAGGGAACCTTTCGGGTGAATGCAATTTCTTGCCAGGAACGATAATTCTTTTTGCTCTTGACTGATTTCCAATCAGAATGCTCTTTTTTGTAAGCCTCGATCTTTTCTCGTTCCATTTGTTTAATTTTGGGATCGTTATGATCGAGTCTGTCGCTGTCTTTGAACGACTCCTGTATTTGGGGCAATAAGTAAATTCGTAGAAGTTGCAAAGATGTTGCCACTACAAGGAACGGAATGTCTTTTAAGCCCAGCGAGGAACCTTCTTCAAAGTCATTTTCTAGTCGATTAAGAATTGCATCTGCGCTGGATAGTACGTTTGTAACGCGCAGTTCTTCTTTTAGATTCTCTTGAAGCTTCTTGTGATTCTCCTCTGTTTTTTGCAAAATAGAATCTGTCTCGGCGGCTAGCGCCGCAGAGTTTTCTTTGATTCTTTTTGCTTTTTCAAGAGCTTCTTCTCTAGTCATACGCTTAAATATATGCATTTTTCTGCTGAAATGGCGGAAATGTTTAAAAAAGTTCATAATGTAAAAGGTTTTCGGATATATATTTCTTGAATAGAATTTGAATCGGTATCATGATTTGCCTGGAAGGAGGGCATTTATTATGGTAAAGAAGCCTGTTTCTAAAAATGGAAAAAGCGCAGCGAAAAAGGCCGGACTTGGTGCGGGGATAAATAAGGCTGCCGAGAACTATGCAGAGAATGTCGTTTTTTCTGCAGAAAGAGGGCATGGATTTGCTGCCGAAAAGGCGAACCATTTGCATGACAAGTTTATGGGCAAAGATGCTAAACTTGTTGGTTCTGACAATGTGAAGAATGGGGCAGACAGACTTGTAGACGGTATCGAGATACAGTCGAAATACTGCAGAACCGGATCAAAGTGCATAGAGGAATGCTTTGACGAGGCTGGCAATTTCCGTTACATGGCCAAAAACGGATCCCCGATGAAAATAGAGGTCCCTTCGGACAAGTACGATTCCGCAGTGCAAGCTATGGAAAATAGGATTAGGCGGGGGCAGGTTCCTGGAGTGAGCGACCCAAAAGAGGCAAAGAATATCGTAAAGAAGGGTGCCTTTACCTACGAACAGGTGAAAAATATTGCGAAGTTCGGTACGGTCGAAAGTTTGACCTACGATGCTGTCAATGGTATTTCTGTTGCGTTCACGTCTTTCGGTGTGTCTTCCATATTGACTTTTGCCACGTCGATATGGAACGGCAGCAGTGTTGACGAGGCTGCAGAAGATGCTTGCTTGGTAGGCCTGAAGATTGGCGGAATAACATGGATTAGCAGTGTGTTGAGTGCTCAGTTAGGCCGTACCGGGATAGAACAGGGGTTGCGCGGTGTAACCGATTCTGCGGTAAAGTTCATTGGGCCCAAAGCGGCATCACTTCTTGCTAGTGGAGGTGGCCGAACGTTGTATGGAGCAGCTGCGGCGAATCACCTGAGCAAATTGCTTCGCGGAAACTTTGTCACGGGTGTGATTACTACGGCTGTTCTTTCGTCCGTGGATTTTGCACGCGTGTTTAGCGGGAAAATGTCGGGCGCGCAACTATTCAAAAATGTTGCCAAGACGGCAAGTAGCGTTGCCGGGGGAACTGGTGGATGGATGGCGGGAGCGGCGGCCGGTGCTGCTGCTGGTTCTGTGATTCCTTTTGTTGGGACGGTTGCAGGTGGAATTGTTGGCGGTATTGCTGGAGCTTTATTTGGAGGGGCGGCCGCTTCAAAAGTATCTGGAGCCGTTCTTGACGAATTCATTACAGATGATGCAGAAGAGATGCTGGACATTGTTCAAGAAGAATTCGCAAGTATATGTACAGATTACCTGCTAGGAGAAAAAGATGCTGAGAAGGCAATCGATCGATTCAAAAATCGAGACATGCCCGACTTCTTGAGGGACATGTATGCATCTGACGATCGCGAAGACTTTGCTAAGCAAACGCTATTGCCCATTGTAAGGGATGTTGCTAAGTCAAGAAAGGTGATTAAGCTGCCTAGCGATAAAACGATTTTGGAAAGCTTCGGTAGGATAGCAGAGAATGGTGCTAAGGAAAAAGCTTCCAATAAGGCTGTTAAGGTAAAGAGGCCTGCGGCAAATTCTTCTGTTAGGAGAAAAGTTGCGCATGCGTAAGTAACCTTTTGCCCACCCTCCCCTCTTGACATTTTTAACTTAATAAGTTAAATTAAGTTAAAGAGGCGGATATGAGCATCGGTGGCATTACATACAAGAAGATTAACGGCAAGCGGTACGCCTATTACCAGTGGTGTGAAGATGGCAAGCAGCGGAGCCGTCGCGTCAAGGATGATGAGCTAGAATCGCTCGTGGCGCAAATCGAGTTGGCCAAGAGCCAGGCGGTGCTTGAGCGTTCCATGGAATTGTCCGATGGGCGGGCGGTTTATTCGGCGCAACCGCTGTCGGTGTTCAAGACCGATGTAAAGACCGGTGTTTTGCTTGAAAATTTTGCTGCCCCTGTGAAGGGCTTCAAGAAGCGTGAGTGCTTTGCGGCTTTGCACGATTATGTCTATGGCGCGAATAACGATCGAGTTCTCGTGCTGTATGGGTTGCGTCGTACCGGCAAAACGACGCTTGTGCGTCAGCTGATTGGTGAAATGGATGCGGCGCATCGCGCCAAGACGGCTTTTGTTCAGGTGAATGCGAGGCATACTCTTGCCGATGTCAATCACGATTTGAAGTTGTTGGAATCGCAGGGCTTCAAGTACGTGTTTGTTGACGAAGTGACGCAACTCGGTGATTTTATCGAGGGTGCGGCGCTATTTTCGGATGTGTTTGCCGTGGGCGGCATGAAGGTTGTTCTTTCGGGAACGGATTCGCTCGGGTTCGTGTTTTCCGAAGACGAGCAACTTTACGACCGGTGCATTTTGCTGCACACTACGTTTATCCCGTATCGTGAATTTGAGCGCGTGTTGGGTGTTACGGGTATAGACGAGTTCATACGTTACGGCGGCACCATGAGCATGGGCGGCACCAATTACAACAAGGATGCGTTTACCTTTGCGACCAAGAAGGGCGCCGACGATTATGTGGATTCTGCCATTGCAAGGAACATTCAGCATTCTCTTAAGTGTTACCAGTATGGTGGTCATTTCCGTTCGCTCCAGCAGCTGTATGAACGTGGTGAATTGACGAATGCGATCAACCGGATTGTAGAAGATATCAATCACCGTTTTACGCTTGATGTTTTGACCCGCGATTTTGCGTCGAATGACTTGAAAATTTCGGCATCAAATTTGCGCCGCGACAGAATACACCCGACAGATGCTTTGGATAAAGTCAATGCGGTGGCGGTCGCGCAGGAAATGAAACGCCTGCTCGAAATCATGGACCGCAATGAATGTTCGGTGGATATTGAAGACGCTCACCGGGTAGAAATTCGCGAATACTTGCAGATGCTTGATATGATTTGCCCGATAGACGTGGTGAATATGGCATCGCTCAACCAGAACGCTTTTAGAACGGTCCTTGCGCAGCCAGGCTTGCGTTATGCGCAATCCGAAGCGCTTGTCCGTGGCCTTATGATGGATGAAGCGTTCCAGAAAATTTCGATTGGAGAGCGTAACCGCATTATCGCGAGAATCCTGGATGAAATCAGGGGCCGCATGATGGAAGAAATCGTGCTACTCGAAACCAAGATGGCGCGACTGGATAGGCAGATTTTTACGCTGCAGTTCCCTGTGGGCGAATTCGACATGGTTGTGTTTGATTCTGAAAATGCTTGTTGCGAGATTTACGAAATCAAGCATAGTGACAAGGCTGTGCCTGCGCAGTGCCGTCATCTGCAAGACAAAAAGAAATGCTATGAGACAGAATTCCGCTATGGCAAAATCAAGGGGCGGTACGTAATTTACCGTGGTGAGTCTTGCCACTTGGGCGATATCGAATACTTGAATGTAGAAGAGTATTTGAAAGGCCTTGGCTAATTTGCCGGATTTATTTATATTTGCCTTGTACTTTTAACGGAGACTGGATGTTATCTAGTATCTCTTGGTTCAATGAAAAATTACACTATCCGCACGGAACAACCGCGCGACTTTAAAATCGTTGAAAACCTTACCCGCGAAGCATTCTGGAACGTATACCGTCCCGGATGCACCGAGCATTATGTGCTGCACTGCTACAGGAACGAGCCCGACTTTGTGCTGGAACTCTCGCTCGTGCTGGAAGTAGACGGCGAAATCATCGGACACGTGATGTACGCATGGTCGCACATCGACGCCGATGACGGACGCAAAATCCGCATGATGACCTTCGGGCCTATCAGCATCCGTCCTGACTACAAGCGCAAAGGCTATGGCAAAATTCTGCTCGATTATTCCATGCGACTCGCCGCTGAAATGGGCGCGGGCTGCCTCCTGATTTGCGGGAACATCGCGTTCTACGGCAAGAGCGGCTTTGTGGTCGCGAGTACCAGGGGAATTCGCTATGCCGACGACCTCGACAGCGACGCGCCCTACTTCCTCTGCAAGGAATTGCAGGAAGGGTTTCTTGACGGAATCACCGGCAGCTACCGCGACCCTTCCCTGTATTCTGTCGACGAGAATGACGAAGCATTCAAAAAGTACGATGCGGAATTCCCGCAGAAGGAAAAGCTAGTGCCGCCCGGGCAGTTGCAGTTAGGGTAAAAAGAGGGGCGCCGGATTACTCCGGCGCCTATTTTGTATATAGTTCACAGTATAGTAAGAAAAAATATTTTTTAAGAAGGCGCTCCGCTTTGTAGGATGTTATTATAAATAACAGTGCATTTCCCGAGATTTTTAAATAATATAGGAATGATCGCGTTGGGATATTTACTATTGATTATAGATATCATTAATGCGGTGCAGTCTTTTATTTTTTGTTCATAGTCAATTTGCATAATTGATTCAAAATCAAGTTCTACTTTATCAAATTGCCTTGTTGGCAAATCGTGAAAGATTTTAGATGCGATCATTCTGTTTCCATGAATCAAAAAAGCGTTTTTATCAGCGCCAAGTGTTTTTTCTGATATTATTTTTGCTATTTTTTGATCGATAATTCTTTGTATTTTCATTGCTCGTAACACGAATAAACTAGATGTGTTTGGATTGAATAGCTTTTTATATGGAGCTTTTGTTGTGTCTTCCCAGAGTTTTCCTATTTCTCTTTTCAATTGAACGAATAAAGTTATATCATTTGATATACACGAAAGTGCTGCGGTTGCATCGATTAAATCAAAAGTCGTATCATTCTTTTGTAATGATTCGTTTCTTTGTATTATATAAGAAATTCCTTCAACTTCTAGATCCTTTTTTATTCGCAATTGAACAGGGTCTAAACAAACAAAATCTCTGTTTTCGATTTTGTTTTGACGATTGTTTGTTTTTGTTATTTTATCACCATATGTTGCGTTTTCAGGACTGATTTCTATAATTCTGCAATGAACGAACGCACTTCCGACTTTTTCATAGTCTTCCCCAGCGAATTTCCCAATTGTACTTACTGTTTGAGCTCCGTTTACAATACTTATATTTTCGCAATGAAATACACCTAAATTACCGGCTGTTTTCGTTATTTTTTTTGATAAAACCGTTATGCCGTTATTGAAATACCAGAAATTTTCAGGTTCTGTTTGTAAAGTTTGCTTTATTTCTTCATTTACATCGGTTTCTCCAAGGACTCCTCGCAAGTTTTTATCAAATAAGCTTGGTCCATAATTGTGCCACCATTCAGCAACTGTGGCGGCATTGATTTGACCATAAAACGCTTTTTTGGGGGTATCGATTTTACCCCATTCTTTTAGAGGAAAATGAACTGTAATGGGTGCACTGGATAGGGATTTTTGAATGCTGGCGTGAAGGAAAGATTGATTCTCTTGAATAAAGGTCATAAGTTCACCAGCATCGTTAATCTCATTTAACAAATCGTTTATAGATCTTGTTGAATGATCGGATAAATTATTGTTCCCCGTATATACGAGAATGACCTTATAATGTGTTTGGGGATCATCTATTGCTTGATTAATTAATGATGTATGTCGGTTTAATTTAGAATTGAATCTATTGTACCGTTGATTTACAAAATCACGAATTCCGTCAACGAATTTTTTTACATCTCCAAGATCAGGCTCTCCTTGACCATCTTTCATCCACTTTGATTGTGATATGTACATAATTTTTTCTGTTTGATCGTAAAAAAAACAATCAATACCATTATCGTCACCACCGTCAATTATATAAGGAGCTATTTGATCTGACGATGCGTTACATAAAGTTTGGATACCAAATGCAGATAAAGATCTTGTTAACTCTTTTGTTTCCAATTCTCTATCGTTTGGAGAGCAATCGCTAAGATCTACTTTCCCTTGATAATGCGTTAGAAGGTGTTTTTTGATGTGTGTTAAATGTAAGCTACTCATAGTTTTATCAAGATATTTTGTTTGTAAAGTGAATCAAAATTGAATTTAATTTATTTTAAATGGGGTTAAACGGTTTATTTATGTAAAAATATATTTTCTTTTGTACTTGATTCTTTGCTGTAGATTTATAATTATGTCTCGCTTTCTCCTGTAATAGATTCACCAATTTTAGGAACCCATTTAGAATTAAAGCCGGCGAAAAAGCAACATACAAGTTGAACGTATTCGTTGCTTGCGATGTCTGGAAGTATAAGATTTGCTTTTAAAATAAGTATCATTATAAAACCAAATACTGTTCCACAAATTAATTTTGATCCGTATCTCCACTGCAGTTCTTCGTCAGGCTCTCTATTGATAACTTTTATTTTGTTATAAGAAAAGCAAAGCATAACAAAGCTTCCGAGCTCACCTTGTATTGCTGCTTGATAATATGTTGTCCTTTCTGGGTCTAATGATATTAACAAAAGAATAACGAGAACGGAAAAAGCAAAAATCAACATATATTTTTTAAACATTTCGACAATGCTTTGCGCTTTGAAACTGTCTATGAAATCATATACGTCAGATAGATACTTCTCGTTTTTCCTTCTATAGTTGTCGCTATATGCATTGCAAAAGCATCTTAACAACCGTGTTTTTTGTTTTATTTTTTCATCATCTGATAGGTTGCCGTTATCTTCTATTTCTGATTGAAGCTGTTGATACTCTAATTTGAAAGAATAGTGCTTTATTTCATTTGAAGCGGGATTGTAATCTGCTACAAATTCATTTAATCTTTTCCCGTCTAAACTAAATCGTTCAAGCATTAGGCCGGCAAAATCTTGATTTAGACATACAATTTGTTTGATTATCGTGCCATCTTCATTTGCGAATAGAGATCCTTCTCTTCCTTCGTACTTTTTTATTTTATTTTCAATCTTTTTGTTCATTTTTATCCTAACCCGCAAAAAAACAAAAAAGCACAGTAAAAGGGGGTCTTCTTTTACTATGCATCAAACACCGTTGCTGTATATAAATTATTTTCGGCCGAAAAGCACGATTTTTTTCTTTTGATGCCGATGAAGTTTGTTTTAACGGCAAAATTGTAAAGTATTTGATTCATTTTTCCTCCATTTATATATATTTACGAAACAAACTAACCCCCTCTCTACCTAGCGTTTTTATATGGCTATCAAGAAGAACGAACTCTACTCTTCTCTCTGGGAATCTTGTGACAAACTGCGCGGCGGCATGGACGCAAGCCAGTACAAGGACTACATTCTGACGCTCCTTTTTGTGAAGTACGTGACCGACAAGTTCAAGGGTCAGAAATACGCCGATATCAACGTCCCGGCAGGCGGTAGTTTTGACGACCTCGTCGCGCTCAAGAACAACAAGGACATTGGCGAAAAGATGGACAAGGCCATCGCGAAACTCGCCGAAGCGAACAACTTGACAGGCGTCATCGACAACGCAAAGTTCTTCGACAATTCCAAGTTCGGTAACGGCAAGGACATGGTCGATACCCTGACCGGCCTCGTGTCTATCTTTGAACGTCCGGAATTCAACTTTAGCAACAACAAGGCGGGCGGCGACGACATTCTGGGCGATGCCTATGAATACCTGATGCGCAACTTCGCTACCGAAAGCGGCAAGAGCAAGGGGCAGTTCTACACCCCGGCAGAAGTGAGCCGCATCTTGGCAAAAGTCATCGGCCTGGGGAAAGTCAAGAACAGAAACACCACCATTTACGACCCCGCGTGCGGTTCGGGCTCGCTCCTCATTCGCGCAGCCGACGAAGCTCCCTTCGATATCGCCATTTACGGCCAGGAAAAAGAAACCACGACGGCGGGCCTTGCGAAAATGAACCTGGTTCTCCACAACAAGGCAAGTGGCGAAATCAAGTCGGGCAACACGTTCTCGAACCCGCAATATTTGGACAACGGCGCTCTGAAACGTTTCGACTTTGTTGTCGCGAATCCTCCGTTCTCGCTCAAGAACTGGACCGACGGCTTGCAGGAATTTGGCCGCTTCGACGGCTATGACGATCGCCCGCCCGAAAAGAACGGCGACTACGCCTGGCTTTTGCACATCCTCAAGTCGCTCAAGCCCACCGGCAAGGCGGCAGTGATTTTGCCCCACGGAGTGCTGTTCCGTGGCAACGCCGAAGAATCCCTCCGCAAGAACATCATCGATCGCGGCTACATCAAGGGCATTATCGGGCTCCCCGCGAACCTTTTCTACGGCACGGGCATTCCCGCCTGCATCATTGTGATGGACAAGGAAGACGCTGCCGAACGCCAAGGGATGGGCGGCGGCATATTCATGATTGACGCAAGCCACGACTTTGTGAAAGACGGCCCCAAGAACCGCCTGCGTGAACGCGACATCCACAAGATTGTGCAGACCTTCGTGAACCGCATCGAAGACGACCCCAAGTACGCGCGCTTTGTCCCGATGGAAGAAATCAAGGTCAAGAACGGTTACAACCTGAACATCCCGCGTTACATCGACAGCGGCGACGCCGAAGACGAGCAGTCCATCGACGCCCATCTGAACGGCGGCATCCCCGCGGGCGACGTGGATTCCTTAAAACGCTACTGGGATATTTTCCCGGGCCTCAAGAACAAACTCTTCAAGAAATTCCGTGCGGGCTATTACCAGCTCAAGGTAGAGAAAGACGAAATCCGTGGCACAATCTTCAATGACGAAGAATTCAAGGCCTACGCCGAACAGATTGACAACGCCTTTGACGCATGGCTCAAGAAGTCTTCCAAGAAGTTGATGAACATCGACGGCTCGGTAGATGTGAAGAAGTTTATCATAGAACTTTCGGAATCACTGATAAACGAATTTCGCCACATTGAACTCGTGGACTTTTACGACGTTTATCAGGTGCTGCTCGCCTACTGGCAAAAGACCATGAGTGATGATGTTTTCGTGCTCAAGTACGACGGCTACATGGCCGGTGCCGAAATCGTGAAAATTTTCAAGAAAGAATCCAAGAAGGACGACGGCAAGAAAAAGGCCGAACCCAAGGAAATCGGCTGGGAAGGCAAACTCTTGCCCAAGACCGTCATCGAGCGTGTTTACTTTGCCAAGGAACAGGCCGAAATCGAACGTGCCGAACAAGTTGTCGCCGAAAGCGAATCCAGGCTCGAAGAATTCGTGGAAGAAAACAGCGGCGAAGGCGCAATCCTTGCCGACTACACGAAGGACGACAGCGAAGATTTGGACGCAAAGAAAATTGCCGCCAAGTTGAAGGACCTGAAAAAGCAAAAGGCAAACGTCAAGAACGAAGAATTTGAAGTGCTCTCCAAGTATGACGAGCTTGCCACCACAGCAAAGAAACAGGCAAGCATTGTCAAGGACTTGAACAAGGCTCTGGAAGAATCCGTAAAGAGCAAGTATAAGGAACTCTCGGAAAAGGAAATCAAGGACCTTCTCGTGAAACAGAAGTGGAGCTTCGCCATTTTCGAAGGAATCAAGAGCCTTTACGACACCACGAGCATGAAGATTGCCGCCCGCGTGACCGAACTCGCTGAACGCTACGAAAACACGCTCCCCGAACTCGAAGCCACCCTGGCAAGCTACGAAAAAGCCGTCGCAAAACACCTCAAGGCAATGGGATTTGAGGTATGAAAGAGACGAAATTCAAACAGACCGAAGTCGGCTTGATTCCCTGCGATTGGGAAGTGAAAAGACTTTCTTCTTTAGGATCCTTTTCAAAAGGAAAAAGTATTTCACGAACCGAATCAAATACTGGAAAGATTCCTGCCGTTCGATATGGCGAGTTATATACGGTTCACAATGATTATATAAAAACTTTTTATTCACATATTTCGGAAGAAATTGCACAAAAAGCGACTTTGCTGAAAACTGGAGATTTATTATTTACATGCTCTGGAGAAACTAAAGAGGATATCGGGAAATGCGTTGCTTATATTGGTAATGGCAAAGCGTATGCCGGTAGTGACTTAATCATATTGACTCCAAACAAAAAAATAAGTTCCCTTTTTTATGGTTTTCTGCTAAATACCGATATGGCTGTAAAGCAGAAAGCATCTATGGCTCAGGGTGACGCTGTTGTTCATATTTCTTCGGAATCGATTGGTAAAGTATTTATTCTTGTTCCTACGCTTGAAGAACAAAAACGCATTGCCCAAGCCCTTTCAGATGTAGACGCCGTCATCAGTACCACTGAAAAACTTATCGCAAAGAAAAAAGCCCTCAAACAAGGAGCAATGCAAACCCTTCTGAGCGGCAAAATGCGAATCCAAAACGGCAAGTGGATCAAAACCACCCACTTCAAACAAACCGAACTCGGCCCCATCCCCCAAGAATGGGAAGTGAAAAAAATAGGAGAATTAGGGACGTTTATTAGCGGTTCTGGTTTTCCAATTAGAGAACAAGGGAAAAAAAATGAAAAATATCCATTTTTTAAGGTCTCTGATTTTAACAATTCAGGAAACGAATATTTTCTGAAAAGAGCAAACAATTACGTATCTGAACAGGTTGCGCAAAAGCTTGGTTGTAAAATCGTTCCCCAAAACTCCATAATATTTGCAAAAATTGGTGCTGCGATTATGCTGGAACGAAAAAGACCAACTGAAAGTGATTGCTGCATTGACAATAATATGATGGCATTTCTCGTTAATATAGAGAATGACTTCAGATATATATGTTATTACTTTCAGCAAATGAGTTTCGGCAGCTTAGTGTCAGCAACGGCATTACCTAGTCTTGGACCTAAAATTATCGGTTCCCAGATTGTTTTAACTCCATCTAAGTCAGAACAAAACGCCATCGCCACCGTCCTCAGCGACATGGACTCCGAAATCGCAGCCCTAGAAACCAAACTCGCAAAATACCGCCAACTCAAAACCGGCATGATGCAACAACTCCTCACCGGCAAAGTGAGATTGGTATAAAAGGAGTGTAAAAAATGACCTTTACTCCAGACACCAGCGGAATATTAAGCCTATTCGGTTTTTCTTATCAAATAAAAGTATTCTGTAGTCTGGCAGCAAAGTTGACAGAAGGGCAACAGATTGAATTTGAATCTTTTGATGATATCGCCACAAATAAATCTATCGACCCTAATTTTTTTGATAAAAACATTAATGGGCAAATAAAATCTCCTTCGTACCAATCCATACAAGTTAAACATACAAAAATAACCAATCAGGTTGCTGAAAATGTATTATTGAATTGGATTCAAATAGAAGAGTCAACGTATAACATAAAAGAATATATTCTAATAACTGACAAGAAAGACCAAAGCACAGATTTGATAACAGCCATTGACAAAGATTGTTTCATAAATAAAGTTATGAATTCGCAAAAGAAGACAAATGCAAACATAACAAAAGTGAAGAAAATCTTTGAAAAAAAGACTAACCTTGAACGTAAAAATATCATATCAAGCATCCTAGGCAAATATACATTTTCAAGTATTGATATAAATGCAGATTTAAAAGCCAACTTCGGAAATCTCTTTCAAGAAGCAGCCAATCATGTACTTTATGAGCAAAGACTCGATGAATTTTTAACCAAAATCACCTGCAAAGTACTAGAATCAATTAATTCATTAAAGCCCTACACGCTGTCACATGAAGAATTTCAAAAATATATTAATGAAGTCTTAGACAGATTTTCGTTAAGTCAATCCTTGCCATCATACAACAATTACAGACTAGTGCACCCAATTGATTTAAACGATACAAAAATTGCAAACTCAAGAGAATATAAACAGCTGCAATATTGTACATCAAACAAAAATGTTCTAAGAAATTATTTATTAAATAAACAGTATTATAATAAGATTCGCAACTATTACATAGATGCATGCATGGAATCAAAATGTGGAGATATTGAAATCACTGCATACGAAAACTTTGAAAGAGTAAAAAGCGATTTGCAAGAGCAAGATATGGACACTCCCAAAAACAGGCTGAAAGAAACGACACAAGCACCTAATATCGATGCACAAAACAATCAAATAAGAGATGGCGTTTGCATTTATTTAACAGGAGATTCTATTCCAGAGGACACTCAGATTTCATGGAAGGACGATTAACATTTATGAATATACAACAGGAAGTTGAAATAATACAAAATAGCATATATTGTAATATTGTTTTCATGTTGATAGAAAAACATAAGAAACTTTCAATCATAAAAACAATCGTATTCTCTTATTTAATAAAAAAAGAATCATTAACGCCAAAGTCATTATTCAGAGTTACAAACGAGCAGGAAATCGTTTGCAAATATCTTTCTATACTATCAGGCGATACAAATCACATGTTTTATAGTGTTAAATACATTTTAAAATCAATTCATATTCTGATTTTAAATAGACTACTAACAGTTAATGGTTCTTTTTTAACGAGAACTAATAATTCTGCAAATTTTAAGTTCGCATATGAGGAAACTGGATTTGCAAATAAGGTGATTGAAAAAGCAAAAACGATGTCGGACAAACAATTTATGCGAGAGGTCCTTTCCAATGTTTAAAATTGAAAGAATCACTTTTTTCTCTACACACAACGAGTCTTACGATTACACCTTTGAAAAAGGATTAAATTATTTCATCGGAGGTAATAATACCGGAAAAACAGAGTTCTACAATCTTATAGACTTCATGTTCGGACATGAAATGAACCTTAGTGACATTGATTGTTACAAGAACTGCATTTCTAGGATTCAAATGGACTTTGTTTATAATAATGTAAAATTTTCTTGTGCGAGAACACTAGATATTGACAAAAATTTCCTATTCAATGCTTCTGACGGTTTTGACAAAGCCGACATATTGTCTAATAAAGAATACCGCACAAGATTAAATAAAATATTTGCAATCAATGATGAAGTACTTCGAAATTTGGAGGATTTTGCAGAAGAAGGTATCGGATTTAGAACATTCACGATGTTCAATTTCTTAGACGAAAAGAATCAAGGACAAACGCAAAATTTTTTATCAAAATGTTCATCTTTGAAATATTCTCTTCGATTAAGTACCATATTAAATTACATTTTCAATAAAAATCTAGAAGAGATTAAAAGAAAAGAACAGAAACTTAACGATTTGTTGATAAAATTGAGCAACCTTAATTCTTCAAAAAATAAATCGTCATTCATCATTAACATTATTAACGAAAATCTGCAGGTCATTTCTCCCAGTAATTATTACACAGGAAAAAATACTACTGAGATAAGCGAAGTCATCTCCAAAATCAAAAATATGAGCAATAAAATATCTCAGGCAAATAATCGAAACATTGCCGATTTGGTGGTGATGTACAATTCCATTTCAGAACAAGTGAAAAAATACAAAAATGAGATACATGATATAACTAATATAAAGAAATATGACAATAACAGAATCGACTTACTTTCACAATTAAAAAATTTGTCAGAAGGCCATCAAGAATTAGAATACCTCATATCTCCTATACGTTCCCTTTTAAATGATTTGGATGACGGAATTTCCTTCGATGATTATATAATAAAAGATGAGACTGTTAAAAAACTAGAGAAACAATTAGAAGACATCAAACGCGAAATAAAAGTTAATGATTCAAGATTTAAGATGTATTCTTTAGAAGAAAAAGAAAAATCAATTGCAATAATTGAAGAATATCTAAAGACAGATTTAGAATTTGTAACCGATGAGCAAATTGCAGATATCAACAAATCGATATCATCTTTAAAAAGAAGTATTCGTGAATTGCAAAATCTTGATGATGTCGTTGCAATAGATAAATTTTCAAACTATATAACCGAGCTATATACATCATTAAAAGACATTTCTAGTTTTGTCCAGGAAGATTTAAAAGAAAACGGTTTCAGAATTAAATATATCAAAAACGGGAATGTCTTACAACCTGTAAAGAAAACCATAGACGAACATTCAGGTAAAGAAACAGAGCAGATCTACCATACAGGAAGTATGGCTCGTCATATTGTAATTCAACTATGTGGATATGCCGCATTTTTAAGAAAACTCTTAACAGAAAAGAAATCTCCAATAATACCTTTTTTTGTAATAGATCATATATCAAAACCTTTTGATGAAAAAAACTGCAAAGCAATTGGGAAAGTTATTTTTCGGTTATTAGATGATGTTGGCGAAGACAATCTTCAAATATTTATGTTTGATTCAGAACAGTCTATTAATCTTGGAATTGATACAAAATATCAGAAAAACTTAGTAACAGATTCAAAAACGGGGTTGTGCCCATTTTTTGGCAAATCTTAAACATTTTCCACAAACTTTTCTCACACAAAAAGGTAAAGACAGGCATCAATTTCTAAAAAAATCAAAATAATACTGCAAAATGAGAGAATAAAAGTGAACAACGATGATGGAAAAAGACATAAAAGGGATTTTCTCAGAACCATTATCCTTCTAAAAGAGATAACGTTTTTCTCTGATCACTTATTCAAGGATTCGATTTTATCAAACAATCCAGCGGTCATGCTACGCAGGTACATAGATAATCAAGTCTATCTAAAATACGATTTCATACCCTTAAACCTTCTAAAAGAATCTCTTCCCTCCTTTAAGATTTATTGCAAAGAAAATCCCGAACTAGGCTCTCTATATAAAAAACTGCGTAAAGACTTAGATTTTGTCAACCATCTCAGGAATAAAGTGAGCGGCCATTTATCAGATGAAGCTCTAGATAAAATGATTCAGTGGAATCCTGATATTTATGATGAATTTACAAAGGTAAGCGCCGCTTTTCAGAAATTCCATATTTACCGAGCAATGTTAGAAGTTGCGGTAAATTCATTTTTAGATGAAAAGGGACAACAAAAGCAGTTTGGCCAAGAAATCGACTTCCAAATCCCTAGTGAATGGAAGAAGTTTTACGATTACCTGTTAGACACTGTCAACACAGCCATTTATTTTTTAAAGAGTGTCCAAAATATCATTAGGCCTAACATCAAATATATTAAGCAAGCTAAATCTTCATTAAGTCAGAAAGAACGGTCAGATTATTTTCGAGAAACTGCCCGAATTGCGTTTGAAATCGAAAATGATCAATCGAAAAAGAAAACCCTGCTTCCAAGAATGACGGAAATCCTCAAAATGTTTGGAATAGATCCGGAACCGTATGCAGAAGCTGGTCACACAGATTTCAGATTTAAACCCAAAGGTCGATAGAAATGCATAACAAGGAATATTCTATGTATATAGATGACGAAAAAAGTGCTATTTTGCCAGATTTTTTTCAAAATTTATTTGAAAAAGACTATAAAACACAAGAAGCGTATCATAGAATAAACCAAGACTTCAATGGTGAACTGGAAACTCGAGATAGTTATAAGGGTCGGGAAATATTAGAAATGCTGCAAAATGCGGAGGATCAGAAATCTTCATATTTCTTTATTTCTGTCGACACATCTACTAAAACAATCTGTTTTTATAATGGAGGGGCGCCTTTTAGTAAAAAAGGCTTTGACGCCATCCTTTATGCAAAAACGTCTCCTAAGCAAGGAAACCTCATTAGTATTGGCAACAAAGGGCTTGGCTTTAGATCTATTTTGAATTGGGCGGAAGCCGTAGACATTTACAGCAGACATACCCATGTTTCTTTTTCGGTTGGAATCGCAAAGAAAAAATGGGAGGAACTACGGAAATTTTTTAGCGATAAAGGATATGTTGAAAATATTAAAGAAATTCAAAGCAATGCAAATAGACTAAGAGAAAATAAACACGAAATAAATGTCCCTTTGTCAGTCTTTGCCGTTCCCGAAGCGACAACCTATGATGGATTGCCTAAAGATTTTTCGGCATTCGATAATGAAATTTCAACGGTAATTAAAGTAAAATATAAAAGCGAATTACAAAAAGGAATATTAGATCAATTAGAAGCAATACACAATGAAACGCTGCTTTTTATAAAAAATATAAAGAAAATCATAATCCAGATTGACAACGCTGCAACAACAATTTACAAAGAACTATCCAAGCAAGAATCGTGGAATGATGGATCTGTATATAAGTACACGATAACTAATGGGAAAAAAACTGATAGGTATTCCGTATATATGGAAGACGGAATATATAAAGAATATGAAAAAGAAGTAGAAGAATATACGGAAGAAGACAATTATCTCAGCCCAAAACTTACAAAAAAGAAGATTATTGAAAATTATCAGATTGGAATTGCAATTGTTGAAGCTAGTAATTCTGAGACTAACGGTTCAGCGAGTAATTCGAAAGGTTTTCCCTTATATTCTTTTTTTGAAACTCAAGTTAAGACGAACTTGCCGTGTATTTTGCATGGGTCTTTTAGTTTAAGTCCCGATAGAAAGCAACTACAAGATCAAAGCGATTATAATGACTTCTTGCAAAAGAGAATAGGCCGGAAATTCATTCAATTTGTTGAGTTTTTTGCAAATAAGCGGCAAGAGGAAGGTCTTGTTGACTGGTTCCCTTATGATCAAATTACATCATTAAACGACGATGGCGTATCCAGCGATTTAGATTTATTTAAACAAGAAATGGATAAAGCCTTATTGGATGCATCTATTTATCCCTCTATTGCCAATGGGTATTGCAAGTTGAATGATACCATTGCGTATACCGAAAACTTTGCCAAATTGATAAAAGAAAAGCCTATGTATGTTGAAGCTGGCTTTGGAAAACATTTACTAAAAGATTTTTCCAAACGAAAAGTAACATGCAATACAGATGATAATTTTGTTTCCATCATAAACAAATTGTCTGAGTTAATAAATGATAGGTATGAAAAAAACTCTCAAAGCGAAGATTGCTATGCGGAAAGAGTTGTTTTGTTAAATTGTTTATATGAAATCAATTATAAGAGTGATTTGTTTAAGGTCCTTACGGATGATAACCATAATCTCCTTCTGGGTGATGAAAAAGAGAAACTATATATAAATACAGGTATACAATTAATTCAACCGCCATCATTTTTACATTTCCAATATATAGATAAATATCTTATTAAGGCATTAAGAGAAAAATGGAATAATATATTGTTGAATTCAGATAATGTAGAACGCGGAATTGCGGATATTTTGCAAAAAAATATTGGTTTGTCGTATGTTTCCGCAGCAGACATTTCGCGAGTAAAAGAAAAAATTGTAAATGTACTTCATAACAAACCTACAAAAGAAGAATTCAAATCATTAGTAAAGTGCCTTTACGACTCATATCAAAATAATCCTGAATTAAAATTTTTGGATAGGACTACAAAAAATGGCCTTGCCTATTATCGTGACGAAAACAACACATACAAAACTCCCTTTGGAGAAAAAATCAAAGATTTGTTAATGATGGGGGCCGATGAGGATTTTCATCCATCAATGAGTCTCATCATTTATGACAAAGATTTTCCCCATGGATTAGAAAAAGAGTATTCCGAGAAAATAAGGGATAAATGGAAACTCTGGGGAACCGCAAATGAATGGAAAAATATCTTAAATGAGGGGGATGCTCAAAAAATAGAATGTTTTTTTGTCGATGTTATGGGTGTTGCATTATATGTTCCATTGAGCTTACATGGCTTTAGCGGAGATGAGTTGGTGGACAAACCTAATTTCTTGCAGAATGCATTTTGCACACAATCAGTTGGAGCGCAACATTATCGATCTTGGTATGTTACGGATTCTTACAAATACAAGGATTTGTGTAATTTGTCATTTTGCCCACAAAAATTTTTTTTACAAGAAGTAGGTGGTGCAAGTAAATGTACTTGGGAAAAAATACTAATTCTTTTTTTAAAGTCTGAATATATATACAAATCTCTTCTGCAGACAACTATAAGTTACAGATACCAAAGAGTTCTGAATGTGGATCACCTCAATATTAGCTTTACAGCATTTTCTATATCGGAATTAAGTTTGTTCGATCCGGTAAAAGACATACTTGTAGAAGCAGATAGAAATTTTGTTATATCAATAAAGAATAGGTCAGGGCGCGAACTCGCTGACATTGAGAACATATTGGTTCAACTGGGGGCTCATCGTACATTAAGTGACTTAGACATTCCTTCACTATACAAATTGTTAAATACGGTAACAGATAGATTTGAAAATGGGGAGAATGTTTCCATTCAAAGTGAGTATAAAAGATTAAGGAAGTATATACTAACTAAATACAAGGGCAATGAGAAAATAATTCAAAACTGTTCCGCAAAAATACCGAAACTTGTCGCAAAAAAGGGAAAAACATTAAGTATTTTTCCTAAAGATCAAGTCTATTATTGGGACAACGACAGGTTCCCTCAAGCAATATTAGGCACATTCCCCAAATTAGAAATAGGAGCAAAAGTTGGGGAAGAATCTGTTGAAAAAGTTTTTGGAATTAAGCGTTTAACGGAAATTGAACTCGAGATTTCAGATAATTCAGAAATAAATGAATCGTGCGAAGAAAGCGTGAGAGCAGCCTTGCAAAAAAGATTTCAATATCTTTTAGCAATTAGAAGTGCAGACGACGGAATAGAAAATATTTCAGTGTACGCAAATGTCTTAAAAAAAATTGGTATCAAAATATATAGCAAGTGCCTTTATCGAAAAAAAAATGAGGCTGACTTCCAAAGTGCTGCGGAAGGAGATTTATTACGACTAGGTTCAACATACATATTGTGTAGTTGCTGCGATTCTTATGAAGACGCTCTCAAAAATCCTCATTTTAGTGAATCCTTAGTCGAAGCCATCTGCCTTAATATGTCGGTTTCTGGAGTAAAATGGTTTGAATCTATTAGAGCTATTTTAAAAAATTCAATTGAAGAAAATCAGTATTTCTATGAAAAAGATTTTGCTGATTCCTATTATAAGGAATCTGTAACGAAGGCGTTTGGCATCACTGAAACAGAAAAAAATTTCTGGAAGGCTGTTTCAGAAAAAATGGAATGCGGTCCTTTTGATGAAGATCGGCTAAATGTCAGTGGAAAAGAAAAGGTTGAATACATTGATTCTGTCATCAATGGTCAAAATAAGTTAGTAAATATTTTTAGTGGAGGGTTGCCAGACATTGACAGTATGTCGTCTTTCGAGCAATATAAACTACTCTTGACATTGGGTATTGACGATGCGTCTATTTTGGGTGAGGCATCCTTAATTCAAGAATACTATGATGATTTGGTAATGAATGTGATTTTACCTAAATATACAGATTGTTATGCTGCGTACTTGCGTAGTAAAATTAACGAAATAGAAGATAAGAACTCCACAAAAAAAGAATACAGCGAAAAAGCAGCAGCATTTCTTGATGAAATTGAAAACTTTAAAAATCATGATGTATTTAACAAACTGATTGAGGAAATAAAGATTAAAATATTAACAGAAAGCGAAATTGAAGATGTTTTACGTAAAACGATAGATACGAATTTTAGTATTAAGTCTTCGATGCTAGATGAATACAAAGAGGAAAAAGTTGAAAGGATTGATACTTACGATAAAATCATGCAAAAATACGGACGTTCTGCGGCTGATGTAAAGAATGCAGTTTTGTCGTACTCTTATTTTGAGGGCTTTGAAAATTTATTTGAAGACTTCCTTATTCAGGAAAATACAAAAACAGCATCGCCTAATTCTGATTCTGATAATTCCGGTTCGATTAAGATCCCTCCCACTGGTAGAATATTGGAACCAGGTGAGTGGATTAACGACACGAAGCCTTCGTCAGGTGAAAAAAGGAAAAAGAAAAGTAAACGACGTCCATTTGCAACATCTGGAAGTAAAGATTCCGCAGGGAAAACTGCAGAGGAAATTACTTTAGAATGGTTGGAATCGCAAGAAAATCTTGAGATTGTGAGAGGTCTATCGTCAAATTTAAATTCCTTGATAGTCAATAGCAATGATGCTGCGCATAGAGATATTGCATATAAGGAAAAAGGATCAAAAGAAATTCGCCACCTAGAAGTAAAATCTGTTGAATCTGGTATAATTTATCTCTCTAAAGAAGAATATGACTTTGGATCCAATGATAAGAACAAAAATCTTTATGACATTGCTCTTGTAAAAGGAAATCATGTGGATATTTTAAAATCTCCATACACAATGCCGACATTCGATCCAAAACCAGATACCTATAAAGTTCGTATTAATTTGAAAAATAAGGATAAATAATCTTGTTGAGGTTAACAAATTGATAGTAGCCTCAATGTAAAATTACCTTACTCCCCTTGCCAATTTTAGGGATGTTAGGTACATAACACTTAAGCACGTCATTTCCTAGAAAGGAATGATGCGCTTTTGCTTTATATGGCTTTGCCGCTCAATCGTACTATTTCTTTTTACTTGCGTCGTAAGTGGCTTGCTTCTCTGCAACACAACAACTGAATTCCGACATAAAGGATTCTGCCCCCTGACGGATGTCTTCCAAGATTTCCTTGTGAGTCATTTTGGAATGTTTCAGGGAGTTGTATTCGCGCAGTTTGCGGATGTTGTCGAAAACCATCTCGCCCGTATGAGCGAGATGGTCGGAAATAGAACATGATAATAGCGTCAATGTAAAATTTTCTTGCCCCTCTTGCCAGTTATCTGGATATTAGGTACATTACATCCCAGCGCGTCATTCCGTAGAAAGGAATGATGCGCTTTTGCTTTATTTGGCTTTGCCGTAATGCGAGGGCGTTCCTAGTTGAAACAATAAACACAGGAGGCCCTATGGCGAGCGAAATTCTTCAACAAACAATTTCGTTAAAACTAAAAAATATTCTTGCTATCGGAGAAACTGTCGCTGTTGAATTCAAGCGCGCTGGCGGGCGTATTGGCGACGATGTTTATGAGTCTGTATGTGCCTTTTTGAACCGTTTCGGCGGCGACATTTATCTCGGGGTTCTTGACAACGGCAAAGTCGAGGGTGTCCCAGAAAACGCGGCTATCGACATGATCAAAAATATCATCAAAGTCGCAAATAATCCGACTCTATTTCAACCAACAACATATCTTGATCCAGAAATCATAAGATATAACAGTAAAACATTAATCCGCATCCATGTGCCACAGAGTTCCGAGGTGCATAGTTTTAAACGGATTGTGTACGACCGTATAAATGATGCTGATGTCAAAGTCTCTGCGACTTCGCAAATTGCGCAAATGTTCATTCGTAAGCAGGGAATTTTTACCGAACTGCGTATTTTTCCCTATCTGAAAAAAGAGGACTTGCACTTGGAACTGCTTGACAGGGTACGCCTTTTGGCGGTCAACAATGCTGGAGGCGACCATCCGTGGAAAAACATGGATGATGAGACTTTGTTGAAAAGTGCCGGACTTTATACCATGGATTACGACTTGGATAAACCTGGATTCAACCTGGCAGCGGCACTTCTGCTTGGCCGTGACGAGGTAATCCATAGCATTTGCCCGGCGTATAGGACAGACGCCTTGCTTCGTCGTGAAAATGTCGATCGTTACGATGACCGCGATGTCGTAGATACGAACCTTATCGATAGCTACGAGCGCCTTTTTGCTTTTGCCCAAAAGCATTTGCCGGACAAGTTCTTTGTCGAGGATTCGTTCCGCAAGAGCATTCGCAACATCATTGTTCGTGAAATGATTTCGAACACGCTGATGCACCGCGAGTTTACGAGTTCGTTTCAGTCGAAGTTCATTATAGAGCGTAACCGCATGTTTGTCGAAAATGCGAACCGTGCTCCTGCTCAAAAGATAATTACGCTTGAGAATTTAGAGCCGAAACCCAAAAATCCGACCATTGCGTCGTTCTTCAGGAATATCGGCTATGCTGACCAGCTCGGCTCGGGTGTCCGCAAAATGTTCCTTTATTCCAAGCCTTACGGCGGTGCCGATCCGACTTTTTCGGAAGGCGACGTGTTTAGAATAACAGTATCGTTGAATGATTATGTGAGTGAGCCTCAAAATGAAGAGGTTAACAATAGGGTTAACAATGAGGTTAACAATAGGGTTAACAATAAATTCAGTGAGATTCAGCAAAAAATGATTAATGTGTTACGCGAAAAGCCTACAATAACGCAAAGGGAACTATCGAGGCTCATATCAGTTTCTCTTGTACATATAAATAAAAATATGCGTGTTTTACAAGCAAAGGGTGTTGTGAGTCGTGAGGGTAATAATAAACGGGGTTATTGGATTGTTAATGAAAAAAAGGTGAGGTCTTAGGCCCGAAAAAGAGGTTGTGGAAGGGATTCTTGATTTTTTTGAACGTCTTTTATTAAAAGATAAGGTTATATTTATGCAGAAACCGTTCAAGGATCTGCAATGGCCGAACCGAATATCAACATTCCCGAACGCAAGACGCAGGCGAAGGTAATCAAGTTCTTCAAGGACGAATTGCATTACGATTACCTGGGCAATTTGTGCGAAGTGGCGAACAAGAACATTCGCGATGATGATCTGTTTGCGTTCTTGGTGGGTAAGCAGCACTATTCGGAAACGGTTGCACACAAGGCCATCGCCGATTTGCAACATGCGGCGGGCGATTTGCAGCAGGGTTTATATTCTGCGAACAAGACGGTTTACAGTTTGCTGAAGTATTCGCACCCGGTTTCTGATGCGGATGGCGAAAATGTCAGTGTCTATTACATTGATTTTAAAAATCCGGCCAACAACCATTTTGCCATTGCCGAAGAGGTGACCGTCAGTTCAACATTTGGCTCCAAGCGCCCGGACCTTGTCATTTATATTAACGGCATTGCCGTTGCCGTCATTGAGCTCAAGAAGAGTTCCGTTTCTGTTGCCGATGGTATTCGCCAGAACCTGACGAACCAGAAGCATGATTTCATTGAGTCGTTCTTTACTACGATTCAGTATTGCTTGGCGGCAAACGAAAGCGAGGGTGTCCGCTACGGGACAATCGCCACGCCGGAGAAGAAGTACTTGACTTGGAAACAGGAGGCGTTCCGCGAACGCTTGCAGGAACTGGACGACAACGATTTGATTATCGATGATAAGAGTTCGTCGTTTGACGGCGTTCTCTTCGAGAGTCTTTATTCGCTGTTCAACAAGGTCCGCTTCCTAGACTTGATTCATAACTTTATCATTTTTGATAATGGTGTAAAGAAGGTCTGCCGCTACAATCAGTATTATGCGATTCACCGCACGTACAACAGGATTACCGCGCAAAAGAAAGGCGGTATTGTATGGCACACGCAAGGTTCGGGCAAATCGCTCACGATGGTCTGGCTTGCCAAGCGCCTGCTGCTGAACAATCCGAGTCGCAGAATTTTGATTGTCACGGATCGTGATGAGCTTGATGACCAGATAGAACAGCTGTTCAAGGGCGTAGAAGAAAAGATTATTCGCACCAAGAGCGGTCGCGATTTGTTGGACCGTTTGAATTCTACCGAAGGTGCCATCATTTGTTCGCTGGTTCACAAGTTCGGTCGCCGTGGCGGTGAAGTTACCGACGGTGATTACGAAAAGTTCTTGAAAGAAATCAAGGATTCACTGCCACCGAACTTTAGCGTGAAAGGTGATTTCGTTGTATTCGTGGATGAGTGCCACCGCACACAATCGGGCAAGTTGCACAAGGCGATGACTGCTTTGATGCCTAAGGCGATTTTCGTGGGCTTTACCGGCACACCGCTTTTGAAGAAAGACAAGAAGACGAGTCTGGAAGTTTTCGGAAGTTACATCCACACGTATAAATTCGACGAAGGTGTGCGCGACCACGTGATTCTCGACTTGCGTTACGAAGGTCGCGATGTTCCGCAAGATCTCCGGTCCCGTGAAAAGATTGATGAATGGTTTGAACTAAAAACGCGTGGCATGACGCCTGTCGCGAAGGCAAAACTGAAAGCCCGTTGGGCGAATATGCGCACGGTTTATTCGTCTTACGACCGCCTGAAAACGATTGCGAACGATATCATCCTTGATTTTGCGAAGGATGCCCGTTTGGCGGAAGGTTGCGGAAACGCTATCCTTGTCGCGGATTCCATTTTTACGGCTTGCCGCTTCTACGAAATTTTTCAGGCATTGGGTTTTAAGAAATGCGCTATCATTTCTTCTTACACGCCGAATCCGGGCGACCTGCGTACCGATACGGTGAGCCTCGATGAGGATACGGAAACTTTCAGGAAATACCAGATTTACTTGAAGATGGTCGGAGTCGAAGAAGGCGACGATACTTCCCGCATTGACAAGAAAGTTGAGGCTTTTGAAAAAGAGGCCAAACGCAAGTTCGTTGAAGAGCCGGCCAACATGAAGTTACTTATTGTAGTCGATAAGTTGCTGACCGGTTTTGATGCTCCTCATTGCACATATCTGTATATCGACAAAAAGATGCAGGACCATGGCCTGTTCCAGGCGATTTGCCGCGTGAACCGTTTGGATGACGAGACGAAGCCCTTCGGTATCATTATTGACTACAAGGAACTTTTCGACGATGTGACCGACAGTATGAACAAATACACATCGGGTGCATTCGAAGGCTACGACGACAGCGATGTCGATGGCTTGATTAAGGACCGTGCGACTGAAGCCGAGAAATATTTCAACAAGATTCTTGAAGAAATCGAGACGCTTTGTGAAGACGTGAAACCGCCTAAGGACGAATCGGATTACATTCATTTCTTCTGTGGAGAAGGTATCAGTTGGCTTAAAAATCCGGAAGAGTTTGAGGCGTTGGCCCGCTTGCGTGAACGCTTCTACTCATTGGCGAGCAGTTTGGCGCGCGCGTTTGCCGAGTTGAAATCGCAGATTTTGTCGTTGCCCTATACCGAAGCCGAATGGAACGAAAAAGAAAAACGCACCAATGATTACGTGAATTTGCGTCAGGTGATTATGCAGGCGAGTGGCGACTTTGTTGATTTGAAAGCTTGTGAACCCGACATGCGCCACCTTATTGACAATTACATTGCCGCTGGCGATTCGACAAAGATTATTGAATTTGATGACACGACCTTGCTGGATATCATTGAACTTTGCAAGTTTGATTTAGTTGCCGGCAGAAAGCACGCTCAGCAAAGCGCTGCCGAAAAAATCGAGAACAACATCCGCCGCAAAATCGTTGACCAGATAAATGTCAATCCTGCGTACTACAACAAAATGTCAGAAATTCTGGATCAGTTGATTGAAGAACGCAAGAACGGCCTGATTGAATACAAGAAGTTGCTGGAACGCTATATTGAGCTTGCCAAAAAGGTGAATTCTTCGGCTGCAAGCGAAGATTATCCGGCCTCCGTCAAGGGAAGTGCCGCGAAGCGTGCAATTTACGATAACTGCGGAAGAGACGAAGGCTTGACGAATAGAATTTACGATGCTGTCATGGGCAGTATACAAGCCGATTTCCGCAACAGCCCGGTGAAAATCAACAAGATTAAGCGAGCCTTATTCGATGTTCTGCAAGATGATGCCGAAGTTGACCGCGTCTATGAACTTATCAGCAAGCAGAGCGAATTCTAATGCGGATGCAAGTGTCGGGCATTACAGTTGCCGTTACAAAAAAGGATATCAAGAACATTCACCTCTCGGTGATGCCGCCCGATGGCGATGTGCGAATTTCTGCACCGCTGAACCTTTCTGACGAATCCATCAAGATTTTTGTGCGCACCAAGGTTGCCTGGATTAAACGCCAACAAGAAAAATTTGCAAATCAGGCGCGCTTGAGCGAACGTGAATATGTTTCCGGCGAATCCATTTTTATTTTCGGACGTCAGTATTATTTGCGTGTAGAACATGACCGCGCAAATGGATTTGTAATAGACGGGCAAAATGTGGTTCTGACTGTTCGCGAAGCAAGTACCGCACAACAGCGCGAAAACTACGTGAACGAAAAACTCCGCGAAATGCTTGTCGCCGAAATTGAAAAACGCTTGCCCGCATGGGAAAAGAAAACGCACCTAAAGTGCAGCGGCTGGCAAACAAAAATTATGCAGAACAAGTGGGGCAGTTGCAACCCCGCAGGAAAACTCTGGTTCAATCTGCATTTGGCACATACGCCCATCCGCTGCCTGGATTACGTGATATTGCACGAACTCTTGCACCTGAAAGTTCGCCATCACAACAAAGATTACATCGCGCTGCTCGACAAGTACATGCCCTTCTGGCAAGAAGTCCGCAAGGAACTTAACGATTTTGTGCTCATGCCGATGAAATAAATTATTTCTTCCTCATCTTCCCGCCGGCAATAACCACCAGCAACGCGCCAGCGGCTACGCCGCCGACTTTCTTGAGGTCGCTCCAGAATTGCCGCCGTTTTGCCTTGCACTGCTCGCAAAGCTTCTCGGTGTCTTCGGTCTTGTCGCAGCCGCACTTCTTGCAGGTGTTCCAGAGTTTTTGAGTCATAGTTAGCTTCCTTGGCGCTTGGTTTTTAATATACACTTTTATTCCGGCCGCTTTGTAAAATTTTTTCCTAACCCTTGCCACATCTGTCGATTTTAGGTACATTAACGCCCGACGCATCTCGCTGTTTTAAGGCGAGGTGCGTTTTTGCGTTTACAACGCAACGCGCTTCGCCTCGGCAATGGAAATAAACATGTTTATTTCCGCTGCTCTCGGCTTGGGCGCGTTTGTTTTAACCGGCTTTTCGGTTTTGCAAGAACGCCTCTAACATCAACCGGTTGCAAATTGCGGCCACTTGGAGGCTATAATGGAAAAAATAAGTCCTTTTTATAACGATGCTGTTCAGCAGATAAAGTCTGCTATTCTCGAAAGTCAGTTGGAGACGGCTCGGGCGGCCAACAAGCAGATGCTATCGCTATACTATGCGATAGGCAAGTTCGTTTCCGAAAATTCCCGCAAGGGAACCTGGGGTACAGGGGCGATAGATACAATAAGTGCTCAACTTCGGCGGGAATTGCCTGGATTGCGAGGATTTTCGGCATCTAACATCAAAAAAATGAGGATATTCTTTGAGCGATGGCTCCCTGTTTTAAATTGCCAGCCAACGGCTGACGAATTAGAAAATGTCGAAAATAGCGAAAAATCGGCAAAAATACCGATTTTTGCGCTTCTTAATCTAAATCGTTCGCCATTGGCGAACGAATTGGACTTCACCGAATTTCTAGAGTTGAGTTTTACTCACCATATGGAAATCCTTCTGAAGACCTCCACTTTGGAAGAGCGTGCTTTCTACATTCATCAGGCACTCATAAACCATTGGGACAAGTACGCTCTGCGCGATTACCTCAAGGCGGATTTGTATCACCACCAAGGGCAACTCCCCAATAATTTCGCATTAACCTTGCCCAAAACGCTCCATGCGCAAAAGGCAATCTCGATGTTCAAGGACGAATACTTGCTTGACTTTGTCAATGTGGAAGAACTTGACGAGCGTAATCCCCAGGATATTGACGAGCGCGTTGTCGAAAATTCCATTGTCCAGAATGTCAAGAACTTTATTTTGACGTTTGGAAAGGATTTCACGTACGTCGGTCATCAAGTCCATATCGAAAAACTTGAACATGATATGTGGGTGGATCTGCTCTTCTATAATCGCGAATTACAGAGTCTTGTCGTTGTGGAATTAAAGAAGGGGGAGTTCAAGCCTGCGTATCTCGGACAGCTCTCGGCATATATGCGCGTGCTGAACGACGACGAACGGAAGGCAAACGAAAATCCGGTCATCGGCATTATTCTGTGTAAGGGTGCGGACAAGTCATTTGTTGAGTATCTGTTGCAAGATTACAACCAGCCCATGGGTGTTGCGACCTATAAGGTTATGCCGGAAAAACTGAAAGCCGTCATGCCCGACGAAAAATTGCTCTTGGAAGTTATGTAAAACCCGAAATTAAGTTTAATCATAAAAACGAGGGAAAAATGAACTATACATTTACAGAACAAGAAGTTGAAATGATGTATTACTGGGGACAATATGCTGATGGTGAAAGCGGCTTCACTGAAGAAGAACAAAAATTGTACGATAAAATAGAGCGAATTTTTACGCCGTTGCAAAAAGAAAAAGATGAATCTCGCAAGATTGTAGAATTCTTTGAAGAGATATGCAGTACATATAAGGGGGTGTCATATTCTTTGCGATTCCCCGGAGGAAATTGCATAAGATTCATTGACGTAGATAAAGACCTTTGCTTCGATACGAAAAAGTCAAAGTACACGGATGTGGTGTTGGAGGTATCTAAGATTATAAACAAATTGAAGTTGAAAAAAAGGGAGGGGTAGATTACCCAATTGTGAACTGAAGGAGATTATTATGTCAATGCCTATAGATATTGAAACTTTGCTGAACAAGCAGCGGATTGAAAGTGAACGGATAGAATTTAAGAGAGGGTGGAATCCTGCGGGGATGTTGTAGTTATGAAATCACCTGAAGTTTCGGATGAAACAGAAAAGTGGCCCCAAAAGTGGCCCAAAATGTGGCCCAAAATTCCGTGCGGATGACACAATAAATGATACAATAAAAGGCCGAAATTTTGCGGTCGAAAATTTTGACCGCAAATGAAATGTGATTGCGGTTGGGCGATAAGTTAGGTAATAAGTTGGGTGAATGGTTGGGTGATAGGATAAACGGCAGGATAAATGATAGGATAAAATCCCCTACCTCACAACCTTAACTCTTTTCCCATTCTTGAGCTGGTGCGTGGTGGCGTCGGGGAGGGTGTTTTTGCGGCCGACGAGTGTGCCGTCGATTCGGTAGGTTTCAACGGGTGCGATTGTGGCGCGGTTCTGAGCCCGCGGCATAATCCGTTCGGGGCCCTGCCCGCAATTTTCACCTTCGCAGGTGCCGCTAGTGTCTGGAGCATTGGCCGTCACGGCGATGGAATCCGTCGATACGGTGAAGTTGTCGTAGCGGATAAAGCAGTCGTGGGTGGGGGCCCATTCGGCGCTGCTTCCGCCGTGGAATGTGGAGAGGTAGAACTTGTCAACTTTCACGGTGTCGTAGTCGCGGAGCCTGAGGGTATCCACATCTAGCGCGAGTTCGCCGTCAAGCCAAGTCTGCACGCGACCGTTCTTGTCGCCGTTGCCGGGAGAGGCGATGGTATTCATACTTACTTTGTTTACAATGCGGTGCCAGGTGCCGGTGGTGAACTGTTTTTGCGGGATGGTGCCGTTCAAGTCCCACTTGAAATCGTCGCCGTATACGGACTCTTGCCCCATGAAGTAGATGAGCTGCACGGCGTTGCCGTCTTTGCGCCACATGATGCGTGCGCTCCAGCCGTCGCCGGTTTCGGGCATGGCGTTGCCGGTGTAGCACTTGCCGCCGCATAGGCCGGGGAGCTTGCCACCGAGCTGGAACTCGAATCCGTCTTCGAAGAATATGTCGTAGGCGCTCCACATGGTGTCGGCGGTTTTAACGAGGGGCTGGATGATTTGCGCGGCGCAGGCGGGGGTGTCATTGTCGTTCGGGCCCACGCAACCCTTGGGGTATTTGAGCTGCAGTACGTTGCCGTGTTCTTCGCCGTCGTACACAACCTTGGAGTTTTCGCCATTGTTCTTGTCCATGGCGTACCACCAGCTTTTGTCGTAATCGTTGCGCTTGAAGTCTTCCTTGGCCTCTGCATTGCCGTACACGCCGACTTCGCGGTTCTCGAAGTTCACGAACGAGACGGTGTCGGAGGCCGTTTGCGCGAAGGCGGGCGCTTGAGTAAGCGCGGTGACGGCGAATGCTGCGACGAAGGTGCGGTGGATTTTCATACTCATGCTTTTAAAATAATCTTTTTTGAGCGATTTTAAGCTATCTTTTTAATGTATGGCCGATTCACTTGACGAAAAGCACATTGAAACTGGCACGAACCTTGCCGCGGCCCCCGCTTCAAAGGTTGCCGCAGACTCTCCTGCAGAGGCTCGCAAGGCACGCATCAAGAAGATGCGCGGATGGCTTTCTCCGCGCGATACCGTGGCCGACGACTTTGGCCCCGAAGATGCTGCGCTGTATTACGGCGAAGGGCATAACGGCTGGAACCGCTAGCGTTGGCGGCTTGTTTAGCCCGCGGGGCTTTATTCTAGAATTACCTTGTAGGCTTCTACCAATTTCTCTAGCGATACGGCGCAGTTGGCGGGCGAGGTTGAGGGGAGCTTGACCGCGTCTATTCCGACATCTTGGGCGCAGAGTTTCTGGTACAGCTTGTGGGCGGTGGCTCCGGTGCAAAAGATGCGCGTGACTTTGGACTTTTTTACGAGTTCTTTTATGTTGTTTACAACGGGGTCTTCGATGCTGGTGTCGCTTGCGCCCACAATAGTGCAGCTGTCGAGAACGTCCCACAGGGCCACGTGATGTTTTTTGAGCATGGCCTTCTTTTGGGCGATGGTTTCGGGCACGCTTTCGCCGAGTACGGCAGCCATGACTTTCCAGAAGCGGTTTTGCGGGTGCCCGTAGTAGAATGCCATTTCGCGTGACTTGGGCGAGGGTATGGAGCCGAGCAACAGCACGCGGGATTCGCGGTCATATAGGGCCGGGAACTCGTGCGTCACATGCGTGCGTTCATTCTTGATTTGCACGGCATTACTAGTGGCTTTGTTTGCGGGCTTTTTCATGGACACAAAAATACTATTTTTGCCTTATGAAAATCAAGATTCTGTTTGTGTGCCACGGGAACATTTGCCGAAGCCCGATGGCTGAATTCGTCATGAAAAAGTTGGTACGGGATTTGCCCGCCGAATCGTTAGCGGATGTTGAATTCGAGATCGCAAGTGCCGCGACGAGTACCGAAGAAATCGGGAACCCGGTTTACCCGCCGGCACGCCGCATGCTTGCCTCGCATGGGATCGATTGCAGCGGAAAGACGGCGCGCCAGATGACGGTTCGCGACTATGAGTATTACGACTACATTGTGCTCATGGACCGTAACAATTTGCGCAACCTCCGTTGGATTTTGCCGCCCGAGCTCCAAAAAGACCCAAATCACAAAATTTCGCTTCTAATGGATTGGGTTGGCAAGAGCCGCGATGTGGCGGACCCCTGGTATACAGGCGATTTTCAGGCCACTTGGGACGATGTAAACGAGGGTTGCAAGGCGATGCTGGCCCAGATTCTGCGATAGACTCGGCAATAGGCCCTTGTTTCAAGACTAAACGATTCTGAATTGGCATGCAATTTGCTAAATTCTCCCCGTAAATTTTTAATCAGAGACCGCGGGCAGTGCCCTCGGCCGTAAAAAGGAAAAAGATGAGCATAGTCGATACCGTTCTTCACAAGATCTTTGGTACCCCGCACGAACGTAAAGTCAAGCAGCTGCGCCCGGTGATTGCCGAAATCCACAAGGCCCGCGAAGCCCTGGAAGCTTTGGATGACGCCGCCCTTGCCGCAAAGAGTGCGGAATTCCGCGAAAAGCTCAAGAATGGCGCCACCCTCGAAGACATCAAGGTCGAAGCCTTTGCCGTGTGCCAAGAAGCTTGCGACCGCCGCCTGGGTATCTTCAACATCTTCAAGCCCGAAAACAACTTCGACTTTAGCCGCCTGGGCCCCGAGCTTCAGGATGCCGTGAATGCCGCGAAGGCCGAACTTGCCGCCGGCAAGAACGAATGGGAAGTCTACCTGCCTGCCTCTGTGTACGCCAAGGTTCGCGAACTTTACCCCGAATCGGTGAAGCCGTTCCGCATGATGCCTTTCGACGTGCAGATGATCGGTGGCTTGGTGCTCCATGAAGGTGCTATCGCTGAAATGGCAACTGGTGAAGGTAAGACGCTTGCCGCCGCCCTCCCGGTTTACTTGAACGGTCTTTCTGGCCACGGTGTGCATGTGGTGACTGTGAACGACTACCTCGCTGGCCGTGACGCCAAGCAGATGGGTATGGTCTATAAGTTCTTGGGACTCACGGTGGGCCTGATTGTGAACGGCCTTTCTCCCGAAGAACGCCGCGTGAGCTACAACAGCGACGTGACCTATGGTACCAACAACGAATTCGGCTTTGACTACCTGCGCGACAACATGGCTGTGGAACCCAACCAGCTGGTGCAGCGCGAACTGAACTTCTGTATTGTTGACGAAGTCGACTCCATTTTGATTGACGAAGCTCGTACGCCGCTTATTATTAGTGGTCCGGCCGAAGACGCTACCGAAAAGTACGCCAAGGCAAACGAAATCGCCAAGCAGCTCATTAAGAACAAGGACTTCTCGGTCGACGAAAAGGACAAGAACATCCAGCTGACTGAAAAGGGCGTGAACCACATTCAGGAACTCATGCACATTACGAACCTGTACGGCGAACATGCCGACTGGGTGCATTTCTTGGATAACGCTCTGAAGGCCTGGTACCTTTACGAAAAGGACGTGGACTACATCGTCCGCGATACCGAAATCATCATCGTCGACGAAAACACGGGCCGTCTTATGGAAGGCCGCCGCTACAGCAACGGTATGCACCAGGCTATCGAAGCCAAGGAAGGCGTGCAGATCCGTCGCGAAAACCAGACGCTTGCAACGATTACGTTCCAGAACTACTTCCGCATGTACAAGAAGCTTTCGGGTATGACGGGTACCGCCGAAACCGAAGCAACGGAATTCATCAAGATTTACAACATGAATACTTGGGTGATTCCGACCAACAAGCCCTGCATTCGTAAGGACCTGCAGGACATGGTGTACAAGTCTGAAGATGCCAAGTGGCGCGCCATTGTGGCTGAAATCAAGGAACGTCACGAAAAGGGCCAGCCGCTCCTCGTTGGTACGGCATCCATTGAAAAGTCCGAACATTTGCATGGCCTCCTTGAAAAGGAAGGCATTCCGCACGAAGTTTTGAACGCTAAGAACCATGGCCGCGAAGCTGAAATCATTCAGTATGCCGGTCATAAGGACAAGGTGACGATTGCAACCAACATGGCTGGTCGTGGTACCGACATTGCCCTTGGCCCGGGAGTTACCGAGCTTGGCGGTTTGCATGTGCTTGGCACCGAACGTCATGAATCTCGCCGTATCGACAACCAGCTGCGTGGTCGTTCCGGCCGTCAGGGCGACCCGGGTTCTAGCCAATATTTCCTCTCCCTCGATGATAACTTGATGCGTATCTTCGGTGGCGACAGCGTCAAGAACTTGATGACCCGTTTTGGCGTGGGCGAAGACGAAGTGATTACCCACCCGATCGTGTCCCGCTCGATTCGTGGTGCCCAGCGCCGCGTGGAAGGCCAGAGCTTCGATATCCGTAAGCACTTGCTCGACTACGATAACGTGATGAATGAACAGCGTAAGGTGATTTACGGCCTGCGCCGCCGCATTCTGAACGGCGAAGACATCAGTGAAGAAATCATGAACCGTATCGAAGATGCCTGCGACATTAAGGTGTCAGCCTACATTCCGGCCAAGACTTACGCCGAAGCCTGGAACTTGGAAGGCCTGCACATTGACTTGCAGCGTAGCCTCGGTATGGAATACAGCCTCACGCTCGAAGAAGCCATGAGCAAGACGCCGGAACAGGTGCTCGATGAAATCATCGCACTCTGCAAGGCCCGCTACGACAAGCTCACGAAGATTATTCCGGAAACTGACTTCCGCCAGATTGAACGCCGCTTCTTGTTGATGACCATTGACCAGGTGTGGAAGGAACACTTGTACGCCATGGACCAGCTGAAGGATTCTATCCGTTTCCACGGATACGCTCAGAAGGACCCGCTGATGGTCTACAAGAACGAAGGCTTCAAGATGTTCGAAGGCTGCATGGAAAAGATTGCAACGCTCACTGCGCTCCGCATTCTGAACATCCGCATTACGCTCCCGAACGGTGTGACTGTTTCTCCGGACCAGTTGCAGCTTAAGAGCCAGGAACAGATTGACGCTGAACGCAAGGCCGCTGAAGAAGCTCAGGCCGCTGCCGCTCAGAACGCCGCAGAATCTGCCGAAGTTCCGGCTGAAGAAAGCGCCGCTGAACCTGCCGAACAGATGAGTGCCGAAGGCGCGAAGCCCGCAGGCCTCGCAGGCCAAGCCGCTACCTCTGAAACGAATGCAATTTCCGAGGAACAGCAGGCTAAGCCGATGCCGCAGTCCGCACTGCCGGGTACTCGCCCGGGTGTGAATCCGGCCATGCTCGCCGCCGCTCGTCGCCGCGCTCAACAGCAGGCTCCGAAGCTCGGCCGCAATGACCTTTGCTGGTGCGGTTCTGGCCTCAAGTACAAGAAGTGCCACGGCAAGGACGCCGAATAATCGCCATTAATCGCGACTAAAAGTTGCCGTAAAAGCGACCGCGTTTAAAAGCAAATAAATCCCGATGTCATACGGCATCGGGACATTTTTTCAGTAAGAAAAAAACAAGAAGTATTTTAATACCTGGGGTGTTGTGATGTTGACAACATCCCCTGCGCCAAGTTATATTTAGTGCCGTTGTGTATAGCAGTAGCTATACGGGGGTGTTTATGTTTTCATGTGAAGTCGATTGCTCGACGATAATCATGTTCGCGGAACTAGCTGGGGCTGTAGTTCTTGAACTTCTGATACTTTTTTATCTAGATCGCGCCATTAAATCTGACGACAATCATTAAAAGCTGTCTTTATTTTTCAGCGATTAGGCTTGCGCAATGAAGTCCAGATAAAGCTTCTGGGCCTTAGCATCGTACATTACCACGTCGTAGAGTTCGCCGTCTTTGCCGGTACGCGATTCCACGAAGAGTCCGCTCATGGAGCCCTTTTCGGTGGGCAGGAATGCGCTGCGGCCTTCGGGCGATGTCTTGAATTCAAGGTAGCCCTGTTCCACGTACCAGTCGCGAATGACTTTGTAGTAGATGCGTTCCATGTTGTCGCTTACAAGTGCGTTCAGGCGGCGTGCGATTTCACTGACGGGCACCGGAGTGTCTTCGGAGGGATATTCGCCCAATTGTTCAGCGGTCAGGTGGAATTTTTCCTTCTGTACGCGCTTCGGGGCGTATTCCTGGTCGTCGTTCAGAGAATCCTGAGCCTGGTTTGCCTTGCGGGCGGCATAGCGTTCGTTTGCGATAGCGACACACTTTTGAATGTTGTCCAAAATGAACTGCTGTGCCTGTTGCCAGCACTGCGTATAAATGTTGTGGTGGCCGCGCAAATCCGATTCGCCCTTTTCGAATCCGTAAGATTCACCCTTTGCGGTGGGTAGGTTTGCTTCGGTGCCGTTTTCGGTAGATTGCCTTTCGAGAATACCTTCTTGCACCAGGAAGTTTGCCACGTCGGCATACAGCAGGTGGTTCATGTTCTTGGGCAAGAGTTCGTTCACGTTGCGCACCACGCGAGAAATAGAAACCGGGTAATCGAAGAAACGGTAACCCTTCAGGGTTTCGGCGTCGATGGCCAAATCTTGCATGACGGGCTTTGCTTTTTTAACCGGGCGCTTTTCGAATTTTTCGCCCTGGAATTTTTCGTTCGGCATGGGAGCCACTTGGTCGTGGTTCAGCTGCTGCTGCAAAAGCGATGCGACGTAAGCCAGGCACTTGCTGATACGTTCCTGCTTGCAGGAGTCACCTTCGGGCAGAATTTCGTCTGTCAGGGGGTTGATTCCGCAAGAAAGCTTGCGCAAGTACATTTCGGCACGTTCAATAATCGCATTTTCAGAAGGCATAAAAACTCCATTAGTTGCAAAAGGCGATGTAAAGATAGTATTTTCTTGGCGCCTCATAAATTTTTTCTACTTTTTTAAAGTACTTGTAAATTGATTATGAAGACAGCGAAGCATTTTTTTAGTTTGGAAGGTATCGACGGGTCGGGTAAAACGACTCAGATCGATATGCTGATTGACGCCCTCACTAAAGAGGGATATTCTGTAGTGAAGTTGCGTGAGCCGGGTGGCGCAAAGATTTCGGAACGCGTGCGCGAGATTTTGCTGGACACGAGTTTCAAGGGAATCATGAGCGACAAAACCGAACTCTTGTTGTACAATGCAGCCCGCGCGCAGGTGATTGCCGAAATTATCCAGCCCGCACTTGATGCCGGCAAGATTGTGATTGCTGACAGATTCGCCTGGAGTACTTTTGCTTACCAGGGTTATGCCCGCGGCTTGGGTGCTGACCTTGTGCAACGCCTGACAGAAATCACTTGCGACGGTTGCTTTCCGGAACTGACTGTGGTGCTTGATATTGATGTACAGCGGGGACGCGCGCGCACCGCGAAGCGGGGCGAGGCTCCCGATCGACTCGAGAGCGAGAAGGCCGAATTTTTCGAGAGGGTGCGCAAGGGGTACCTTGCCGCGGCCCGTGACTACAGCGACTGCGTTGCCGCCATTGATGCCGACCGTACGCCTGATGAAGTTTTCGCTGACTTGTACAAGCTTGTAAAAGCGAGACTCTAGAAAAACTTTAAAGCATAACTTAAATGGCCTGCAATTGAATTGCGGGCTTTTTATTTCTATCTTTGGCGGTATGGATAGAGCAAGACGCCGTAAATTTGGTCAGAACTTTTTGGATGTACCGACCGCCCAAATGATTGCGGGCGATTTGCCGGCGAATGCGGGCGACTGGGTGCTTGAAATCGGCCCTGGGCACGGCGCCCTTACTGAACACTTGCTTGAACGCGCCGTGGAACTCACTGCCGTCGAAATCGACGAGCAGTGCGTGGAATTTTTGCAACAAAAATTCCAGGGCCGCGAAAACTTCCATATCGAAAACATTGACTTTTTGAAGTTTGACTTGCAGGCGTTTCTGGATGCCCATGAAAAGCCCTGGGTTACGGGTAACTTGCCGTACAACGTATCGACTGCGATTATCGCGGGCCTTATGCCCAAATTACACTTGACCAAGGGCTTTATGGGAATGGTGCAGCTCGAAGTCGCCGAGCGCATTTGCGCAAGCCCCTGCAGCAGCAATTACGGCAGCCTCTCTGTTCTGGTGTCCGCTTACGCCGACACGCAGATTCTGCGCAAGATTGGGCCCGAGCATTTTACCCCGCGCCCCAATGTGGACAGCGCTACCATGCTCTTGACGCCCAAGGCAGACGCGCTCCAGGCTCCCGAAGGCTTTTTTGACTTTGTACGCGCCGCCTTCACCCAAAAGCGCAAAACCCTTGCCAATTCGTTCGGCCGCGCCTATGACAAAAAGAAAATCCAGGAAGCTATCGAGCTCCTGGATTATCCGACAACCGTTCGTGCCGAAGAACTTTCGCCTGCACAGTTCCTTGAATTCTACAAGGTGATTGTGGGCGAGCAGGCTTAATTAGCCGAGTTCATCGCAATAGTCACCATCATCGCATGTATCAGAGGGTTCTTCGCCGCTTCCGCTGAGCAGAGCCACTTGATGGTCAAAATCGACGATTTCCATTTTCGGTGCTGTATATTCTTTCTTTTCCATAATCAACCCCTAATAATTACTTCTGAACCTTGGTGTTGCCAATGAACATGCCCTTGTTTTGGGGCTTGCTGTTCAGCTTGCGACCCTTAAGGTCATACCAGCCGTTCACCTTTACGATTTCGCCGGTAGCCATGTTCCAGCGGGCCGTACGCGTGGTGCCTTCTTCTTCGTCGACAAGCGTGACGTCGATGGTTTCGGGCAGTTCGACAATGGATTCAACAGACTTGGCGAGAGGAGTATTGCCTATGTACTTGAGGTAAGCGCGCATCGGCGGGAGGTAGGCGCCTGCACCTATGCGGGTGAAATGACCTGCATCTACCTTGTTCTTGTCCTTGGCGGCGTAACCGTAAACGATTCCCAAATCGGCATTGTCCTTTTCCCAACGGATAAATTTGTAGGTGCCTTCGAGAGCCCAGTCATTGTGGCCAGTCTTGGGGTTGTATACTTCGAGATGTTGCTGAGCTGCAGTGTGTTGGGTGATTGCTTGCAGATTGCTTGCGGTAAATTCAATTTCCTTGATATCCTGGCATGCTTTATTTTTGGTATCGGTAACCATGAGCATGGGCTTGTGCATGTCGCCCTGGCCTTTCATATTCTTTGCGGTGGCATTCCAATTGCCTTCGTCATCGGTGGAGAATTGTACCACTTCGTACAACTGTATGCAAGAATTTTTCGGCGAGTAGTTCATTGGGAGCGAAATGGTCGAATTCGCGGCCAGCTTTGTGCTGCGTTCCACTACAAGGTTAAATTCGCCCTTGTGAGTAAATTCGTCAATGCAATTCTTGGATTCTTCTGCAATTTCGACGCTAGCGTTTTCGTCGTTGATCGATTCCAGATACATGGTGTTGTTGGATTTGTAGTAAGCTCCGCCCGGGAACTTGCAAGTCACATCTTCGTTCGGTCTTTCTGCCCAAGCCGTTGAAACGAAGCACGACAAAACTGCAACAGTGGCGGCAGTAAGAACTTTCTTGTTCATGATTCCTCCAAAAAAATTTGGCGGACGGCAATATAGAAATCAGGTGCTTATTTCAATATTTTTTTTATGTTACTTGTAAAATATGAAAAATGGATAAAATGCGGAGCGTAAACTTATTTTTATAGACAATTCATCCATAATCAGGGCGCTCTGTGGCGAGATTCTTGCCCGCTTATAGTTTATATTCCATCATGGAGTGGTGTGTTGTAAAGGGGCATTTTGAAAAAGGAGTCATCATGCTTATCAAGGCAACCAATTTATTCACGACAGCGTGCGTTCTCGCTTTTTGCGGAATGGCGTCTGCATATTCCATTTCTGGTTCCGTTTCTGACGACCAGGGTAAAGGCCTCAAGGGTGTCGCAGTAGACCTTCTGAAAGAAGGCCGTCAAACCACAACGGATGACCAGGGCAAATTCTCCATTGATGTAGAAGAAACGGGAATTCATGCCGTCAAGAATAGCGTAGGCTATATTGGCGTGAATAATGGCGTTCTTTCGTATTCCCAGAGCAGCACGCAGCCCGTTCAGGTAAAAATTTTCAACTCGCTTGGCAACCAGGTTTTCCAGAAAACACTGCAGGGCGCAGGCTCTTATAACTTGAGCAACGCAGTCAAGGCCCGCGGCACGTACTTTGCGCAGGTTTCTGTCGGATCTGCCAAGCATAATTTCAAGTTTACGACCGATGGCGGCTTTAATAGTGCAATTGGCTCGCAGGCCAGTGGCGCCCTCATGAAAGAGGCTGCTCCGGGTGAAGCAATCCGCTTTGTGCTCGAAGGCTATGACACGCTTACCGTACCGCTCGGCACGCTGGACACCACTCTCAATGTAAAACTCACGGCAACCGCTCCCCAGTTCAAGTTTGGCTATGCTCTCGGCAACGCGCCCACCCCGAGTAAGGGCTGCGGCAGCAATTCCAAGTTGCAAAAGGTCAAGAGCGTTGAAAATGGTGACCAGTTCCAGATTCAGGTAGGCAGCGACAGCCGCAAATACTTTATCACCTTGCCCAAGAATTACGACAACACAAAACCGCACAAGGTTCTGTTTGCATTGCACTGCTATGGTAGCAGTGGCGAAGACTTTGTGCATCACAAAGCAGACTACGACCATCCGACACCGTACTATGGCCAGCAGGTGCTCGACAAGAACGGTGACTACATCTTTGTTTCGCTCGATGCAATCGGTGGTTTATGGAACAAGGGCCAGAGCGATCACGATTTCTTCGCCCAGACGCTCACGACTCTGAACGAAAACTACTGCGTTGACACGAGCCGCGTGTTCATTACTGGCTTCAGCTATGGCGCCATGTTCAGCTATTCTCTGATGCAGGACATGCAGAGCCGCGTGCGTGCTGCCGCCACTTACGCCGTAGCTGATTACAACATCTGGCTCCCCGAAGGCAACAACATGAAGAACCTGCCTATTGCCTGGATGAACGTGCACGGCGTGAACGATGGTCGCTGCGATTATAACCGCGCGAAGAACAGCGCTCTCCCGCGCATCCTAAAGCGTAACGGCAAGGCAGACGCGAATGGCGACTTCACTGACGCAAGTTCCGAAAAGCCCAAGGAAGTGAGCGGCAACACCGGCCACGTGTGCTACGACTTTACGACCGTCGACGAACGCTTCCCCGTAAAATGGTGCAGCTGGCCGGGTGACCACCAGTGGACAGCCCACGATACCGGCAACATGAGCGTGGGTTGGAACTGGGAAAGCACCTGGGTTCCCGAAGAAGTCCACAAGTTCTTCGAACAGTTCTAGAATTTCCTATATACACCTCCTAAGGGCTCGCCGGCAACGGCGGGCTTTTTTATGTAAGGTGCTTTTCTAGAGTTTTAACGACTTCGATGTCGGCGGGGAGCCAGTTCACAGAATGCAGTTCTGTGCGCGAGAGCCAGCGGGCTGCTTCGTGTTCGAGTAGTGTGGGGGTGCTGCCGTCTGCGAGTGTGCAGTAAAAGCAGTGCATGGTTAAGTGGAATGCGGGGTAGTCGTATTCTACCGTGCAAATAAAGTCGCCCACATTCACGTTAATCGCAAGTTCTTCTTTGAGCTCGCGTGCAAGCGCTTGTTCGGGTGTTTCGCCGGGTTCCATTTTGCCGCCCGGGAATTCCCAGCCGTCTTTTTGTTCGCCGTAGCCGCGTTGGGTGGCAAAGAATCGGGCCCCCGCTGAATGCGGAGCCCCGTCGCAAATAATGCCTGCAACAACCTCGATACGTTTCATGGCGTGATGGCGTTATTTCTTCTTTTTCTTTTTGGCCTTGCGGATCGTATCGACGGCGGCTTTCAATTCTTCTTTCTTGGCTTGTTCTTCTTCGGGAGTGGGCTTGGTGTCTTCGAGCAGGCGGTCGGCCCATTCGTCCCAGAAGCGGCAGCGTTCGCCTTCAAGTTTCATTTTTGCAAACTTCACGGGCTCGGTTTCGACGGCAAGCGTTACGACCGATTCCTTGTAGGCCTGCGGAAGGCCTGCTACGTGAGCCATACGCTGCTTGAGTTCGGCTACGGTGGCATCTAGAATATCGACTTCGAAACGGCGCTCGATATAGCGGCGGGTAATGAACCCGAGTGCCATAAAGTAGTCGCCTTGATTGCCTTCGGCAAGGTAATTCTTTTGGCGGAGTTCCTTGAGGGCAAGCACTGCTTCTTCGTACGGCGGGAGCCTGGGGGCTTCGCCATGCTTCGCAAACTTTTTATGCAAGAACCAGCCGAGGAATACGAGGAGGGCGACGCCAATCACAATCAGCACAATGTAGAGCCACTGCGGGAGGCGCGGATCGTCGAGCGGGTCTTCGACTTCAATAATGTCTTCTTCTTCGCCGGTGGTACGGGTAGAAACTTTGACGGCTACGGGGTCGGTGCTTGTCTTGACAGTGTCGCTACCGACGACGGCGCTCACTTGCTGCGGGGCAATCAGAAAGTCGCCGCTCACGAAGGTGTTGAGCGTTGCAAGCCAGGTGAATTTGGCGGTGCCCTTGGGCATGCCTTCGGTCACCTTTTCGTTCTTCATTTCTTTGACTTCGAAACTGCCGAGGTTTCCGACAAAGCTCGGCAAGTCGACGATTGCGTTTTCGGGGGCCACTACCTGGATTTCGTAATTGAACATGTCGCCCACGAACACTTGGGCGTTATCGACGTTTGCCTTGACCGATACATCGAAGGCGAGGGCGCTTGTGGCACAAAATGCGATTGCAGTAAAAAGAATTGCGAGAGAGCTAAAAATTCGAGACATATAAACCTCAGTAGCAAAGAATATACAAATTTTGATGTGTGTGGGGCAACTTTGGCGGGTTGTTTATCTATATTCGCAAGGGCTTATGCTTTGGCGAAGAATTTGCAAATTGGTGATTGTTTCGGTGCTGTTTGGTGCCGCGTTCGCTGTTGCAGATGAACCTGCCGACAGCTCTGCTGTTAAGACGGATTCTGTTGCGGTGGCTGATAGCACAGGGCTCAAGACTTCGCGCGAGGGCACGCTTTCGATAGTTTCTCTTTTGTTGCCGCACAATTCGCTTAAGAATTCGGAGACTTTGCATAACTGGCCTTTTTTTGCGTTTGCGGTGCCTGCGTACACATACCATTTTAAGGTGCAACAGGATTTCGGCAAATTGCTGAGTTTTAAGGGCTTGGCTTCGGGCGATGTGAACTTTGCGGGGGTTGGCGTAAAACTTGATGCTGCAATTGAACTGATGCATTTGTTGGAATTGGGCGCCGAGGCGAATACGGGGACGGCGCTGAACTATGGTCGCACTGCAACTTTTATGGGTGTTTACCGGCCCGAAAAACGAAAGTACAGGCGTGATATTATGTTTACGGAATACGCATACGGCATGCGTTACCACACGGCGCTCACGATTCCGTTGCTTGCTTTTTTGCCCAAGAGTGATTGGACCAAGATTATTTTGAAGGGGACGGCGGAACTCCGGTATTCTGCATATACGGGCGCCGAAGATAAAGAGGTGTGGAAAGCCGGCAACGAAAACATGGTGAACGGCTTTAAGTACAAATATGGCGGTACGCTCATCTATATGATGCCTTTTGAGCGTGTGCCTATGGCGATGCTTGCAGTGAATGCGAGCGGCTTTAAGCATGAATATGATTTTGATGATGCATACAAGGATTACAATCCGAGCTTTGTAACGGTGAGTATAACTCCGATGGCATCGATCAAGGTGAGCCAAAAATGGAACGGCATGCTTATGGCGTCTGTCTCGCGCGACCGCAAATTTGAAAATCATCGATACCCGACAACCGAGGAATTATTGCAAAAGCAGGTGGGGAGCGAATGGGATTTGCGTACGGTCATGTTTATCATGAGCCGGAAATTCTAGATTTTGTTTCACAAAATGGAGATGCCCGCTGTTGCGGGCATGACAGAAAACATGAATATTGCCTTAATTATCTACTTGGTGTTTTTGATTGCGATTGCGGTGCGCAGTGCGCGGCACGTAAAGGACATTCCGGATTTTTTTGTGGCGCGCAAAGGAGCGTCGGCGAAGGCGGTAGCCGGTAGCCTTGTTGCAACGATTTTGGGCGGGTCGGCCGTGATTGGCGCCGTCGATAGCGGCGCTAGGCTCGGCGGGTCCGCGAGCTGGTTCATGCTGGTGGGCGCACTTGGCTTGTTGGCGTTGATTCCGTTTGCGGGTCGTGCCTACAGCCACGGCAAATATGCGCTGCCGGATTTGGTCGAAAACTTGTATGGCAAGGGCCCGCGACTGGTTGCCTCTTTTGTGATTCCGGTTGCATGGACTGGCATTGTGGCGGCGCAAATTATTGCGGCGGCCAAGCTCTTGATGACTTTTACCTCGATGCCCTACACGACGGCGGCGATTGTGTCTGCGGCGGTGTTTACAGGTTACACGCTTGCGGGCGGCCAGGTTTCGATTTTGCGTACCGACTTTTTGCAGGCATGCCTGATTATTGCGGGGCTCTTGCTGCTTGCGGGCTTTGCGAAGTTTGGCGGTGGCGAGCTCGGCAGTATGGTGGCGAGTGCTTCGACGAGTGTGGCGCCCAAGTTCCCGTTCAACACGAACTTCACACCGCTCGATTTGTTCCTTTTGATTCTCACTTACGGCACCACGTATACGGCGGGCCCAGACATTTATAGCCGCATGTTTTGTGCGAAAGATGCCGCAACTGCCAAGAAGGCAATTGGCATGGCAGCATGCGTTTTGATTCCTGTTGCATTTGTAATCGGCTTCTTGGCTGTTTACGGAGTGAGTTTTGTTGGAGAGCAGGGTGCCCGCATTACATCGATTGCAAATGCGGTATTGCCGTCGTGGCTTTTGCCGGTATTTGCGCTTGCGCTTTTGAGCGTGGTGCTGAGCAGTGCCGATACAACGCTTTTAAGCAGTTCCATTATCATTAATGGGTTGTGCCCCAAGCCTTCGCTGCTCCAGGCCCGTATCGTTATCTTGATGAACGGCTTGATTGCCTTGATTCTTGCGCTTGTATTCACCGACATTATTGGCACGCTCTTGCTTGCGCTTGCAGTTTATGCAGGTGCGTTTACGGTGCCGATTCTGTGGGGACTTTTGGGCCTTAAGGCAAAGCCCAAGTTTGTGGGGATTGCCATTGTGGCAGGTGGAATCTTGGCGCTCGCGGGTAAACTGTGTCCGGCGTTACCGGGTTCGCTTGGCTTGCATACCGGGGATATCTTAATGATTGCAGCGTTCGTGGTGAACGCGATTATCCTTGCCCTCGGCCGTGAATCTCGTGCTGTTAAAGAGGCTTAAGCCGCTTTAATTTCTTTGTTCAAAATCTTTTGACTGCGTATAGCAACAGTCGGATGTTCGCGGTAAATCACTGCGAACAATTTTGTATACGGGATTTCGCTTTCGGCGAGGTTTCGCATGGCGGCCTTGGCTACCTTTTTGCCGAGCTTGTCGAAGGCGTAGCGGTCGGCTTCGTATTCCTGGTGCCAGCAGTAAAGGTGGAATAGGGTGCGGAACGGAATTGCCGCCAAATGAAGCCAGAGGATAGATTCTACAAGCGACATGCCGTGGCTTGCAAGCAAGAAGGCGAACAGCCATACGGCCAACAGCAACAGGGCGATTTTCGCGAGGTTACGCAAAATGCCGTGACGCAGGCTTGCATGGCCTTCTTCGTGTTTTTTCACGAATTCGTTTTCGGCAGGATCCTTGCGGTTTTCGGGCAGCGGCACGATGTCATTCAATAGCGGAATCAAGCGCAATACGGCAAAGATGCCGCCGCGCATTTGCGTAAGCCTGCGCTCGCGAATTTCAAGCACGAGGCGTGCCACGAATTCAATGGCAAGCAATAAGGCGAGTATCAGCGTAGCAGAACTCATTAGAGCTATTCGGGCTTGGCTATTTTAACAATGGAATTCAGCCTGCGCAACTTTTCTTCGACACGGGCTTTTTCCCATTCGGTGAATCCCTTATCGATTGGGTGCGCGTCGTCGTAGTCGTCAAAAATCTGGCGGCCGCGTTCGTTGTCCTTGTCGAGTCCGTGCGTCACGCGTTCGTACCAATCCTTTTCGAGCTGGCGGTAACGCTTGAGCAAATCGTCGAACGTTTCGGGCAAGGCTACTACGCGCATCACGTCCTTGTTCGCGTCGTTGGTAGCCATGCGGCGCAGTTCCTTTACGGGTTGCGCCTGCAGGTTTGCATCGTTTACAACCAGGGTGATAATCTGCTCGAGCGCGTAACGTTCCATGTATTCCTGGTACGTCTTAATCGCCTGCTGGCGAATGCGTTCGCGCATAAAGTTTTCGCCGAGACCATCGATGTGTTCCTTGGTGTAAATGTCGCGAATGGCAATCACTTGCAGGCGCTGGTAAGCGTCGAAAACATAGCGCACGGTATCGGGGCTAAAAATGCTGTAGAAGGTGGCGGGTACAATGCCCTTGCCGCGCAGCGAATACTTGTAAAGGTTGCGGTCGAGCGCGTAGGCGTTGCGGGCGTAGTTCCAACCCGGCACGATTTCGTTCAAGCGCGGGGCCACTCCCACGAGTTGCGGGTCGCCCGGGCGAATCAGCGAGAACGGGAACTTCACGCGCTGCGGGAGCGTGGTGAGTCCAGTTGCAATCAGTGTGAATGGAGATTCGCGGTAGTTTGCGGGGAACTTGATGTTTACGCCGAGGCCAAAGAACATTCCCTGGCCGGGCATGACTTCTTGGTCGGGCATACGGCCAGTGTGGTTGCTGCCCACGTTCGCGCCATAGCCGAGGTTTCCGCAACCTTCGGGCCAGAGTGCTGCAATCAAGAGCGAGTGGTGGTGCATTTGGGTCATAGGGCCCACATAAGAGCTGTTGACTTCGCCTTCTTCAATGTGGCAGCACGGTGCAATAATCGAAGACTTGACGATTGCCTTGCAGGCGACGGTCGTGCGGCTCATGAGCACAGAGCCTTGGACTTCGGCACCGGTGTGAATGGTGACCGATTTTTGCACGTTCGAATTTTCGAGAATCACGGAATCGTAAACGTGGCTCGGTTCTTCGAGCGAAGAAAGCACCACGGAATTGCGGATTTTTTCGGCGCCTTCGATGCGTGCGTGTGCGCCAATCCAGCTGTTACGAATGATGTTGGTGTTGCAGACCACGGCGCCCTTGCCGACTACGCCGAACGGGAATGCAGTTTCTTCGCGGTAGGCCTTGAGCTGTTCGTCGAAGGCTGCTGCGACTTCGGGTTCAGGCTTGTGGAACAGTTGGGCTTCGACCAGTTCCATGGTGATTTCGGGGAACACGGCGACTTTGCGGCCACCCATTTCGTTACCCACATGCATGGAATTCCCGATCATGTAGCTGATTTTTCCGCTACTGATAATCGAGCCTACATTCTGCACCACGGCGCTGCTGCGCACCAGAATGTTACTGAGCATGGCCACCTTGTGGACCAATGCGTTTTCGATAAAGCAATTGTGTACAAGGCTGTCGTAAATGCCGGTCGGGAACGACACGTCGCCCGGCAATAAAAGCGTTCCAAAGAATTTGGGCAAGTAGACTTCGCCCATGAACGACGAACGGATAATGCGGTTCGGGTCGAAGTCCGGTTCGACCATGACCTTGTCCCAAGATTCGGAACGGTTGCCGTTCTTTTCAAGAATCTGGATTTCGTCTTCGGTCAGGTGGCGGTATTTTGCAGTTCCGGCCCTGATACCCTTGAAATTTTCGACGGAGGTCGCCAAAATGCTGTTCTTGAGCACTTTTTTCAATTTTAACAATCGCTGCATGTCGTAAAAATAGCCTAAATTTGGGTGAATGATGAAAGAGCTGCTCTATAATTTGATACGAAAACACAAGTATAGTATCTCGATTTATACCGAAGAGATCTTTGAAAGACGTTGTCAAGAAGAAATTATCCGTAGTGATGAGGATAACAGCTCGTTTGTATATCTGGAATTTGACTTTGAAACTCTGAAAAAAGAACTGCCCGACGAAAGCGAATTTATCCAGTTTTGGAATTCCATGTTTGCCGTGCTGAACAGCGGTAGCCGCGGAAGCGATATCGTCGGGTTTTTGGAACACGAATCGGGACTGGGTATGCTTTTGCTCGATTCCAAGCTCGATGGCTGGCAGCGTGTGAAGGGCCGTATTGAACAGAAGACCGACAACAACGGAAAAGTCAAGGCCATTTTGGACAAAGTTGTTAAGCCTATCCTTTATCCGGCCTGTATTCAGAATATTCCCGCGCCGGAAAGCACCGCTGTTTAGTTATGGCTGTTTCTAAAGTACTTGTCATTGGTTCGGTTTATCCGCGTTTCCATGAAGACGCCGAAGTCCCTTGGTTGCGTACCTCGATTGCGCACCTCAAAAAGGCTGGCCTCGATATTCAGGTTTTGGCGCCCGCATACAAGGGCTTAAAGAGCCACGAAATCGATGGCGTCAAGGTTAATCGATTCCGCTATGCGCCTGCAAGTTGGGAATTTTTGACGCATGAAGAAGGCGCTCCCAGCAAGATGGCGAATAAGCCCTGGCTCCAGCTTTTGGCGATTCCCTATATCATCAGCGGGTTCTTCAAGTGCATTAAGATTTGCCGTAAGTTTAAGCCTGATGTGATTCATGCTCATTGGCCGTTCCCGCATGCCTACATCGCGCTCGGTGCCGCTAAGTTGTTCAGAATCCCGCTGGTGCTGAATTTCCACGGGGCTGAACTTCTGCTCATCCGCAAAAAGAAATGGGTTCGCCCGCTCCTTAAATTTGCAATCGGCCAGGCGCAGGCCGTGTTTGCGAACTCGAGCTTTACCGCCAGCAAAATCAAGGCCCTCCGCAATGTCGATGTCGAGTGGAGCCCGTATGGCACAACTTTAGAGACGGGGACGGGGAACGCCGAACCGCATCCCGTCCAGGGCAAGTTCAAAATCTTGTTCGTCGGCCGCCACATTGAACGCAAGGGCATTTGCTACTTGATTGAAGCGGCCAAGTACTTGCCACGTGATCAGTTCGAAATTCGCATTGTCGGTGTCGGCGATTTGACTGAAGAATTGAAGAAACTGGCTTCGGAGTCTGCGACCCCGAATTCCGCTGAAATCATCTTTACCGGCAAACTTTCGCCCGAAGCGCTCGCCAACGAATACAAGACTGCTAATGTCTTCACGCTCCCGGCGATTGTCGACAGCAAGGGCGACACCGAAGGCCTCGGCGTCGTGCTGATTGAGGCCATGGAACTCGGCCTCCCGATTGTGGCAAGCAATGTGGGCGGAATCCCGGACGTTGTTATTGACGGCGAAACGGGAATCCTCGTTCCCGAAAAAGACCCCGAGGCCCTAGCAAACGCCTACAAGCGCCTCGCCGCCGACCCGGAACTTGTAAAGCGACTACTCGCGGGCTCCCAGAAGCGCATCGCCGAATGCTTCACCTGGGACGGAATCATTCAGCGCCAAATCGCCGTCTACAACAAAGTTTTGAAATAATTTGAAAGGCTCCCTCACGGGAGCCTTTTCTGGAATAAAATCACTTTGATTGCGAGGAACTTAACGCGTCAAGCCTAGCTTTGGCCTCGGCAATTTTTTCCGGAGAAACACCCAAGTTTGCAAACACATTGATTGCGTCGGCGTGACCTTTGGTTTCGCCTTCAGCTTTTCCTTCGTCACGAGCTTTTTCTGCTCTTTCTTCGGCGTCGGCAATTTGTTTGCGGAAATAGTCTCCGGCACTTTCAAAGCCGTATTTTTGTCCAATACTTACGAATGCCATGTCCAGCTTCAAAAGCTATTTAATTGCAAGGGCTGCAGCAAGAATTTTAGGTGAAACACCTTTTGAACGGAGAAATTTCTCGATTTTCTTGTCTCGTGCCGCATTTTTATTATTTGCTTTTGCTTCACCTTCTTCGCGGCCTATGCGACGGGCGTAGCTTATGCATGCGTTGTATTCGTCTCTGTCAATCATATTCGTTGCGACCTCCGTGATAAATTCGTCCGTTGACGTGTCGATTCTCATACATTCGTAAACTTCGGCGATGATTTCGTCCTTGCATTTTGGCGCCCGCTTTATGAGCGGCATCGTCTTGAAGAGCCTTATCCATTCGTTTTCGGGCGAATTGTCCTTTTTCGGAATGTACTTGGTCAAGTCAATCACAATATATCTTTTTTTGGGGTAGATGGGCAAGGCTTTGGACTTTCCAACATCAGAGGCCCTGTAAAGGGCAAGCTCTTCGCGATAGTGCTTGCAGAAGTCCACGTTAAATTTGCAAATCCAGATGGAATATACCCTTGGCATTAGGTAAGGGTGTTCTTTCAACTGTTTTTTGGAAGCCTCATTAATGAGGGCAAGTTTGGCGTTGACCGAGAGCATGGCAGAATAAAGTTCGATGCGGTCTAGAAAATCTTCCTGTACCGCACGCTGGATTTCCACGTCGATAAATTCGTTGCCGGCGGTGCGTGCATGAATGTCGAAGCGTACGATCTTAGGCTTCTTTTTGTTGGAGTGGGCCTCCAGCCCAACGGTAGGTTTGAGACGAACGATATGAGCAATTTGCTGCTCGCCTTCCAAATGCAGGACTGCGTTTAGGAAATGGATGAGGTTCTCGGGTTTCTTGAAGATTTTCTTGAACGTTGCATCGAAAGTCGGGTCGAAGAAAGTCTGTTTCATCAACTCGGCCTTTTTAGCCTCAATCGCCTGCTCAATACTCTTTTTACGGTTCTGCACCATGATATTCCTTTCTCGATAGAGAAAATCGGTTTAAGACCGAGTTTTCAAAAAAAACTCAGCCCGGTTGCTGCACTTCCAGTGCTTTTAATTTAAAGGGAAGGGACCGATTTTGCAGTCCATCTAAAAAGCCATATAAAAATCATCAGATTGAAGAACACGCTAGGTTCGACAAAACTGACCAGGCGTAATCTAACAATTTTATTCTAAAAAAACAAGTGGTCAAAATTTTTGACCACTTTTTCTATTAAAATCTAATTCTCGGTTAGTTTTCTTGCGGTTCGCTGGCGTTTTCTTTCGCCTTGAATTTAATCACCCAGATTTCGGAATCGCTTCCTAGGCGTACAGGCGGACCCCAGCAATCAAAGCCGGAACTCACGAGCCAAAGGACTCCGCTGAGTGCGCCCTTGCCGTAGGCGAGTTTCCACACGAAGTCGATAATGACAGTCACGGGGAAGAACTGGCCGTCATGCGTGTGGCCCGAAAGGGCAAAGTCCGGGAGCCTGCCGACATGCGTTTTCTCGATTCCCTTGGGCTGATGGTCCAAGAGAATCCAGGGGCGGTAAAGCGGAATCGTATCGTAAGTAATTGCAGGGGCGGCGGCAACGGTATCCATGGTCGAATCTTGCGCGACAACCGTCCTTGTAGAATCTGCGAGAGAATCCGTAGTATCTTTTACGTGTTCCACGATCTTTATAGAATCGGGAATGAGTTCGCTAAGCGGCTTGCGTTCGGCGTCCCTGCTGCGTGCAACCGTAAAGTCGGTGCGGCCCGTAAAGCAGACGTCGCCCAGGCATGCGGTAGAATCGTCGAGCACCACGAAGCCCACCTTGCGCATCCATTCTTCGGGGTTGTTGCCCGAGCTCGCCATGAACGCTTCGTGATTTCCGTTGATGGCGACTGCCGCCACTTTCGCTCCGGCGGTCAGTTTTTTGAACAAAGTATCGTATCCCATGCGATCCATTTTTTCGGTCGAAATATCGGCCAAGTCTCCACCGAATAATAAGTAATCGGGCTTAATGGAATCGACTTGTGCAATAAAGCGTTCAAGCTTTTGGGCCTTGAACAGCGGGTCTACATGAATGTCGCTAAAGAATATCGCGGTGAAGTTTTCGGTATACTGGCTCGGCAAATCGATAGTGAGCAAGTTCGTTTTGTAATCGTCGTTTTGTTGCATGCCATAGCCAATGAACATGAACGTAAAGGCGCATGTGATTCCAAGCAGGTAACGACCCACGCGGCGTACCAGGTGGCGGCTCAGGTGATGCGGCTGCGTAAAATAATATACAACTCGATAAAGAGTCCAGGGTATATAAAGAATAAGGGAGTTTGGAAGCCAGACTGCAAAAAAAGCGACAATGTAACTTCCTATTAGCGTAGAGCGCAACAACATGCCCAAAAAGAGCACGAACAGCGTAGCACCGCCAATAATTTTACCAGTTTTACCTTTTGCAACGCTACTGACGTTAATATAAACGAGTGCAAGGCCTATAAGCAGTATAAATAGAAAGGCAATCATGTTTCAATAATAGCAAAACTTTTTTTGAGTTTAGCTATATTTGACCCCGTATGGCTTTATGTATTGAATCAGATCATTTGGAAAAGGTCCAGAGGATCTTGGCCCTCCATTTCGAAGGGCTCGAAGTATGGGCGCATGGAGCCCGTGTCACTGGAGTAGACCTTACTCCCGATACAGAACTGGAATTGGTGGTTATTTCAGAAAGTCCCCTTTCTTTCGAGGCGATGACCGCTGTTGAAAAGGCTTTTGTCGATAGCGGACTCCCGTTCCGGGTCGATGTCATGGACTGGGCGAAATTGCCTGAATCTCTCCAAAAACAAATCAAGAAAGAACACGACGTGGTTCAAGCCGCTGCGGAATCCTAGTATGAAACGTCTTTTACCCTTTGCTTTGGTGGCAATGCTTGCCGCTACCGCTTTTGCCCAAGACGAAATTCGTGAGGCAAAGAATTTAATCCAGAACGGCCAGTGTGCCGAGGCAATCGCCCCGCTCCAGAAGGTCTACAAGTCGAGCTTCCGTAAGCCCGCTGGCGAAAAGGCTTCTGTGATGCTTGCCGAATGCTACTTGCGTGAACACAAGCGCGACGAAGCCTTGAAGCTTTCTTCTCGCTTCCTGGAATACTACGTGAACACGGTCTACCGTGAACGCATGGAACTGGCGCATGCCATCGTGATGGTTGAAAAGGGTAGCGTTTACGAAGGTGTCGAATCCATGCTCCGCATTCTGGCCTACTCCAAGAACCCGGCCGCCCGTAGTCGCACCAAGGAAGTCGCCATTCAGACGCTGGCCGCTTCGCTTTTGACGGCTGAACAGTTGCAGGCCCTTTTGGAAAAATACCCGGTCGACAAGGACATTGTGGGCTGGATGCAGCTGCAGATCGGCCGTGAATGCCAGAATTCCAAGCGCTACAAGGCCGCCCGTTACTGGTACAAGAAGGTGGTTGCAGGCGGGGTAGCCGAAAACCTCTCCAACACCGCCGAGAAGGGACTTGAATCCTTGGAAGACCGCGGCGCCGGTATGCCGACGGTCTTGGTGCTCGCCCCCCTTTCGGGCGACTACGCCGAATTTGGTGCGGCGGCTATTCAGGGCGTGATTCTCGCCCACGAAAAGGCCGGACTCCAGGGCAAGGTGAACCTGCGCGTGTCCGACACCCGTGCTGACGCCGCCCAGGCGCTCCTGCGTACCCAGCAGGCCATTAACCAGGATAGCATTGTGGCCATCATCGGCCCCATCATGAGTGCCCCGGCCGCGACCGTAGCCGCCTGGCTCGGCAGCAACTTCCAGAATATCCCGATGCTCACCCCGACGGCTACCGACGACGGTATCGCCAAGATGGGCCCGAACATTTTCCAGGTGAACATCACCATGGATAACTTGGCGAAAAGCATCGCCGATTTCGCGACCAAGTGCCTGAACATCCGCGAATACGCCATCTTAAGCCCGCTCGGTGGCTATGGCGCCTCGATGTCGCAGAGCTTTACCACCGCCGTCGAACGCCGCGGTGCCTCCGTAATCGCCTTCCGCAACTATGAAGAAGGCCGCCCCGACTACAAGACCGAATTCAGCCTGTTGCGTGACGTGCGCTTCAAGCAGCTCAACCGCCGCCAGAACATTGCTCGCGGGGCATCTGACCTCGACGCTGTGAACGCCAAGGAACGCCGCTTCTACATGCAGGACTCCACGTTCAACATTCCGGGCATCTTCATTCCGGCAACCAACCCGGGTGACGCTGGCCTCATGGCTGGCCAGGTGGCCTTCAACAAGATTTCGGGCGTGCTGCTCGGCGCCTCTGGCTGGTATGGCCGCGAACTCTTGATTCAGGGCAAGCGCCAGGTCGACAGTTCCTACTTTAGCGTGCCCGCCATGGATATGGGCGGCAACAATGACGGCCTCAAGAAGTTCGTGAGCGACTTCAAGGAACGTTGGGGGGCAGAACCCGGCGAAGACAGGGTGAGCGGACTCAGCTACGACGCTGCAAACATCGTGTTCAGCTCCATGGCCAAGAACCCCAACAGCCTCACGAACCTGATCAACTACACCGCAAACTTCCAGGGCGTGTACGGCGAAATCAAGTTCAAGCGCGGCATGAACATGAACACCAAGATCGTGACCGTGAACAAGGGCAAGTTCGAAACCGTCGAAGGCTGCCCGGCGAAATAGAGTTTAGTTGGTAGAGCTTAGAACTTAGAATAGATATCAAAAAATTCCCGCAGTAGGCACACTGCGGGAATTTTTTTCATCTAGGAGGGAGAGAGTGAAACGCTTGGGGTGGGCTAGTCTTCTTCGATAGCCGGGTTCCAGAGCGAGGCGGCGACATAATCCGGCGAGTCTCCGTTGCGGTAGTAGGCATGCAGGCTGTCGTCGTCCAAAAGGTCGTCCAGGTTTCCGCCACCGGCTGCGTCGAGTTCTTCTTTGACGCGGGTCTTGAATGCCAAGAAGCCGGAATGGATCATGTAGAATGACAATGCAGATGTTTTATGGAAAAGCTTCATAAGACCTCCGTCGCGTGTTATTCCCGGTTTTACCCTTTTTTATTGTGAAATTGTTGTTTATATGTTGATAAGTTGTTTATCACCTATGCTAGTTATAGATAATTTTGCGTGTTCAGGCAATAGTCAAAAAGGTATGTAAGATTTAAGAAACAATTTCCTAATTTTGGCGAATTTTTCGAAAAAACAGTACATTTGTCCAAAACGGCGGACCTTAAATTGTTGTCTATCAATGGATTAACGGGTGCCTGCTGAGGCCACTTTCACCCCGGAATAGGGGCCAAAACGGATATTCCAATTTGGAGTAAAAAATAAGGAAAATAAGTTTTTGAAATTCGCAAAAATGAACATTTCCCTTGTGGATAAATAGTGAATTGAGTCTTTTTATCCATAGTTTATCAACAGATTTGGGGTGTTTCACGGGTTGCCATATTTTCTAAATTTGCACCAATGCGATTTTTGAACACGATATTTTTTGCCCTTTTTGCTTTGGCCGCCCTCTGTTTTGCCGAAGAACCTCTGACGCTTTCACTCCCCAAGAACCAGGCGGAACTCTGGTCCAAGGCGACTTCTGCGACTATGGCCCTGCGTTATGGCGATGCTTTGGAATATTCCAAGAAACTCCGTGCTGAAAACGATGGTGTGGGCTGCGTGCTTGAAAACATTGTGCGAATCAGCGCTTACGACGACAAGGGCGACACTTCGGCTTTGTTCAGGGCGGGCAAGTACCTGGAAAACTGCAAGACCACGGGACTCTGGGATGCCTTGCGCCGTTTTGAGATGGGTTTCGTGCAGGGCGAGACGGGGCATTCAGTCAAAGGGGCAATGACCACGCGCTCTGCGGCTAAGGCATTCGAAGATTCCAAGGAACTCGAGGCACGCGCCTTCTTTGCCATTTACGCTTATTACATAGACAAGAGCTTTAGCTGGGTGCCGTTCAAGTCGGACAATCGCGAGCTTTATCTGGCTACTCTCGACAGCGCATCGCAAAAGTCCGAACGATTCTGGCCGCTGTTTCTGACTCCGCTCATCTGGATGCATTACGACAAGGAAGACTTTGCGACGGGCCTGAGTCTTGCCGAACGCGGCCTCAAGCGCGCGCCGAATCACCCGGTCATGCTGCAGATCAAGGCCGACATGCTTTACCGCCTCAAGAAGTATACCGAGGCTGCCGACATTTACGAGCGTAGCGCCGCCGACTATTTAAAGCGCACGGGCAAGAGCATTCGTTACTGGTGCTCGGCGCTGAACTTGATTCGCATTTATAGCGACAAGGGCGACAAGGCTAAGGCCGAAGCCTGGCGCAAAACTTTGGATGACCCGAAATTCGAGGAACTCAAGGACTGGATGCCGGGCTCGCTCATGGACGACCTGAAGAAGAAAAAGCTGCTTTAAGGTTTTATCGACGCAAGTTTATCGCGCAAAATGTTGCGTGATACTTTGTATAGAAAATTTAACATCAAAACGGTATACAAAGCCCCTAAAAAAAGCGTGTTAGTAAAAGGCACGTCTTTTTTATGGAGGTATTATGCCGCAACCGCTCCGCATAGGATTTTTCCTAGATGGTTTCACTCTAAAAAAGGTGAACGATTATTACCGCAACGTTCACCGGTTCCATTCGTGCTTGGATTTTCGGAGCCTAAGGCTTTGGGTGGAATCGCAGGCAATCCGCTATTTTGAAGGCGACAAGTTCCGCGAACTGCAAATGGAGTCGCACTATTACCACCCGTACCGCGACCCGCATGTGTTCGCTCGCGATTGCGAAGGCGTGCTCAAGCTAGAACATGTGCTGGAACAGGCCGGCTACAGCGTGCATTTCAACAATCCAGCAGAGGCGGGCTGTGTGGGCCCGAACCTGTTACTCATGGAAGACGCCTTGTTGTTTGCTATGTACCGCAAGCTCGATGCCGTGGTGCTTTTAAGCACGCAGGGCGAGTATGCGCCACTCCCTGACAGACTAAGGCTCATGGGCATTCCCACACTTGTGCTCGGCTGGGATTTTGTCTACCCGAAGGCGAAAAGCTACGTGCGCTGGAAAACAGATTCGTGCCTTAGGCGCAGTTGCGCCCATTACGTGGCCATGGAAAAGATTCTGGATAACGACCTGAATTCAAAGGCGCCTCGCGGATTTTTCTTTCAATGCGAACACCCGTTCAGCAAAGGGCGTAACCCTCGACCAAAGGTGGCGGTGGGGCGCGATCCTCACGCGCCTCGCCGCCTTAATTAACAAAAAAGCCCTCGGCTTTTAACCGAGGGCGATTTTCATAAATGCGATAGAGTCGAGCGGTCTCCGTGAACAACAAACGCCTCGTATTAACGAGGCGTGGTTGACGCTTTCAGCGTCCGCGGCTTCACTCGGTCATAAAATTATGCAAGCATAATTTTGCGACACTCGTTTTGCACGCTTTTGTGAGAGCAAAGTCCAGTCACATTTTCATGTTGACTATAGGGACTTTGCGGTCTTATAACTTATCCGCTTGCTTCTTTTCCCATTTAGACAGGAAGTACCAGGTGGCGCGGACGCCCAGGAAGTACGTGTCGCCGACGTTGTCGGTGCCGTACGGACCGTAGTTGATACCGAAGTCTTCGATAGAAAGGTCGTTGTAGCGCACAAAGCGGTAGCCGAGGTAGGCGCCCAGAGCCAAGCGACCGAGTTCGATACGGAGTTCGATTTCGGAGTTGACTGTGGTGGCGAACGTGCTGTAGAAGCGGTCGCGCATGATATCGTTGTTTTCGATGTTGCCCTTTTCGGAAACAGAGAAGTTAGAGGCGAAGTGGAAGTTGATCAAGTTGAAACCGAAGCCCACAGAAGGAATCAGGTTGATCGGAGCGTTTTCGCCAAAGAGCTTCCAACCGAACATCCAGTCGGCGCCATAGGCGAACCATTCCACGTCATAAAGCGGATAGCTCTTGGGGCTTTCGTTTCCGTTTTCGTCCACCGGCGTATAGCCAGATGCAGGACGCTTGGATACCTGCGGTGCCATGAAGTTGAGGTCGAACCAAGTCAGGAACTGTTTGTATTGGGCACCGATGTTCACGTGCATACCCAAGTACCAGTCGCTGAACTTCTTGTAGCCGGGGTTCCCGTAGTATTCGACCAGCAAGGTGTCGACGCCACCTTCGGAGTTTTCGACGGGAGTTTCGGCCAGGTGGCCGTAGTCGGCAAGCGCCGTGTTGTTCACATAGCGCTGGAATTCCCTACGCATGCCGCGGTAGTCCGCGCCAACCGAAATGAACCCACGGACGTGGTCCTTTTCGTAAAACCCTTCTTCTTCTTCGGCAAAGGAGCCGGTGGCGAGGGTGAGCAAGCTGAGAGCAACAATGCTCAAAAAAGAGGCTATCTTTGTTTTCATAAAAGATTCCGTTGATAATAATATCTAGGCTATAAAATACATTATGTTTACGAAAATTGCATTAGAAATTTTCATAAGACGTTAAAAATCAACGATTTACGTGCTTTTTTAGGAGTTTGAATGTTGAATTTTTGTGGAAAAATGGTCTTGAGTGCCACCTTCGGGCTTTTTATGGCATTTTCGGCCTTTGGGCTGTCGGGGTGCAAAAACGAGGCTGAAAGCGAAAAAAATTTGGCCGATTGCGGTGAACTTCCGGCGCTGGAATTTAGCGAAAACCTTAAAATCGGCAAGCTTTGTGGCGAAGATTACGCCGAAATCCGCTCGATTGTGGGTCGCGATACCCTAATCAAGCGCTTTAAGCTGGGCGAGCCACTCAAGCGCGTGGTGGCGCTTTCGTCGGCACAGGTGGGCTATATGCTGCGCCTCGGGCTCCGTGACCGCATTGTGGCGGTGGGCGAAGGCAAGTACTTGGTCGATAGCGTGGTGTATGCGCGCGTCGCTGCGGGCGAGGTGGCCGAGGTCGGAAACGGGCCTACGCTTTCGCTCGAAAAGCTGATGGCGGCAAAGCCGGACTTGGTGTTCGACTTTGCGACTGGCGGCGGCATGGACGACTACGAGCGTATTGGCGCCATCGGGCTTTCGCTGATGCTTACGTCGGAATGGCAGGAACGGACACCGCTTGCGAAGGCCGAATGGATTAAGCTGTTTGGGCGCCTGTTTGGCGTAGAATCTCTCGCGGATTCTGTTTTTGAACAAAGTAAAAGTTTGTATTTGCAGGCTACCAACGGGGGCGTTGTGGGGGTGTCCCCCGCTAGAGGGGGTAGCGAGCAACAACGTGCGAGCGAGGGGGAGGCTTGCCCCCGCGTGTTAGTAGGCATGAGCTACGGTGGCGTATGGCATGCGCCGGGCGGCAACAGCTTTACTGCGCGCCTTATCAAAGATGCGGGCGGTTGCTACTTGTGGGCCGCGGACACCAATCAGGAATTGCAGTTTAGCCTCGAAGAAATCTTGCAGGTGGCAGACAGTGCCGACGTGTGGGTGAATCCGGGAATGTTCGCGACTCCCGAAGACCTGATTGCGGCAGAACCGCGCGTCAAGTTTATCCGTGCGTTCAAGGAAAAACGCGTGTACCAGAACGACGGTATCAAGGGAGCCGGTGGCGGGAACGATTTTTTCGAGTCTGCAGTCGCGTATCCTGCCGAAACGCTTACAAATTTGCGTTCGTGTATACAAAACTCTACAAATGGGGCTGATTCTAGCCAAAAAGGTTTTGACTGGTACCACAATATTTTTATCTTTTAAGGCATGAAGACTCATACTGGTATTGGTGACTGGATTGCAGCCAACTATGAACTTGGGACGCCTTTTTTGCAGCAGGTGCCCAGAGACTGCGCAGACTATTTGCTTTTGAATGCGCAGATCCGCGAGTACGAGCCGGGGGAAATCATTATTAACGGTGGTTCTGTCGGGGATTCGTTCTGCGTGTTGCAAAGTGGTCGAGCTTTTATTTGCGGTCAGATTTTGGCCGATGGCCATTACAATACGCTGGCCCTGCTTGATGCGGGTGCATGCTTTGGTGAAATGTCCATTATCTGTAACGAACCCACGAGTAATACGGTTATCGCGAGCGAAGATGGTGCCACGGTGCTCCACATTCCGCGCGACGAATTCGTGAAGTTTCTGGACAAGAACCCGAACATTATGGTGTACCTTTACAAGGTGGTCGCTGACCGCCTGCGCGCCAAGAACAAGGCGTTCGATGAATTCGAAAGACTTTCGCTTTTGGCTTCTGCAAAGGTGCTCCCCTTTATTGATTTTGCGCAAACTATGGAAAAGAGCCGCGTGACGGGAACGGTCTTGTTCGAATGCAATGGCGAAAAGGGCTTTATCGCATTCCAGGACGGCCGAATCTGCTGTGCCAAGTGTGGCAAACTGGCAGGCCCAGATGCTCTTGAAAAAATGTTGTCTTGGGGCGACGAAACGCTCTTCAAGCTTGACACGCACTTGATGCCCGATATCGTGAACATCAACCAGATGTCCGATACTACGAGCCTGATTTTGGATGCGCTCAGAAATATTGATGAAAAACAAAATGCCCACTAAGGGCTAACACGTGCCCAAGACTTGGGCAAAAGGATAAAAGATGAATTACGCAGACGCAGGAGTGTCCTTGGCACGTGCCGACGAGGCAATGGTCGGTGTCAAGAAATCCGTACGTACTACATTCAACCAAGGCGTTCTCGGTGACGTGGGCAACTTCGGTGGCCTGTTCACGCTGAACCATCTCGGCATGAAGGACCCCGTCCTCGTGAGTTCCGTTGATGGCGTGGGCACCAAGCTCAAGGTCGACATTGAAATGGGCACGCACGAACTCCCGGGTCAAGACATCGTGAACCACTGCTGCGACGATATTCTCGTTCAGGGTGCACGTCCGCTGTTCTTCTTGGACTACGTGGCTACTGGCCGCCTGGAACCGGGTGTCATGGACAAGCTCGTTGCCGGTATGGCCAAGGCTTGCCGCGAAAACGACCTCGTGTTGATCGGTGGCGAAACGGCTGAAATGCCGGGCTTCTACGGTCCGGGCGACTACGATATTTCCGGCACCATCGTGGGTGTCGTGGAACGCGAAAACATCATTGACGGCAAGAAGATCAAGCCGGGTACCATTATCCTTGGCCTGCCTTCTACCGGTTTGCATACAAATGGTTATTCTTTGGCTCGTAAGGTGCTCTTCGACGTGGCCGGTTACAAGGTTGACACCATGGTCGATGGCATGGACAAGTCCATCGGCGAAGCTCTCGCCGTGCCGCACCGCAGCTACTATCCGAGCCTGATTGACCTTTGCAACAAGAAGATTATCCAGGGCCTCGCCCACATTACCGGTTCTGGCTACCAGGGCAACATCCCGCGAATCCTCCCGGACGATGTCGACGTGATTATCGATCGCACCACGTGGGATCCTCCGATGATCTTCAAGCTGATCCAGCAGGCTGGCTCTGTCGAAAAGGACGAAATGTACTCTACCTTCAACATGGGTATGGGCATGCTCATCTTCATCGACCCGAAGGACAAGGCCGAAGTCACCGCTCATCTCGAAGCCAAGGGCGAAAAGTGGGTGCAGATTGGTGAAGTCGTGAAGGGCACCAAGCAGGTGAAGTTCAGAGACTAGTCCTCCCGCAACAAGAGAAATTTAAAGGCTTGCACGCAAGTGCGGCCTTTTTTTGCGTTATGCGACTATGGAGGGCAGGCTGAAAAACAGCCTGCTCGGAATAGTCGTCAAAGCCCCGAGTAATTTTGCGTGACGCAGTTCTCATATTTCGGGGCTTTGTGTACATTTAGGGAACATATAATGATTTAGTAACTTGATTTTGCTTTGAAAATCGGGCTACAGAATTTATTTTTAGAACTGAAAAAACAATAAGAGGATGTATGAAGCAAAAACTATTCAAGACGATGATCGCGGCCGGTGCGGTCGCCATGATTTGCGCTTGCGGCGACGATTCCGCTTCGAGCAGTCCCGTAACCCCGATTGCCGATAACGCTTGTGCAAAGGCTGTCGTAACGTCTACGGCATGGATCTTTAACACGGGTAGCGCTGATTTGGTCATTTATGCCGATGGCAATGTGACGAATGCGGCTGGCCAGCCGATTGGCTATTTTGACGCCGGTGTCATTATGGATTTGAATGGTGCGCCGATTGCAACGGGTGTTGATATTGCAGCCCTGACCGCTTGCGAAGCAAATGCAACTGTTGACCCGCAAACGGGTACCATCGAAAAGTTCAGCTCGTCTTCTGTTACGACTAATCCGACCGATCCTACCGATCCCACAAATCCGACTTCTTCGGCCGGCACAAACCCGACTGATCCGACGTCGTCTGCGGGCGGTACGAACCCGACCGATCCGACATCTTCTGCAGGTGGCACGAATCCGACCGACCCGACTTCTAGCGCGGGCATTGAACCTGTCGAAAGCAGCTCTAGCAACGCAGAACCGGCCAAGACGACTGGCAACCCCGAAGAAGATATCAAGCTGTATCCTGTGCCTACACTCAAGAACATTCTTGGCAATGGTACTAGCGGCTGGAATACCCGTTATTGGGATGCCTGTAAGCCCCACTGCTCTCAGACGAGTACCGATGGTGAAGAAGGCAAGCCTAAAATTAATACTCAGGCAGAATACGAGGCCAGCCACTACACGGCCCGTGTTTGCAATATTCACGATATTGAAATTCCGACGTTCACTTATAGCAAGGGCCTGGAACGTTATTGGGTAGGTATCCAGAATACCCCGAACGCATGTCAGGAAGCGGACCCCGCATCTGGTGGTGGTTTCACTTGTACCGACATGGCTCCTGTGGCTGTAAATGATACTTTGGCATACGCCTTCGTTGCCGGTAGCGATGCGACAACTTCGTGCGGTAAATGTTTCCATTTGCAGTATGACGGTTCCTTCCATGATGCTAGTGAGAGCAATGGCGCCAAGGCAACACACAAGGCTCTTAAGGGCAAGCATATCATCGTGATGGCATCTAACATTGGTCATGACGTGAAGCCTGGTCAGTTTGACTTGATGGTACCGGGCGGTGGTCCAGGTATCTTTAATGCCTTGCAGCTTCAGATTACCAAGCCCGGCATTGAATGGGGCGCTACTTATGGCGGCTTCTTGACTTACTGCCAGAACAACGACAAGTGCGGTTACGATGGATCGCTGGATTGCTACCAGACCTGCGTCAAGGAAATGTGTGATGCTGCCTTTGGCGACTCCAACTATCCGAACCTGCTTCGTGGTTGCCACTGGTTTGCCGATTGGTTTATGGCTGCCGACAATCCGACCTACCAGTGGGAAGAAGTCGAATGCCCGCAGTACTTGATTGACAAGTATTCTACCACCATCAGCACTTCTATTGAAACCAAGATCTTGTTCCAGTCTGACTGGTCCAAATACCAGGGCGGTGACTTTATCACTACGGATGCTTGCAGCAAAACTCCCAATGCACAGGGCGAATACTGCAATCCGGAACAGTTGGCTGCTGACAAGGCCAAGACTTACTAGTCTTGCGCACTGTAAGAGGTTTTATGAATCGTAAGTTATTCAAGAGTCTGATTGCTGCAAGTGCTGTCGCTATGATTTGCGCTTGCGGTGACGATGCCACTTCGAACAACGCCACCGATCCGATTTTGGACCCGGGTGCAGGTGTCGACAATCCGTATTCTTCGGGTAGCGTGACTGACCCGAGCAATCCGGGCAACACGCAGGATCCTGGCAATGTGCAGAACCCGACATCTTCTGCGGGTGGCACGAACCCGAATTCTAGCGCTGGCATTACGGATCCGACATCGTCTGCAGGCGGCACGAACCCGACTGATCCGACGAATCCGACGTCGAGCACGGGCACTGACCCTGTGGTCAGCAGCAGTTCCGGAAATACGAACCCGGAACTTGGCCCCGACGGGTTCCCGACCCTTGAATCTTACGGTGCGCCTCCGGCCGAATACACCAAGGACATTAGCGCTACGGCAAAGCGCGGCTGGAATACCCGTTATTGGGATGCCTGCAAACCGCATTGCTCTTGGCTTAAGGAAAGCTCTAACGATACAACTCGTGCAGATACGTCTTCCAACGAGGCGTTCCTTGCCGACTTTGGCACTGCGCGTAACTGCAACATCCACGATGTCGAAGTCCCTACCTTTACCTTGGGTGACGTATCGAAGGCCTGGTTCGGTTACAACGGAACCCGAAGCGCTTGCGGCGACGAAAAGGAAAAGGGCGTGTTCACCTGCACCGACATGGCGCCTATTGCCGTGAACGACACGCTTTCTTATGCATACGTTGCGGGCACTGCCGACAGCAAGTGCGGCAAGTGCTATCACCTGCAGTACGATGGCCATTTCGCGAACGAGATGGAAAACAACCCGCCCAGGGAAACCCACAAGGCTCTCAAGGGCAAGCACATGATCGTGATGGCCTCTAACATCGGTATGGATGTGGCTGGCGGCAATCCTAATCTTCCGGCGGGTCAGTTCGACTTGATGGTTCCGGGCGGTGGCGTGGGCGCCTTTGACGCTCTTACAACTCAGGTGAAAAAAGGCAGCGACTTTAACTGGGGTGCAGGCTTTGGCGGATTCTTGACCGAATGTCAGAACCAGCTCGGCTACGACGCTACTCTCGTTGAATACCAGACTTGTATCAAGGGTATGTGCGATGCGGCCTTCGGCGATGCCGGCCTCCCGAACCTGTTGCGCGGTTGCCACTGGTTTGCCGACTGGTACATGGCCGCAGACAATCCGACCTACTACATCGAAGAAGTGGAATGCCCGCAGTACTTGATTGACCATTACATGAGCCGATACAACACCTCTCTAGAAAACAACTTCAAGAAGGTGACGGACTGGTCCACTTTCAAGGAAGGAGACGTGCTCGATACGCTCCATTGCTGGAAGGCGGGCGAAGCTCCTCCGGAAAACGGCTGGCAGAATCCGAGCGCCGGTTGCGATGTGGAATAATCGACCTTAAGTTTAGCTGAAAACCCCGCGAAAGTTCGCGGGGTTTTTACTTTATACAACATGATCCATTGGCGCTATGGCAATACCCGCAGCTGGGATGGCAACAATAAGTACAATATTTTCTAGTGTATGAGAAACCTGTTTAAAGCGATTGATGAATAAATAATCCTGAAATTTTGTATCTTGTAGGGCATGAATAAGAAGATCCTCGCTATAAGTCTTGTTGCATGTTCCCTTGCTTTTGCCGGGGAGCATTGGAATGTAGATGCCGGCGGGGTATCGATGAAGTATCTTTCGATGCATGCTTCGGCTAGGACTGCCGGCCTTTCGGGTGCGGGTGTTGCCGATGCGGCGAATGCTTCTGAAATTTCGCGTAACCCGCTGGCCATGGCAACTGTTCAAGAAGCCGAGGCGGGCATAAACCATGTTATTTTCCCGGAAATGACGGCTGACGATTTTACGACGGCGTATTTCGCGCTTCCGTTTGAGTTCTGGAAATTCCCGCTCACGGTGTCGGCTGGTTTTGAATTTTTGGGTTACGATGGTATTGAAGGCCGCGACGAAGAAGGCTTTAAGACGTCGGATTATGGTGCCTACGCTTGGTCATTGCAGGCGGGCCTCGGTAACCGCAGCAAGGTTTTCAACTGGGCGCTGTCGGCACGCTTGTGCCAGCAGACCATTGATGACGAATCGGCGCTTGCGTTCTTGGGCGACATCGGTGGCGCCTACCATGTGAATGAATACTTTGCCTTTGGCGCGACGCTTACGAATTTTGGCTACATGGGCGACTACGATGGCGAAAGCGAAACCGCCCCGATGGCTTTGCAGGCAGGCATTACAGGAATCTTGCCGATTTCAAAACTCTTTAATTTGGAAAGCCAGTGGAATTTGCATATGTCTGCCGACGCTTACCGCCGCGCCGACATGGCTGACCCCGAGTGGCGATTCGGGGGCGAACTGACTTACGCTGAAATGCTCGCATTCCGTATGGGTTACGCGGCGCGCCCCGACACCGAAGACGGAATCAGTGCGGGCCTTGGTGTTGCCATCGGTATGGCGCATTTCGACTACGCCTACAGCCCCAAGAAGGCCTTTGACGGCGGGTATCATTACCTGACGCTTGGAATTCGATTCTAATTAATCACCAAGTTTTTTAGCTCTGGTGTTTCTTAATATGGTAATTTAGGCAGCCGCGGCTGATGCCTAGTTTTTGTGCGGTGATGCTCCTGTTGCCGTTGTTCTTGGAAAGTTCCGAATAAATTAATTCCCATTCGGGCGTTTCGGTGATGCGTCTGGATTTTACGTTGTAAAGTCTGGTCGGTTCGGCGACGCTGCTGCTGAATATTGGCTCGAAAAATTCTTCGTCGAGTAGCTTAGGCAGGGTGATGTCGTAGGGCTTTAAAAGCGAATAGCGCTGCAGTACATTCTTGAGTTGGCGTACGTTGCCAGGCCATTTGCGCTTGGAAAGCAATGTGATTTCGCTTGCATTAAGCGGATTGTGGTCGGCGATTTCTTTCCAGATTTCTTGAGCGATTGCGGCAAAGTCTTCGCGCTCCCTAAGTGGCGGGATTTTTACGGGGAACACATTTAGTCTAAAGTAAAGGTCTTCGCGGAATCGGCCTGCATGCACCTCGGCGCGCAAGTTGCGGTTGGTGGCGCAAATCAGGCGGAAGTCTACAGGCAGGGGGTCGCAGCTGCCGAGTGGCATTACGGAGCGCTCTTGCAGAATGCGCAACAGCTTGCACTGGGTTTCAAACGGCATCTCGCCAATTTCATCTAGAAACAGCGTGCCGTGTTCCGCTGAGCGGACCACTCCCAGGCGCTCCTCGGAGGCGCCGGTGAATGCCCCCTTGCGGTGGCCTTCTAGAATGCTTTCGGTGAGTCCCTTCGCAATCGCCCCGCAATTGAGGGCGATAAAGGGCCCGCCCGCCCGCTTGCTGTGAGCGTGCACGAAGCGGGCGGCAACCTCTTTGCCGCTGCCCGATTCCCCCAGCAAGAGCACCGAGATGTCGGAGCTTGCCGCGATACGTAACATGGATTCGTGTCTGTTCATAAAGCCTCTTACTATACACGCTTTTTTTGAGGCTTTTGTGAGCGACAGTGCGAATATTTTACATTCGCGCCCAGAATTTTACATAACGGGGCGTTGCGGGTGCTCCCGCAGAGGGGGTAGGTGGCAACAACGTGCCACCGAGGGGGAGACCTCCCCCTTGCAACAAAAATTCAAAATTTTTATCTTTGCGCTCGCAACGGTAAAAAACACCGTCGCAGACATAGACACAAAGGCGACCGCTAAAAATTGCTTTGATGAAGAAAATTTGAGCGAGACCGAGTGCAGGCAGGAACGAGAAGTGGTGAATACTGGAAGTCTTTACCACTTCGAGAGACGAAACTGCACGATGAGTCGCAGCCAAATTTTTGAAAATGAATTTTTAGAGGGCGCCGTAAACCAAAAGTGGCTGGCCAGATGGGTAGGCTTGGGCACGACGGTCGCGAGGAAAGCGATTGCGCTCGAAGCTGAGAGGTTTGGTGGCCCAAAAGGAAAAAATGAGTCAAAGAATCGTATGTAAGTTCGGCGGCAGCTCTGTCGCCGATGCAGGCCAGTTCAAGAAGATCAAGGCCATCGTTGAATCCGACAAGAACCGTAAGGTCATCGTCGTTTCCGCCCCCGGCAAGCGCAATCCTAAGGAAACCAAGCTTACCGACCTCCTCTACAGCACCTATGACCTCGCTAGCAAGGGTCTCGACTTTTCGACCCCGTGGAACCTGATCCGCCAGCGCTACGACGAAATCTGCAAGGACCTGGGCCTCGGCGACAAGCTTTCCGAAGATCTCGACAGCCTCGAAGACAAGCTCAAGAACCATCCTGAAACCATCAGCACCGACTTCTTGGTGAGCCGCGGCGAATTCCTTTGCGCCCGCCTCATGGCCAAGTACCTGGGTGCAAACTTCGTGGACACCTTCCCGCTGATCACCTTCGACGACAAGTATCGCATTACGCCGAAGACTTACGAAGACATCGCGAAGACCTTGTCCGACGAAAACCAGCTTTACGTGCTGCCGGGCTTTTATGGTAGCAACCTCCGTGGCGAAGTCAAGACCTTCAGCCGTGGCGGTTCCGACATCACGGGCGCTATCCTTGCCAATGGCATTGATGCTGCCAAGTATGAAAACTGGACCGACGTTTCGGGCATGCTCATGGCTGACCCGCGCATCGTCGAAAATCCGCTGCCGATTGAATACGTGAGCTACCGCGAAATCCGCGAACTCGCTTATTCCGGCGCTTCTGTGCTCCACGACGAATCTATCGCTCCGTGCCGCGCCAAGAAGATTCCTATCAATATCCGCAACACGAACCGCCCGCAGGATCCGGGTACCATCATCGGCCCCACTCCGGAAGAAGCAAAGCTCCCGATTACGGGCGTTGCCGGCCGTAAGGGCTTCTCGATGATCTACATCGAAAAGTCCATGATGAACAAGGAAGTCGGTTTCGGTCGCCGTGTGCTCGCCGTGCTCGAAAGTGAAGGCCTCTCCTACGAACTGTGCCCGAGCGCCATCGACTCCATGAGCATCGTGGTGGATAGCAAGGCTCTCGACGCCGTGCAGGACGTGGTTCTCGAAGACATCACGCAGCAGATGCGCCCCGACCGTATCAAGGTGTTCCCGGGTATCGCACTCATCGCTACCGTGGGTCATGGCATGACGAACAAGATCGGTGTGGCTGCAAAGCTCTTCACGGCTCTCGCAGACAACAAGGTCAACGTCCGCATTATTGACCAGGGTTCTTCGCAGATCAACATCATCACCGGTGTTGACGAAGCCGATACCGAGAAGGCCATCAAGGCCATCTACGGCGCGTTCGTGAAGTGACGCCTCCGGCGTCATCCTGAGCCCTGAACGGGCGAAGGATCTCAAACCAGAATATAAATCGCGACCCGGAATTATCCGGGCCGTTTTTTATATATTTTTATACAAATTCAATATGTTAGGGGAAAAATGAAGAATCATTCTTTTTTATTTGATTGCATGCTGACCATTGCGTTTTGTGTTGGCTTGTGCGCATGCGGAGACGATAACAGCTCCAGCGCACCGGAAGAATCGAGCAGCAGCGAATCCAGTTCGAGCAGCAGTGCGTTGGTGTACGAGACTCCTTGTAGTGTGCCTCCTGTATTGAGTCTGATTTGGCCCTTGAACGATTCCTATATCGCGGATCTTGATTTTGATTTTACGGCAAAAGTCAACACCATTAGCTGTGACAAGAAAATTGAGCTTGAAACGGGGACCTTGTATTACGATGAATCCGTTGAAGGAAAATACAGGACACTCGGTGTTCCTGCATCGTACAAGGAAGTCGGCTCGTTTAAAGTGAAGGTGGTGCAGGATACGGTTAATTCGCGCGTATGGCACCTGAGTTATAACCTGGCAGAACTGGACAAAAAGTTTAAACTGGCTGATGGCTATTATAAGGCAGTGTTGGAATTATACGGCAAGCCTTACGATGTTGTATTTTTATTGACTCGCACGTTTGACAAGATTGCTTGGAATCTTGACTTTACCGAAGAACATAAGAATGTAGAGGTGTTTTGCGATGGTTGCCGTTTCCGCGAGCATATCTACAAGATGATGTTGATGAATTCTAAAGGCGATACCGTAAAGCAATTCTACAAGCCCGATACTTTTACCCCGTGGCTTTTGTATTCCGTGGATTCGCTTTGGGGTGTGTTGCCTGAAGGCCGGTACACCTTGCGCTTTATGGCGGTTTCCGGTATTGTGGCGCCTGACACGAGCATGTATCTGAAATTGTTGATGACCGATGGTGCAGATAGCACGATTGATCAAAAACTGGCTTGGGCCATCGATGAAAATTTGAATGTCCGAAAGGGGCTTATTGGAGCGGTCAAAGATACTACATTCGTTGTCGACCACAGTGCTCCAGAAATTGTGAATGTGCCGAAGGATTACAAGGCTTCGATTTATAGGGTCAGCGACAAATACATGACCCAGTTCAAATTCTCTTTTGACTTGATTCAGCCCGTGTACGGTGCAGAAAGGATTGCGAAGGTTTATTTGGAGGCCGCCGAATATGATAAAGATAAATACGAGACGATTTATTCTGATTCCGTTATCTTGAAAAGCGATACGACTAATTACTTGCTGAATGTCTTGGATACAACTCTTAAAGATTTTGACTGGGGCGATACGGATTATTACCAGATTCGCATGAGGGTGGAAGATGAATATCAGAATGTCAATATCGTAGAATTGACAAAGCTGTATATAGGAAAGGATTCTGTTTCTGATTATACTTTGTCTGAATTTTTTGTACCGGCAAAGATTCCCTCTAAGCTGTATGATTGCACAAAGTACAAGTGCCAGGATGTGAGCCTGTTGAATCCGGATGTGGAATACGGTGAATTGCTTGATGAACGCGACAATCACGTGTACCGCACCTTGAAATTGGGTAGTCAAGTTTGGATGGCGCAAAACTTGAACTATGCCACAGATTCAAGCTATTGTTTAAACAACGATTCTTTGAATTGCGATGTGTACGGAAGGCTTTATCCGTGGCATGTGGCGGTGGGCAAAACCTTGGAAGAATGCCCGCAGGATTCTTCGGCTTGCGATTTGTCGGCAGACTACATTGATAACAAGAACCATGTGAGGGGAATTTGCCCCGCGGGTTATCACATGCCTACTGATTCCGACTATGTTGAATTGGAACGTTACTTTGCCGAAAAATACAGTGCTGAAGTAGATGGCAATTTGATTTACGTGGCAAAGTATCTTTTGAGTCCGTATAAGTGGGATAATATGGAAGAGCGTGGGCTGAGGAAAGCCAAAAGGGATTTTACGAATGAGTCGGGATTTACCGTGCTTCCTTCTGGCGGCGCGGTACGTGACGATACTGGCTCTTGGATTTTCTCTGTACAAAGTTGGGGCGCTCGTTATTGGACCTCTTCAAGAAATTCGAATTACATGTCTTGTTGGGAAGGCTCCGGAATAGACGATTACGTACTCCTTTGGATTTGTGATTTGTACGGTATCTATAGTATTCGGTGCTTGAAGGATTGATGCGCTTGAATTCAAGTTATCCCTCAAAATAAACGCTTCATCATCTATTTCCATTTTTATGTTGTTTGAATAGGGTAAATAAATTATCTTATTCTACAAAGATGAATGGAATCACAAAAAAGGGTTAGGATGGAGCATTTTAGTCGTAAATGGTTTGCGGTATCGGTTGTTTTAACCGCACTGTTTGTTGCGGGCTGTTATGACCATACCTATGACTATTCCGATTACGAGGACCACGATTCAAGCAGGGGGAGCGTCCCCTGCGATTCGTCGGGAGTTTTCACCGCCCTGTCGGGAAAATTCTCGCTAGAGGCGCCGCTCATTCCGAAATCGCTCACCATTACCGCTCTCAAGCAGAACCTCGAAGAAGCCGAGGTCATTGAGGCCACCATCAGCAAGAACGGCTCACTTGGTTACACCTTTACCTCCGATTCCTGCGAGTACCCCACCACCTTTGCAAAACTTACATTCACCTGCACGCGCAGCGACTCGCCCGATGCAAAGGAGCTGACATTCGAGGAATATGTCGATTTTGGTCGTTATCCCACTCCCGCTGTTAACCTGCTCGGTGCGCTAGAAAGCAACCGCGTCAAGGACCTAGTTCAAAACGAAGGTTTTTATCTAGGCAACGCAAAGAAAAAGGCCTCGCGCGAAATTTTCAGGATGTTCGGCATGGTGTGGCAAGAGGGAATAGATTTTGAATCCGACAGCATTAAGTTTGATGCGTTGCGCCTTATGCCCTATTTACTCGCGAGTTTCGGCAATTCCGACTCGGCGTTTGCCGGAGCATTCAAAAAGATGTCGGAGTCATTGGAACGCAATACGTTCGGCAGCGAATTCTTTGACAGCCTCATGATTGTCGACGAGGTACTCGTTAATCGCTATGCAGATGTCATCAAGACAGACAGCACGAGTTTCGTCTTCTTTTCAAACTTATGGAAAGACGGCTACGGCCTTTCGGCATGCGACAGCCTCGGAAAACGAGCTAAGGTTGCAACGGAACAAAGCAAACTGAAGCAGCAACAATTTGTCTGCGACATGCGCAAAGATTCCATCATGTTCTGGAAACCGATGGACTCCCTGGATTTAGCTTTTGGCCCCTGTTATCACGGCTACACGGATATAGCGCAAGCAGGAGACACCGTATACGCTTGCTCCGACAAAGCCATGAACTGGATTCCGGCTGATGACAAAACAGCAATCAAGTTCCTGTTCGGCGAATGCAACGACTCCATGCGCAACAAATCCCGCGTCTATCATGATCATTTGTTCAAGTGCCACGGCTATGGTATTTCTATCCGCTGGACAGATACCATCCCCCTCGTCACCCAAAAGCAGGATGATTTCGAGGCTTATTTCTACCACGAACACGGTGACTGCATCGAGGAAAATGAAAAGGAAAAAGTCATTTTCAGGGACGGGTATTACCAATGCCAAGACGGCCGTTGGGAAGGCATCTCTGAAATTGATTACTTCGGGGGCGATTCCTGCACAACGGGGGATTCGCTCAGGATTTCTTCGCATTACTACCTCTGCGAAGAAAACAAGTGGCACTCTGTAGGGCGCCTTGAATACTACGGGCTTTCCTGCGACAAGGACAACAAAAACGAAGTCATTCAGGTAGACGGGGAGTATTTCTGGTGCACATTCTCCGAGGAATTCCTTTCATTTGGCGTTGCGTCCAGTTGGGAATGGAAATTCGTGCCAGCCGAAAGGCTTACCGAATACACTTCAGAGACTCCCCCCTGCATGGACATCCAATTTATAAGCTATAAAGGCGTTCAGTATATCTGCAAAAACAATAGTCGAGTTCTGGCCAATGACGAGGAATATCGCCCCTGGTATATTAGGACTCGATGTGCAGAATATTCCGACTCCTCTTACGAAATTTATGATGACGGCTCCAAACTTTGCGTCGGGTATCCGGATTTGCCACCATTGAATGATGACTAGGAGAAATCAATGATTTTTTGGCGATTCATTTTTACGATGATATGCGCAATACCCTGTGTAGTGCTAGTTGGGTGCGGCATCGACACCTACGAGGTGACTGACAAGGGCTACACATGGCGCTATAAGGGTTTGATAGATGACACGACCATGGTTGTTGAAGTTCGCCACTGGGAAAGTGGAGTAATTCACTGCAGTCATTTTATGAATTACGATGATGGAGAGACGTTTAGCAATATCATCTCGACTTACTATTATTCTGCAAGCCTACGTTCCCAAAAGGTTGGCAAGAAAAACTCAATACCCGAAGATCTTTTGCCTGAGGAGTTGTCTTTCAAGGGACTTCCTCGCTGGACCGAAAGCTGCCTTGCTATGGATTCTATTGATGGAAACTTCTATTGCGTGAATGCACTACGGCTCGATGAATACTCGTACGCTTGTGCCCTTGCCATCGTAAACGGCGAAAAACAGGACTTGGATACCTTGGAATTTGAAAACTGCAATTTTGACTTGCACAAGGACATCTCCTTTGCGGCGCACTATCTCAAGATTTCGGAGGACTTTTACGCGATACATGATGGCATGCTGAAATCGCAACTACCGACTTACAGAATAAAGGATGTGGGGAATTCGGTAATTGTCGTAAACCAGCGGGGCGATTCGCTATTTTTCGAGGGGGAACCATGATGTTCTTTGTCATTGTATTCGCCCTTGCCGTTTTGTGCGGCTGCAGCAATAATGACTATTACCGGTCAAGTTCCACCGCTGAGGAAGAATCTGAAGAGATATTTGACTCTGCAAATATTGAATATGATTCCATCGTAGATGTCCGTGACGGGAAAACGTACAGAACCGTAAAAATCGGTAACCGCTGGTGGTTTGCAGAGAACCTGAACTTCGCCGCGGATTCAAGCTACTGCTACAACGACGAGCCTGACTCCTGCGCTATTTACGGCAGACTTTACCCATGGACTGTTGCTATGCAACTTGATACTGCCTATAACAAATTGAGCGCCATCTATAGCGAGAAAATCAAGAAGAAACATCAGGGAATATGTCCCAAAGGTTGGCACATCCCCAGTGAAAAAGAATGGAACGAGATGATCGACTATGCCGATTTGCACAACGGTAATGAAGGTGCAAGCGCAAGCCTGAGGGCAAGATACAGCTGGATCCCAAACGAAGAATACGATATCAAATATGTTGACAGGTTTGGCTTTGCGGGGCTCGCCGCCGGCGCAAGGGCCGAAAAAGAAATGAGAGACTTTGACTGCAGTTACCATACAGGGAACGAAGACAACATTTATTGCGGCATCGGCAACGAAGCTTTCTTCTGGACATCGACAGAGCTAACGGACTATCGAAATTCCTCCGAGCACGCCCTCTATTTCTTTTTGCACGGACTGCAAAACGGAGACTTCAGAACGAGCGACTGGGGCGAATTTACAAAACGCGCAGCACTATCTGTCCGATGCGTAGAGTGATTCTTTTCAAGGGACGTTCATAAATGCATTTGCCAATTCTATATATTTCGATTCTTTTGACAACCCTGCTTTCTGCCTGCTCCGAGTCTTTCACCGACCCGCGTGACGGACAAAGTTACGACATCGTACAAATCGGTCCGCAGACCTGGATGGCCGAAAACCTGAATTACGAAATCGAAGGGAGCGCCTGCCCCGAAGGCGACAACCGCAACTGCTCCAAGTACGGACGACTTTATACGTGGGATATGGCACGTGCCGTGTGCCCTGAAGGCTGGCACTTGCCCGACAGCGCGGACTTTGAAAAACTTATTTCAGCAGCGGGTGGCGCAGAAGTTGCTGGCTATGCTCTCAAATCGACAAGTGGCTGGTTCAAGAAAGGAAACGGCTCGGACGCTTACGGCTTTAATGCATTGCCTGCAGGTTACCGCCTTGCCGGAAACGGTACTACGGGCGGCAAGTTCGATGGCATCGGCGGCTATGCGCACATTTGGTGCGCTGTCGAAACACCCGATGGCCTCGCTTACTACATGCTCCTGGATTTCAGCATCAAGGCCGCCAAGCTCAGCGCCTTCGGCAAAGATGAAGCGCGATCGGTTAGGTGTGTGAAGTAGTGCGTTGAGTGGTTACTTCTTCTTGATGCGGAAGACTTGCTGCCCCTTGGAATTTTTGCCTTCCTCAAAGTATTCCGTGGCACGGATAAGGGCAGGCCACTTGGCATAGCCGAAGTTCTTGGGGCTCAGCGAAATCTGACGGTTGATTTGTTGTGAAACCTTGGATGCGACTGCCCAGCCTGATTCATCGGCCTCTTCGCTGATTGCCTTGCGGATGGCGTTCATAATTTTTGAATTGCCGCGCAGCTTGTTGCGGTCGAGCGGTTCGATGTTGTTCGTCGCCTCGTCCGACTCGGTCGGCTTCTTGAACTTGTCGATATAGATGAAGGAATTGCACGAATCAATGAACGGTTGCGGCGTCTTTTCTTCACCGAACCCGATTACCTGTTTTGACTTGGCCCTAAGTTTCATGGCAAGCGGAGTGAAATCCGAATCACTGCTCACGATGGCGAAAATGTCGATGCTCTCCGTGAACAGGAGTTCCATTACGTCGATAGTCATCGCAAGGTCGGTCGCGTTCTTCCCCTTCGTGTAGGGGAACTGCTGTATCGGCTGAATCGCGAACGGATGCAGAACCTCTTCCCAGGGGTTGCTACCTTTCCAGTTGCCATACGCCCTGCGGATGCTCGTCTCCCCGAACTTGGAGAGTTCTTCCATGATGCCATAGATGGCGTCCGCCTTGGCGTTGTCGCAGTCAATAATCAGGGCTATTTTCTTTTCCGTGTCCATGCTAGGGAATATATGAAAAAAATGGAGGGGGTGACGCTTTGTGGCTAGAAAAATGTTTTTTCAAGTATGGTAATCTTTATATTTTGGGAAAAAAAAGAATTTAGAGCGCGTTATGTATATATATTAAATGGAAGAAATCGTGAAAAGCGGGATGAAATATCGAATATGCAAATATTGGACACTATAGAAAAATATACAGTCACATCTGAACCAAAAATATTAAGTGAACATCTTCACTTCTATGAAAATTGTGAAGATGCTGCAGGAGATGTATTCGATATTTTGGTTTTACAGGAAACCATCGAAAATAGACGCGCACTCAATCGACAGATTGAAAATGAAATCAAGCCTTTAATAGGTTGTGATGTTCAGGGATTCGTAAAAACAATTGATGTCAGCTATAATGCGGACGAAAATTTTTATTACATCGTGTATGAACATTTTTCGGATGATTATTTAAAGGATTTTCCAAACAATATTGATATCCCTGCTATTTTGGGTATAGCAAAGGGGTTGGACTACTTTAAAAAAAATGGAAATAATCAGGGGTTTATCATATCTCCCAAGTTCATACTAGTAAATGAAGAAAATGAAGCAAAACTCCTTTTTCCAAAACTCTATGAAATCTTTCTACGTGAGAAATTGCTAGACGAAGACTATTTGTCTCCACAAGCCATAAAGCATAATAAAGGAGATTCTCAATTATCGCCGAATCATCAAGATGACATGTTTTCTTTGGTCAAGACCTTTGAGGCCTTTTTGCGAGACAACTATAGCGATATCGAAAGTGAAAAGCTGGTACTAGATGAGCTTGTCAAAAAGACCCTTGATCCCGACAGAAAGAAGAGGTTTTCCAAATATTACGAATTAATAGATTTGTTACAAAAATTGACGCCGATAAAGCGGTTTCAATTACCCTCGTTGGCTGTAATAACACAACCAGAATATGAAGATGATATTGATGAAGTCATATCGTCAATGAACGAAAATACATGGATGGTGGTTAATCCAGAATTATCCGAACGTGATCAAGTTACAGGACGATTTACAACCAATGAATGGACGGGAAGATTCTTTGTAGATGACGATGGCTATCTCTTTATTCCTTATACTAACTGCAGAAATAATTGTAACAATGCCATTATTCAAGATGAAGATGCGTTTTTGTTAGAAGCTCATGTTGAGTATGACGCAAATACATCTGATTATTGGATAGATTTTTTATGGGAAAAATATCAGGAAAAAAATAAACTTGCAAAATTGTCTCGCCAAAAGCATAATGAACTTGAGGTATGGCAAAAATTGCCCGAGACAGAAAAGAAATTTATTGAAATGCGCGCCCTTAAAATTCCATATAAAAAAGTGGAAGAAGGAAAGGATGGGTCTAAGTTACTATTCTATTTAGATGACGAACAAGAAAACGCCCCCAAAATTAGTTGGGGAAAAATAAAGAATATGAAAAACGAAAAGAAGATTCTTTTCGTTGGAGAGCAAATTGTTGGTAAAATTGGGGATTGGCGTTCAGAATCTAAAATTATTACGATTCCGAATCCTGTTTGCACCATTCAGGAAATACCACATCAAGGGATTCTTTCTGAGGATATTAGACAAGAAACAAGTCAATACAAGAAACAAGTAGAAGCGTGCCAAAAGTTTATCAAATCTAGCATAGCTAATAAGGAATTAGGAGATATAATAGCTACTCCAGAAGAATCTATAGAATGCAATATACATGATTTGGATTATGACGGATTCAAAAGTAAATTATTCAATTCAAATATTGCAAAAGACGATTCTCAGCTTGAAGCGGTTTTGGAAGCCGTTAATTACAAACCAATATACATAATTCAGGGGCCTCCAGGAACCGGTAAAACGACTGTTATAGTAGAAACCATACGGCAAATTGTGAATGAAAACCCAAATGCAAAAATTTTGTTGACCTCGCAATCCAATTTGGCCGTAGATAATGTGCTTGAAAAATTAGTTGGCGAAACGGAGATTCGTTTTATCCGTTTGGCAAGTGACAATGCTCTTGAAAATGACAATGTCTCTGAAAGTATGAAATCACATTGTTATGAAGAAAAATTGAAAAGTTGGGTTGGCGAAACGGAGCAGAAGTCAAAAAAATATATGGAAGAAAATTTTCCTTCGCAAGAAGGAAATAGAAACCTGTATGAAATTTTCAAAGCCTTTGAAGATGCCAGAAGTAAAAAAGACATCAAGTTATTTAAAAAGGCTCTAGCAAAGGGTAATGATTATCTAAAACAGCTATTTGAAAACGCAGAGGATTTTGCTGATATTGAAACTGTTTTTAAAGAGACGTTTGGAGAGAAATACTTTAAGTTAAAGAAAATTCAAAAAGACTGGATAGCGTTTATTAGCAATTCTTCCGTAAATTACGACTCCGATAGAAAGGTGTCCATGCTTAACAATGGTAGTGAGGAAATCAATTTTTTAACGGCAATGCTTTTAAAAATGAATATTCTCGGGGCTACTTGTATCCATATTGCCAGCAGTAGATATAGTAGAGTAAACTTCAATTTTGACTATGTCATTATGGATGAGTCAAGCAAGGCGACGCCTGCAGAATCCTTAGTCCCTATAAGCATGGGAAGAAACATTATTCTGATTGGCGATGACAAGCAATTACCCCCAGTTGTTACACGAGATGATGCTGTTAAACAAGATATCAAAGAACAAGTTGAGGATGAGGGACTTGATATTGAAAAAACATATGGTGTATCGTTGTTCGAGAAAATAAAAAAGGAATTTGAATCGTCAAATAATAAGCGATATGTCAAGATGCTGGATATTCAATATCGAATGCCTAAACAAATAGGTTCATTGATATCCAAGTATTTCTATGATGGCAAACTAAAGAATCCTGATATTGAAGGGTACGATGAAAAAAAATCCCATAAATTGAGCTTGAAGAAAGAAACCTCTATTGTCTTTTTGAATACATCGAATAGGGAGAATCACTATGATAATGGCGACAAGTTTAATAGGCAAAATCAGTGTAACGTCGATACAATTAAGGAACTACTCTCAAAATTGAACAGCCTTTACCCAGATAATGCATCTAACGACAACCCATTTGATATAGGAGTGATCGCTGGCTACCGAGGGCAAGTAGAACTTTTGAAAAAACAAGTAGATGCTAAAGCATATGGTAATTTTATCAAAGACAATGAGCCTTTGGTGCAAATAAATACCGTTGATAAATTCCAGGGCGCCGAAAGAGATATTATCATCTATGACATAGTGCGCAGTAGTCATGGGCATGACAATATCGGTTTTCTAGCCGATTATAGGCGCATCAATGTGGCGTTTTCTCGTGCAAAGCGGCTGCTATTTATTATAGGCGATAGTAATTATCTGTTAAATAGGGCTGTATTTACGAAATCGGAGAATTTTACTGAATTTAAATTAAAACAAATTGTCGAAGAGCTCCAAAAGGAAGGACTTGTCTTCAATAGTATGGAGGAAATTTTCAATGCATGATAGCATAAAACAAAATACCTGGCGTATTCATAAAGATGATTATCGAACTGAAAACTTTTTTCTTGCTGAAATTCTTGAGATTGACTTGCCTTTTTGGGAATGTAAACAGAATGTCATTGTAGAAAAAGATGTTGAAGTCGATAGATTTAGTCACGTTCTCCTAGAATTAATTGATAGTGGGATTAATACATACTCCGAAATATTCAATTTTCTTGGAATAGAAGAGGATTGCTTTGTCAATATTCAATTTCATTATCTCTTAAAAAACAGATTCATTAAAGAAACAGCCAATGATACATTGGAAGTCACTTTGGATGGAAAAAATTTTATGAATAAAAAGTCCAAAGCGAAAAAGACTGAAACAGAAGAATTCGAATTTTTAATGCTTGACCGATTTGACTTTATCAAAAATGACATGAATAATGAATTTTTTGATCCAAGCAAACCCATAGATAAAGCTAGTGAAGGGAAAACTAACGCTTTTTCTGGTTATAAATTAATTCAGACGCATAAAAAAGAAAAGACAGAAAAAGATGTCATAACTATAGAACATCAAAACAATCCCTCTTATGGTGCGCTAGTCAGCAAACGAAGTGATTTTAGTATATTCTTCAATAGCCAATTTAAAGAGAAAACATTTTATGATTTTGCCGATAATAAACTTAAACAATACAAAAGAAACATTCGCTTTTTAGCACTCATTTTCATTAGTGATACTAATAAGAGTGATATCAAAGTCGATATTCGACAATTAAGTTTTTCTGTGAAAAAATTTGATAAAAAATTTGCCCTTGAAGAAAAATTATCTAAAATTGTAACTAACTACTATCAGAAAAATCGCGGTGATTTGGAAGAATATTTGCCAAAAATGGAATCCAATATTTTAAGTGATCCCACAACAAAGACCTCGTTAAAAAGCCTTTTTAAGCCTGATGCCGCGATTTTGGCGAGAATGCAAAAAATGAGAAAAAAGACTAGAAAATTTTAAAGCCTTTACTTTTTTGAACTAGATGTCCCAAAAAAGCACTTCTTAACGCCTGATATCACAAGAACGAGCGCGTTGTTCGATTTCGTCTTCCTCTAGTTTTTCTTTGCAGAGCATATTCATGATGGCATCGCTACATTTTCTTTCTGTATTGTAGCCGCAACTATTAATGCATACCTGCATTAATTTGTATTCGATAAGAACTTCAAGCCTTTTGCAGCCCATTTTTTGGGCGGCCATAAATCCGCCTGCTGCTCCGAGAACAGCACCGATTGTTCCTGATATAGCTTGTTCTTCGAAATTACTCTTCTTTTCTCTGATTTCAGGAATTTTGTCGTCGTAAGTTTCTTCTGCATCTGCGAAGGGTGTTTGTTCTGGCATCGGTTCTGGCGCCGGTTCGGCCACTTGCGTCTCGCTGTTGATATGGGGCATGTCTGTGGGGGCTTCTTGTGTTACGCAGTTGCTATTGGGCGTTGTAGAGTCTTGTTGTTTGTTTGCTGAGGCAAGTTCCGCTCCTAAAATATTCAAAATAGAATCTTGCTTACCCATGCCTCTAAGAATAAGATTCAGTTTTTCGTCTATAATAGATTGTTCTTCATTGTTGTTTTGGGCAAAATTTTGGCCGTGTTCTTTGGCGAGGAGACATTGTGCGAAACAGACCGTGTTTTCCTTGGCATCTTCTTTAGAACACGATGCGAATACAAAAATCATTAGGGCCATTAATGCATAGAAAATCTTTTTCATAGTTATTCCTTGGATTTTAGAAATCGAATTCGTCCATTCCGTTTTCATCTTTTTTTAGCTGATACTGTTCATCTTCCATTTGTTTCTTGACATTAGGAATGACTTCTTTTCTGACTTTATCTAAAAAATATTGATAATCGTTTTCTACTAGCCATTGTTCTGGTTTCTGGCATTCTAGGGAGAGAATAAATTTTTTCAGTTTTTCAAAGAAGATGATTGCTGGGATAATTCGATTATCTGCGGGTTTGTCGTTGGCAAGGTCAGTTTCATTTTTAGGGCGGTTTTTCCAGTATTTTTTTTCGACGCTGTTGTCATACGAGAATTCGTCTTCTCTTGACATATTTTTGCTGATGATTTTTTTGCGAGATGACTTTTTTTCGCTAGCGTCTTTCGGGTTTTTGCTGTAGTATTTCCTAACGGCGTCGGCGTACTTCATTTCGCGAGCTTTCAACATGTCGTCGAGCTCGTTGCGCAACTTTCGCCATTCGGTAACGTCGTCGGTCATTTATAGGCCCTTTGTCTTTATATCAGACTCTAATGTAAAAAATAGTTGTAAAAAATTCAAGCTATTGCATAAAATGGCGATTTTAGCCTAAAAACGGCAATTTTTGAGAAGCGCTTTTTGTCCCGGTTTGTCCCGAAACCAAAATCTAAATCTGTAATCGTTAAGGGGAAACGCCCCGAACGCTAAAAACTTCCGCAGTCGCGGTACGAAAAAACAGTTTGCCTTTCATTTGACTAGGAGGACTATACTATGTGTACTACTAAGAATTATCTCCATGCCATCGAGAAGGAAATCGAACTCCGACTCAATGGCTTTCAGACCACCCTTTTCGAAGGAAAATTCCTGGGAAAAGATGATAGTGGTCTTAAGTACGTGATGACCGAATCGAAGCGTACCAATGCCAAGTTCGAGGACATTCAGAATACCTTCATTCAGGCTGTCAAGAAGGGCGTTTCTTCCGCCCGTGTGTATATGGTGCCCGAAAACAAAGTGCCTAGGGTGGATCTTGAGCCTAAGAACTTGATTGTGCTGACGAACCTTACCTTTGAAGTGGATAAGGATACTGGAAAGAAGACGGTCTACTTCTGGATGAAGGAGCACATCAAGGAGGGGCACATCTTATGCATTCCGCCTTCCACTATCCCGATGGCTGCTGAAATCGCAGCAATGGAGCATGTCAGTGGTGTGCATGGAGACTTAGGAGTGGCTGCCCGCAGTGAGGTGAATAATTTCGAATCGTTCTATAACATTCCCGCAATTATTCCCCAGGCCCTCAATAGTATTATGCAGAAGGAAGAATTGGATCTCCCGAGCTATACGCCTGTTGAACTAGCCGATGACGATTACTACATCCTTAAGGATAACAATCGTCCGGGCAATAGTGAACAACGTAAGTTTGTATGCAATGCGCTCTCTACTCCGGATTTCACCATCAAGGTTGGGCCTCCTGGTTCTGGCAAAACTACCGCCATTATCGAGCTTATTATCCAGCTGGTAAAGCGAGGCAAGCGCATTTTGCTTGTTGCCTCTACCAATGTGGCTGTCGACAATATCTTGGAAAAACTGAAGGACCACTTGGACCTTGCCTGCGTCAAACGTTATGGTTGCGAAGACAATCCCAACATTAGCAATGATGCCAAGAAGTTTATTAACGGCAAGCCTTTTATGAAGACGGAGGCTAAGGCTCTTCAGGAACGCTTGAAGAGGATTCCCGAAGACAAGCGTACCGCAGTCCAGCAGGAACTTTTGGAACATAGCGATGTCAAGGATAACCTGCTGTTGTATGAATTCCTTCAGGAGAACACGCCCATTGTTGCGGGCACCACTTTTGGGGCGTCTCTTGAAGTGATGAGGCAGTTGAGTTTGAAGGGTTCTGACGAGCCGCCGTTCGACTACCTGATTCTCGATGAGGCTTCCAAGACCACTATTCAGGAATTCCTGGTTCCGGCGTGCCTGTGCAATCATTGGATTATCGTGGGTGATATCCAGCAGTTGCCGCCATACGTGAGTGATGATGACTTGGCGGAGAACCTGCAGATTTGTTACCCAGATGATTCTGATAAGGAACGTGAATACACTGTGGCTTCGGATTCGTTACTGATGTCTGCCGGCAAGCAGATGCGTCAGACTGTGGTGCTGGTGGAGAAGGAATCTGAAATGGATGCTTATTGGTACAAGCGGTATGCAAAGAAGTATGATATCCTCTTTGCCGATGCCGACAAGTCCGAGTATGATGATGTCTTGCCCTATGCCACCGTTATTGTGGGGACCCTGCCATCGCTCAAGGAAAAACGCGACCTGATTGCACCCCGCGTTACCACCATACGTGTGGCTCGTGATAAGAATACTGGGCGTATTCTTCACGAAGAAGGTATGCAGGAATGGGTGGCGGCTGCACGTTACAATCGCGAGAAGCTCTTTGAACGCTTTGATGAGAACGATCCCAAGGAATGGCACGACGAAATTTCGTGGAGATTGATTCGCATGTTCGAACAACGCGACAATGACGTGAACGCCGACAAGAGTACGCTCACCCGCTTGAAAGAAGAAGTGGACCAACTGATTCCCGAAGGGGACAAGGAAGCTTGCAAGAAGCGCATCCGCATCTTTGAACAGATTTACCTGCCTTCGTGTATGGAACTCCTTAGCAGAGGTTACGGTGAATATAGGGATCTTGCTCTTTTCCGTGGAATTCCTGAGAAGATGCTCGATGAGCGCTGTGTCAAGCTTTCTTACCAGCACCGCAGTCATCAGCAGATTGCGCAACTCGCTTCCGACGAGTTCTATGATGGTATGGCGATGCGTTCCGAGCATATGGAAGGTAAACGCGAATGGTCGTACCGCCGTTTTGGTAAGCAGCATGTGCATTGGGAGAACATCAAGGGACGCTGTGACCACAAGAACCGCAACAAGAAGGAGCAGGCATGGATTGAAAAGGAACTAGAAAAGTTCCGCGATTTCGCGAAGGCAAAGCCCAAGAAGGATGAGAAAAGTGGGAAGGTCGAAAAGTGGTCTGTCGCGGTCCTTTCGTTCTACAAGGAACAGGCCGAGGAATTGAAGGCCGTTTGCCTGCGCGTGTTCAAGGATAGTTCGAAGTTCGTGACGTTCAGCGTGGGTTCCGTAGACTCCTTCCAGGGGCACGAAGCGGACATCGTATTCCTCAGCTACAGCAACCAGGTTGCGACCTGCTTCATCAGTGCCCCGAACCGCCTGAACGTTGCTATCACTCGCGCCCGCTACATGATGGTGCATGTTGGCAATTGGCGTGCTATGAGCAAGGGCCAGGGGGCACTTGGCCGCATTGTCCAAAAACTCAAGAATGTAACCCATAACCTTTAATTCATCAAAGGACTAACTATGAAACTCAATCTCGAGAGCAACCTCTCTTTCCGCATCATGAAGGGCGAAATCAGCGCCCTCAGGAAGAACTTGTGGATCTGCCCGTTCCTCAAGTACATCGTAGAACACCCGCACGCCAACGAGGTGGATATTTGTCGCGACCTCTTCTGCGACAACGGCGAGGCCCGTAGGGCCGCCGTCAAGAACATCCTCTTCTTTTTCAAAGCGCAGGGCTTACTTGCTTACGATAAGCAGAACGGCTATGAACTGACATCCACTGGCTTAAAAACCATGGAATCGGGGAATGTTTGGCAGGGGCTGAAAGGTGCCTTCCTTCTGACCCTATGGAATCCGATGGGGGATATGCCTTATATCCTTGATGTCCAGCCTGTTCCTGACTCTTGGTATGATAACGCCAAGAATGACCCCGAGGAAATTCCGGAGGAATATGGCAAGAACATGGAGAACCTGACGGTCTGTTCCGATAAGACCAAACTTGTGTCTACTGGCAAGACGTTCTGCTCCACCTATACCAAGATGGAGTTCAAGGCAGACTTGAAGTCGAATGGTATGGTCAAGGTTTTTGGAACGCCTGCTTTGAGATCGCTTGCGTCCTTCGAAGTGACCTTCCAAATTGATGATGAACTCAAGTCGTACCTCATGGACGATGATGATGACGAAGACAACGGATTTTAAACCTTAACAAGGAGACTTCTATGTCCAAACTCTCGCCGCGTGACAATCACGCAAACCAGAAGAACGCTAACAAGGGTACTAGTGGTTTTAACAAGCAGTACCTTGCGGTTCAAAAGAATCGATCGATTCAGAAGAATCCGACAAGCAGGCTCTTCAAGGGGGCAAAATAACCCCCTTCTTTTTGTCCCGTTTTGTCCCTGAACCAAAATCTAAATCTGTAATCGTAAGGGGGAAACCCCTTACCTTTAAAACTTCCGCAGTCGCGGTCACAACAAAAAAAGGACAGAATTATGAGAAATCTCGGCAGTACACTCACCCGTCATTCTTACAGCGCCAATTTTGGCCGCATTAGCATGACTGCTAGCAACAAGATGGTTGCGGTCTTGACGAATGTTATGGACGAACAGGGCAATTCGCTGACGGACCATGTATGGATTCAGGATAGCAATTTTAGTCTGAACGGAGTTTCGTTCAAAAGGGGCGAAAGGGTCTTTTTCTCGGCAGAGCCCTATCGCTATATCAAGGGCGTTTACCGTCACCAGGCCGTCAAGCAGCTTAGAGCTGATATTGGCCTCAGGAACGTTGTCTTTTTGGGGCATGAATGCTAATAACGAGCTATAAAGGAGAAATGGTTATGAATGATTATTTGAAGGATAGCATTGATATCATCTTAGTTGGCGGCAATGCTTCGAAAAAGAAAGCGCTTGAAAAAGAATTGGGGTATGTAGTCCGGCAAATTCTTGTTGAACGTAATGCTAAATCGTGTTCAAAATTACGTGCGTTATGGAATGGCACACACATGAGAGATTTTGGTGTTATCGTGTGCCTTTGTAAGCATTTGGCGCATCGCGCAACAGGAATTGTTGATACGTGTTTTAAGGGACCAACGGATTGGATTGTTTTTAAAGCTCACAATGATAATTGTAAGATAATTGCGGAATCCGTAAGAGCTGAGATTCGAAAAAGCGGAAGAAGCATATAAGGCAATCTTTTGTTATATTGAACTAGAGAAGACCTTTAACAGAGTGTTTCAAACATGAATGACTACTTCGTCCCTTCGACAATCTCTGCAGAAGCTATTTTTGTGTTTTTGCTTTTTATTGCATTGACTGCGACAGCAACGTGGTTTGCAGCTCGGTATTATTTGCTGAAAAGAGATTTCGATTCTGCGCTTCAAAAGATGAATCATGAATATGGACGGAAGGTTGAACGGGAACGCAAAAAGATTCGTCGGATTCCGCACCAGTTAGATCAGATTGATTTGCTGATTACCGAAATCCGAAACTGCTATTATGATGTCCACGTGGCACGGCCCAATACGTCTGAAAGCGAAACCTCTAACTCTGACGAAGCTTAGGAATCGTCTTCTGATAAGTCCTTTGGAATTTGAATCATTGCAGATTTTTTTCTCAAGAAACTGACAAGCGTCTCCGAACCCAGGGGATGCTTTTCTTTTGGAATTCTTTTTGACGGCGGAATGATATCGCCTTTGAACGAAAGCAAGAAATTGTAGAAATCAGTAAGTTGCGCAATAGAATTTTCGCTAGGCCTCTTACGGTATTTCTTGAAGTTTTCTAGTGTCTTGTCTTCCCTGTGCCATTCTTTATTGTTTTTGGAAACGGTCGATTTTTTTGAGCGATTTTGTTCATACTCCTTGACGAGCGACCCGAATGAGGTTAGCTTTGCAGAATTTGTTCTAAAATTCAGATCTTTATTTTCAGCAATGAAATCGTCAATTTTCTTAACGATTTCGGCATGCTGTTTTTTAATGTCATTTATTGCTTTATCATCTTCAGGTAGCATTTGTCGGCCAATTTTGTTGCTTTTTCATCTGCTTTTTTTAGTTCTTCGGAGTTTGCTTTTTTAAGTTTTTCGATGTCTTTCCCAAAATAGCAGGCTAGGGCGCCTGTGTAGCAGGAACACCAGTAAACTTTATGTGTGAAATCGGGCAAGCTAATTTCTGTAGATTGTCCTTTGGCGCATTCATCTATGATGAAATAGTCTTGTGCTTTTCCAAAACTGTCTTGACGTGCGTCTCCAATATCGCATACGCCTGGAATCCAAGCGAATGCAGACATGGAACAGATAAGACTTGTGAGAAGAATTTTTTTCATATTAATATGCTCCTGTGGTTAAAATAGGAAAAATTTTTTCACTCTCTGGCCGGGCTGGGCTCTTGCTCCGTCCGGCTTGTAGTATTTGAGCGGAGCTTGCTTGCGGTCGCTGGGACGCGGGCTTGTTTTAGCATTGCGGCGTTTGATGATGCTTGATGCGTTGCTTTCGGAACTGAGGTTCCATTTTTCAAGCGAGTCTAGGCCTGCGTTTCCGAGGACGGCGAGGTCGTAGGCAATGACTTTTGCGGCACCTGCAGCGTATGCGGTGTCAAGCTGTGCGGAGATTCTTGCGCTGTCGGCGAGCGCGTGCGAATCGTCGGTGCGGAACAGTTCCATGTCGACCCAGAATTCGATTCCGTATTTTTTGCAGGCTTGTGCTACGGCACGTTCGTAGTTGCCTACGGTTGCAATTTCGGCGTGGAGTTTGCCTGCATCGTTTGCGCCGATGCCGTCTTGCATGGCGATAATGTCGGGCTTGAATCCGGCGGCAAAGAGTTTCTCGAAAAATGATTGCAACTTCTCGGGTGTTTCCAGATTCTGGTTGTAGAACGGGGCGGCCATGACTTTCCAGCCCTTCGCCTGTGCGGCTTCGGTGACTAGCTTCAAGAAATGTTCTGTGAGCATTTCCGGCGTTGCGTCATTGCGAAGGCCATCCCAGTAGTAGCGCGCGATTTCTTGCGGAATGTAAACGCCTTCGATAACGCTCTCGCTGCCGTATAGCGAATGGATTTCTTCGAGGACTTTCAGGTTTCTTGATGTAAGCGTATCGAGCTGCTCAGCGTTCGGTGGGGTGTACCAGTTTTCGCCATTGTAATAGAGTCCAAGCCAAAGTTTGGTTCCGGCTGTATTGGCGGCCTCGATGCTTTTCGGGAACAGTTGATTGTTTTGTACTGCGTGTCTTGCAGAAAGTCCAGTTGCGAGGGGTAATACAAATGTGTTGCTTCGACGGCGGCGTATTGCAAAACGACTTGCTCCATGCCGAGCGCATGCAGGCGTTGGTGCATGTGCGTAATGGAATCTTGCGACTGGTAGGCGGTTGTCCAACCAGCATCGAACACGCCTGCGATTCCAGCCGCGTTTGCGCCGACAGCTCCCCACAAGAGTGCGGGGAGCATAAGTCGGAATATGTGCTGCGAGATGGACATACCCGAAATATATACTTATTTCAGGCGAAAGGCACGATTCTGGTTTCGGCGATGTTATTTCGGTGACGTTATTTCAGCACCGCCATCACATCTTCCACAATCTGCTTGGGCGTGAGGCGGTTTCTTTCCATGAGTTCGCCGTAAGGCACCTTGTCGTAGAATTCCTTTTTGAGGCCCTTCACGAGCACACGCATGTCGGTGTTGCCGTAGAAACGTGCAATCTTTTCGCCAAAGCCACCATCGATGACGCCGTTTTCGAGCGACACGACAACCTGGTGGTCGGCGCGCAGGCCTTCCAACACTTCGCAGTCGATGCCTGTTGCGAATCGCGGGTTGATGATGGTGGCGTCGATTCCCTGCTTGGCAAGTTCCGCTGCGGCTTCTTCGGCGAGAGCGTAGTAGCTGCCAAGACCGATTAGGGCGACTTTACTTCCGCGCTTATCTACTTTATATGTATTCAGCTTGGAGTAGTCGGTGTCGAATTTCACGCTGCGGTGTGCGACTCCGTTTGGGATGCGGATGGCCATCGGGTGTGACCTCTGATCAATTGCGTAATCCATCATGGCAATGGCTTCTTCTACGCAGGTGGGGCAGAGGTACACCAGGTTCGGGATGTTGCTCATCATCGCGATGTCGAAAATGCAGAGGTGCGTGGTATCGTTCATGCCATCGGCGCCCGACATGGTCACAAGAATCGTTGCCGGGTTGTTGTTCGCGCAAAGGTCTTGCGAAAGCTGGTCGTAAGTGCGCTGGATAAACGTGCCGTGCGTGCTGTACACGGGCTTTGCGCCGCCCTTCGCGAGCCCGGATGCGAGTGCGACAGCGTGCTCTTCGGCGATGCCCACGTCAATGAATTGCTTGCCCGCCGCTTTACGCTGCTCGGCAAAGAAGCCGATACCTGCGGGCACCGCGGAATGGATTACGACGACTTTCGGGTCTGCCTTGATTTTTTTCATCAGGTATTCGCCGAGAATGTTGCCGTACGATTCTCCGTTACCCCAGTTCACGACACCGGTCGGAATGTCAAAGGGTGCTGCCCAGTGGAAACCTTCTTTGGAATTTTCGGCGAAGCTGTAGCCTTTGCCCTTGAGCGTGTGAATGTGTACGACCACGGGCTTTGTGGAATCTTTCACTTGCTTGAATGCGGCGATGAGCGATTCGATGTCGTTACCCTGTTCTACATATAGGTAGTCAAAGCCGAGGCTCTTGAAGTAATTGTTTTCGCTCTTGCCCTGCGTTTTGCGGAGTTCCGCGAGGCTCCCGTAAAGGCCGCCGTGGTTTTCGGCGATGGACATTTCGTTATCGTTCACGACCACGATAAAGTTGGTGGCGTATTCGCCGGCGTTGTCGAGGCCTTCGAACGCTTCGCCGCCGCTGAGCGAACCGTCGCCGATGACGGCGATGACGTTGCCCTTTTCGCCCTTGATATCGCGGGCGGTTGCAAGCCCGAGTGCAAGGCTCACGGAAGTCGAGGTGTGGCCAATCATAAAATGGTCATGCTCGCTTTCGCAAGGTTCAGTGTAGCCTGTAACGCTCCAATACTTGTCCGGATTTAGGAATGCTTCGGCGCGGCCTGTCAAAATCTTGTGGGTGTAACTCTGGTGGCTAACGTCGTAGACAATCTTGTCTTTGGGCGATTCAAATACATAGTGCAGTGCGATGGTCGGCTCCACGAATCCGAGGTTCGGGCCCAGGTGTCCGCCGCATTTTGAAATTTTGTTCAAAAGCGCCGTGCGGATTTCGCCCGCGAGCGCCTTCAGGCTTTCTGTGTCCATCTTCTTCACATCGGCAGGGGATGCAATCTTTTCCATCAGCATAAAATACCGCCTTTAAGGTAGGAGATTTTTCTACAAATATACAACAAAAGGACGATTGCTCGTCCTTTAAAAAGAGTTTTTTGGGTTCTCGCAGGAAACAGGAAGCCTTCGCATTGGTCCAACTGTTTACAGGTAAAGGCTTATGCCACTAGTAACGCCTACATTAGTACCGGCAGGAGCGTCAACAATGGTGGCGATGCCTCCTATGCTGAATTCAAACTGTTGAGTAAACCTGTAGCCTATGGTGAGGTAGGCGGTTGCAATGCCTGGAACATTTAGATCGGAATCTTCTATTTTGGGGTTTGGTTCGTAAGAACTGACGCTCAAATTAAAGAATAGATTGTCAAAATAAAGCCCCGCGTACATTCCTGCAAAAATACTCAAGTAGGTATGGTAACTGTGGTCGCTGAAGAAGCTGCATTCACTATCAGAATCTCCGCATTCTTCTCCAGTTTCTCCCCAATATTCAACATTGCTGTATAGAGCGTACGTTCCGAAGAAACCGCCGAATTCAAAATGCGAAAAATTGGCGCCTAATGTAACATGTGTAAAGAGCCCGTCTTTATAACCTAGGCCACCTCCGAATACGAAACCTCTTGTTTTACGGAGGTATTCCACTTTCCCGCTGAAGTCGTTGCCGCCCATTTCGTAACTAGCAGATTTGAACTCTGCTTTTTTATCAAAAAGCTTATCGAGACTTGCTGATTCTGAAGTGTTGTCGGTGATGTCTACGTTCTTTTTGGCGTTGTGATAGACCTTCCCCGTGAATCTCCACGAACCGGAATGGGCTTTTTGTTCAGTGTTTGCTCCATGGACTTCTGGGGCTTCGGAAACAGTCATTCGAAACTTATGAACATTTGTTGTAACGCACCCTGTGGAAAGCAGGGCGAATATAATACAGAATGCAAATGATGCCGCATGTTTAAACTTCATATCAAAAAAAATAAGTTTTTGGTCAAAAAGTTCAATACGTCGCAAATAGGTTTGCGACGAACGGCAAAATGTGCGGATAAAACATCGTTTATCCGACATTTGTTGCAAATGAGTGATTTTTTAGTAGAAAATTTTCACCAAGATGGTGCCCACGATGGTCGAGACGATAACGCTCACCATGCCTGGGCGCATAAAGCTGTGGTTTAATAGGTACTTGCCAATGACGGTGGTGCCCGAACGGTCGAAGTTCACGGTTGCAATATCCGAGGGGTAATTCGGAATAAAGAAGTAGCCGTATACGCTCGGGAGCACGCCTAGGAGTACGGGGCCTTCGATGCCGAGGCTGTAGGCAAGCGGGAGCATGGCAACCACCACGGCACCTTGCGAGTTAATCAGCACGCTCACCGCAAAGAAGGCGAATGCGATGGCCCACGGATAATGCTGCACAATGTCCTTGAGACCACCTTGCATTACATCCATGTAGTTTGCAAAGTAAGTGTCGGCAAGCCAGGCGATTCCGTAAATGGCGACCACGGCGACCATGCCGCTTTGCCACACGGCCCCTGCCACAGCTTTTTTGGGATTTGCTTTGCAACAAAGAATCATGAATGCGGCGGCCGAAATCATCACAATTTGAATGATGATATTCATGGCGAGCGGTTTCATTTGGGCGACACCATCGATAACCTTGCCGGTGGGGAATTGGGGGCGGATGTCGTGGCCGATAATCTGGAATACGGAGAAGAGCACGATGACGGCGAGGGCGCCGAGGAAGATGAACACGGCGCGCTTTGCTTCTTTCGGGACTTCTTTGTCGAGTACCGAGGCGGTGCTTCCGTACATGTATTCCTTCATTTGCGGGTCTTTGAGGCGCGCCTGGAAGGCGGGATCTTTGTCGAGGTCGAGCCCACGCTTGTAAGAGACGGCGGCTGCGGCCATAATACCGCAAACGCAGGCGGGAATGGTAATTGCAATCACCTGCAGGTTGTTAATATCAAATCCGTTTGCATTCGAAATGACAACGAACGATGCCACTGCGGCAGCAATCGGTGAACAGGTAATACCCACCTGCGAAGCAATGGATGCTACACCGCAGGGGCGTTCCGGTCGAATACCCTTCTTGAGGGCGATGTCGCAGATGATCGGCATCAAGGTGTAGACCACGTGACCGGTACCCACGAGCACTGTCAGGAAGAACGTGCAGAGCGGAGCGAGAATCGTGATGTGGTTCGGGTGTTTGCGCAACAGGCGTTCCGCAATTTGAATCAGCCAATCCATACCGCCCGAAGCCTGCATAATGCCCGCGCAGGTGACTGCCGCGATAATGATGTAAATGACGTCGGTAGGCGGTTTGCCGGGTTGCATGCCGAACCCGAGCACCAGAATGGCAAGACCAATTCCTGAAATGGCGCCGAGGGCGAGGCTCCCGTATCGCGAGCCCACGTAAAGTGCCAATAGTACAATCAAAAGCTGAATAATCATGAGGGTCATAAAAGGCCTCCTTTTTTATTTAGATATATATTATTTTGCAGAAAAAGGCTCCAATTAGATTTATTTTTGCCTAGGCCGACCTAAAAAAGTGTATATTCTTTCCGAGACACTTCAACCAAGAGAGGAATTTATGGCAAACAAGTATGCCGGAACCCAAACCGAAAAGAACCTCCAGGCCGCCTTCGCTGGCGAATCCCAGGCTCGCAACAAGTACACCTACTTTGCAAGCTGCGCCAAGAAAGAAGGCTTCGAACAGATCGCAGAAATCTTCTTGAAGACTGCTGAAAACGAAAAGGAACACGCCAAGCTGTGGTTCAAGGAACTCGATGGTCTCGGCGATACTGCTGCAAACCTCAAGGCTGCTGCCGACGGCGAAAACTACGAATGGACCGACATGTACGAAGACTTTGCAAAGACCGCCGAAGCCGAAGGCTTTGCCGCTCTCGCCAAGAAGTTCCGCATGGTCGCCGCAATCGAAAAGCGCCACGAAGAACGCTACCGCGCACTCCTCAAGAACGTGGAAACTGCAGCCGTGTTCGAAAAGAGCGAAGTCAAGGTGTGGGAATGCCGCAACTGCGGTCACATTGTCGTTGGCACCAAGGCTCCGGCCGCATGCCCCGTGTGCGCTCACCCGCAGTCCTTCTTCGAAGTCACTGCTGAAAATTACTAAGAGCCGAATGCCGCAAAGACGTGCTTGCATGTCTTTATGGCTGAGGCGAAAAGTAATGCGCTTTGCGCAACTACTAATCAATAATTAATCGATTATGACAAGTGCTCCAGGTTGAACCTGGGGCATTTATTTTTTTGAAGGGGCAAGCCTTCCCCTCGCTCGCACAACGCACGCGTTGTTGCTCGCTACCCTTTCGCCTAGGGGCGTACCCCTAAAACCCCCGTTTACCCCGCCCACCCGTCCCAAATCAAACCTGATGATTATTTCCGCAAGTTGCGGAAAAATTGCCTAAAATCCCTATTGACTAAATATAGCATATATGCTATATTTAAAATATGAAGTTAAAGTTCTTTCCTGATACAGAATTCTTTGATCCGCAAAAGGCGAAATTCGAAGACTTAGCAGGCGATGTCGGGAAAGAACAGAAAGGTTTATCTAAGCGGCGACCAGATTTGTATTTGCGCGTAAAATCCTTCTTGATGGCATTGTTGAATGTTGTAGATATTTTGCCTTATTTGAAAAATGAACAGATGTATAAATTCCAGAAGGATAAAGAGGGGCTTTATGAAATGCGCATTCCAAAGCAGGCGCATGCTGGTGTCTTTAGGATTTACTTTTGTTTTTCGATAACTGAATTACAGACACTTATTTTGCTTTGTGCAGAGTTGAAGCATAAAAAAGAGCCTATGAAACTTGGCAATGCCGTTGAAAAGCTAAAGCAATATAAAGAACTCGTTAAACAAGGAGTCATGCTATGAAAAAAGATCAAGTCTTGGATTACATGGATTCGCTTGAAAAAGAAGACGAAGGTCTGGAATCGTACGTGAAGATGTACGAGGCATTGTCTTCGTTCTTGACAGATTTTGATTTCTTGAAAGAGTCTTTGGGGCTCACGCAAAAGGATGTTGCCGACAAGATGGGAACAACGCAGAGTGCTATTTCGCGAATAGAGTCGTTAAAGACGAATCCGTCTTACAAGCAGTTGCTCAAGATGTCGGAAGCTGTTGGGGGAAACTTACTTGTCACGCCGATGAAGGACATGACTGTTCAGGTGCCAACGGATTTGCAGGAAACCGTGCGTAAATTGGCTGCATCCGAACACAAGTCTACGAATGAATACTTGGATAGAATCATTCGCGATGCAATAGAACTAGAACGCGCGAATTACTTAAATCGCGCGCTAGTTTTGAATAATGTCAGTGAGCCGAGAGCTAAATATTTGAGCGGGGCGAAGGGACCTAAGAAAAAATCTTAGTCCTTTATGCAGCGGACGGAGACGCCTTCATCCTTCATGATGGAGCCGCCGCCGAAGCCGAACATGCTTGTTACGGTCCAGATGCCGACATTGCGCGGGCCGCCAAGCGGTTCACTATAGTCTTCGTCTGCCGACCAGAAAAGAGCCTCTTCGTCAAGTTTCGTATAGCCAGTAAAGGATTTTCTACCAGCAGGCAGCATCGCAAATCCGAAATCGTCTGTTGCCGGGAAATACGAATCGTTGGGCCACATACCCTTGGCGCGGACGACAGCGCCTTCGTCGTTGCCCTGTTCGACGGCGTATTCCCGTACATAGTCGTAGAAGTCGCTCCATTCTCCTTCCGACGGCATGTGGAATCCTTCGGGACAGTTGCCGCGCTGCACTCCGGTCAGGTTTGTATACTGCGTCTGGTAGGATTTGTCAACTCCCATTGCAGCGGTCCAGCTATAAAGACGGCCGTACTTGTCGCAGTTTGCAGCCTTGTCATCGTAGCACCAGCTGTCATCCTTGATGCTGCAGGAATAGTAGTTCAAATTTTCGGCCATCCAAACCTGCGATCCGACCGTCGTAATCTTGTAGACATGTCCGTCGCGGCTGTCACAGATGGTACCTGCAGCAAGCGTTGCTGGGCATTCTGCCTTCACGGCATCGTTACAGGCCGTAGAATCATCATTGGCCGATGTGGAGTCGTCGCAGGCGGTGAATGCCAGGGCGAAAGATGCGATTGCGATTTTATAGAGATTCTTCATAGTCTCCCCGCTGAGGTTTATTTTCATATAATAGAAAAAGTACTCCCTTTTTGGGGAGTACTTGAAAAAGGAGATTGTCAATCGGGTGTTACTTCAGTTCAACCATTTCAGATTTGCCGTCGATGGTTACTTTGTACTTGCCGGGGTAGCCGCGGAATTTCACGACACCGTTTTCGTCGGCCTTGAACGTTCCGTTGGTGGTCCACACCTTGTGCCACAAGTCATAGATGAGCTTGGCGGCGGGCTTTTCGCGGCCGTCGGCAGCGATGATACCGCCGTTTTTAACCCAGTGGCGGTTATCCCAGAAGCCCCACAGTACAATACCTTCGACAGCCGGGTGGCTGAAGGCGATACGCAGGAACATTTCGTAGCGGCGGGCCTGTTCTTCTTCGCCAAAGTACATGCCCTTCTGCCAGTCGCCAAAGTCGAGTTCGGTCACCTTGATGGGGAGCCCGAGGGAGCCGAGCTTGTCAAGGCGGGCCTTGATGAATGCCGGGTTCAGCTGGCGATCGCCGAAATGGCACTGCACACCGATTCCGTGTACGGGCACCTTGCGGTCGAGCATTCCCTTCACGATGTCGTAGAGGCGGTCGGTTTCGCCGGCGACGACGACGTTGTATTCGTTGATGAAGAGTCGCGCTTCTGGGTCAGCCTTGTGAGCCCAAATGTGGGCGCTATCCAGCAGGTCCCAGCCGCACTTGTTGAATACGAAGGGTTCGTGGAAGACTTCGTTCCATACGTCGTATTCCTTGATGCGGCCCTTGTATTCTGTCATGTCGCGGGTAATGCGTGCCTTGAGCTTTTCGCCGATATCCTTGCAGCTACCCTTGAAACTGAAATGCTTGTCGTAGCCGTAACCCTGGATACCCCACATGAGGGCGTGTGCGCGGAATCCCCAGTTGTAGTCCTTCACGTAGTCAAGGTACTGCTTGAATTCGTCGCGGCGGATTTTGCCCTTCTTGGGTTCGTATTCCGGCCACTTGAATTGGTTTTCGGGAACGCCGTACCAGAAGTACTTATTGGCGGTTTTGCGGTACCAGGTTTCAACGCTATCCTTGCTGGGGTAGAGTGCGAGGGCTGTGCCGAAGGGGAATGCGTGGCGCATGAGTTCCACCTTCACTTGGGCGCCGGGGGTAGCCTTCACGGTCAATTCCTTTTTGCGCAGGCTGTCGATGCGTGCGGCGGAATTGTTGTACCAGGTCATGTCATCCATGCCTTCGACTTTTTCGACGGCAACATCGTCCATCTGGAGCCAACCCTTGGCAAGTCCCACATGGAAGGTGATGTTATTGACGCCGTAGCCCTTTTGGTCGGCAAGGAAGATCATGGAATATTCCTTCCAGTCCTTGGTCAGCATGAACGAGGCGCTTTCTTTCTGGCGCCAGTCCGGAGCGCCACCTTGGACAATTGCGTTGATGGGTACGTTACCCTTGGCCTTGAAAGTGAGCTTGTAGTAGGCGGAGTCAGCGAGCCACTTGGGCGGCTGCAGCTGCAGGCCCCAGGAGGGGTTCGGAAGTTCGGTCACCGTGAGCTTTACGCCTTCGCTGCCGTTTACGCCGAGGCCTTCGACGCCAATCTTGCTTTCGTACTTGGCGGGGCCATCGGGGTTGTTCCAAACATACCAGCCCCCATCACCGTAAGACAAGTCGCCGTTGGTGAGGAGCGGGGCTGCGCTGAGTGCTACGGCGCTGAAAACGCCTGCGGTCAAGATCTTTTTGAGCATAATCATCCCTTATTTTAACATCCAAAGTAGAAAATATCCTCTTTTTTTAGGGGATGTTAGCTCTAAAATAGTGATTTTGTATACGGCTGTATCAAGTGTTACTCTGATTCGGATTTCAGTTTTCGGAATTCGGAATGTTTGATGTCGATATCTTTTCTACCTTTATTTTTATGAAGAGGAACATTGTGAAATTTCTGCTTTTGGCCATGGTAGCACTGTTTATTTATGGTTGCGGAGATGATTCCAGCGTCAGGGTTATCATGGTGATTGAGCCGATTGAGTCCAGTTCCTCTATAAAGAAAGTCTCAAGTTCATCTATTGATTATTTCGCAAGATCTTCTTCGTCGAAAACGAATAGTTCTAGCAGCCGAGACTTTGTGCTTGAAACTGGGGAATTTGTCAAGATTGGAAATCAAGAATGGATGACCAAGAATCTGAATACTCCTGTGGAAGGAAGTCGCTGCTACGACGATGAACTTGGAAATTGTACCCGATATGGAAGGATTTATACGTGGTCTCAGGCTATGGCCATTGACCCGAAATACGACCACCAAGAACTTGGTTTCTTGATAACGCCGTATCGTGGAATTTGCCCCGAAGGTTCGCACTTGCCGACGGATGGTGAATGGACGGAGCTTAAAGAGTATATCGATGAGAATCCTGAATACAAGGCCTATTTTACGAACCAGATTGGCGGTGCGTATGATTGGATGGCTTTCTATAGGGACGAAGGTGTAGAAACGGTTTTCTGGACTGCGACGGAGTACGATGCGACAGGATCGTACTATGAACCTGAATTCGCCTGGATTTGGGCGTATCGCAAGAACGGTTCTATTGCAAGGAGCAACCCGCACAAGTACATGGGAGCGTACGTTCGTTGCGTCAAGGGTGATGGAATGGTTTTGATTATTTCTGAACCGGAATCTTCTAGTTCGGAATCTGAATCCTCAAGCTCAGAATCGTCTTCCAGTGCCGAGTCTTCGTCTAGCGTTGAATCTTCTTCTAGCGAAGAGGTTGTAGACGATTCGTGGAAGGACTATGAGTATCCCGACTTGGGGCGCGTAGAGATTGGTGACCAGGTATGGACCACCAAGAATTTGGAAGTTCCCATGAAGAACAGCCACTGCTATGCAGATGAAGAAGAGAATTGCGAAAAATACGGCAGGCTGTATACTTGGGCGACGGCGATGGCGGTGAGTACGAAGTATGACCGCGAACAGTTGGGCGAAATTGAATTGCCGTACCGTGGAATTTGCCCTGAAGGAACGCACATTCCGAGTCAGGATGAATGGCTTGCCCTTTATAATTATGTTTTGGAAAACCCCGATGCAGCAGCCAACTTTACAAATCAGCTTGGGGGCGAGTACGAGTATTACGGCCAGTATGTCAAGATTGGAGAACAGGCGCTTTTCTGGAGTTCGACAGAATACGATGTGACGGGTTCGTCTCACAAATTTGAATATGCGTATCTTTGGGCGTACCGTAAGGATCTTTCCGTGGGCAGAGATAATGCGCACAAATATACGGCAGCCTATATTCGATGCATTTACAACAACTAGCTTGAGGTTTTTATGAGCGTTTCGATGCAAGAAGTAATGAAACAGTCCGGCGTGGCATTCGGTACTAGCGGTGCCCGCGGCTTGGTGACAGCGATGACGGATCGCGTGTGCTATGTGTATGCGCGCTCGTTTATCAAGTACTGCGAGGCTAGCTACAAGTGCGATCATACGATTGCAATTGCTGGCGACTTGCGCCCCAGTACCGAACGCATTTTGAAGGCTTTGGTAAAGGCTGGTGAAGATTCCTCTTGGAAAGTGATTTATTGCGGCCGCATTCCGAGCCCGGCAATCGCATTGTACGGTATCGATAAAGCGCTCCCGACCATCATGGTGACGGGTAGCCACATTCCGGCTGACCGCAACGGCATTAAGTTTAACCACCCGCAGGGCGAAATCACCAAGAAAGACGAACAGGGAATTGTTTCGCAGTCGGTGGATTTCGACGAATCGATTTTCGATGCGAAGGGCATGCTGAAGAATGCCCCCGCGCTCCCGGCTGTTGAAGCGGAAGCCGAAGAAAATTACGTGAAGCGTTATCCGGCTTTCTTTGGCACCAAGGCTCTTTCGGGCCTGACCATTGGCGTGTACCAGCATTCCGCCGTGGGCCGCGACATTGTGGTGAAGGTGCTCGAAAGCTTGGGCGCAACAGTCAAGCCTTTCGCCCGCAGCGAAACCTTTATTCCGGTGGATACCGAAGCAATCCGTAAAGAAGACGAAGACTTGGCCCGCGAATTTGCGCACAAGGATTTCGTGGATGCAATCTTCAGTACCGATGGCGATAGCGACCGCCCGCTTTTGGCAGACGATGTAGGCATGTGGCTCCGTGGCGACGTGCTGGGCATCTTGGCTGCCCAGGCGCTTGGTATCAAGCGCATTGCAACTCCGGTGAGTTGCAACACGTCGCTCGAAAAATCTGGCAGCTTCGAGAAAATCTGCCGCACGCGAATCGGAAGCCCGTATGTAATCGCCGGCATGGAAAGCTTGGTAGATGCAAACGACGCAAGCGTCTCTGTTGCAGGCTACGAAGCAAACGGTGGATTCCTGCTGCAGACAAACCTCACGCGTTCTTTTGAAGACGGCGCGACTCGCACGCTTCCGGCGCTGCCGACCCGCGATGCATTGCTCCCGATGATTGCCGTGATGGTTATGGTCCGCGAACAGAAAATGTGCGTGGTCGACTTGCTCAAGAAACTCCCGAAGCGCTTTACGCTTAGCGACCGCCTCAAGGAATTCCCGACCGAAGTGTCGAAGGCAAAGCTCGCCGAAATCCGCGAAAAGAAACTTGGTGCCAAATTGTTCGGTGCGCTCACCGCAAAGCCTTCCAAGTTCAAGCCCAAGGATGGCCCGGCTCCGAAGCCGTTCCACGGCGAAGTCGTTTCGATCGATGAAACTGACGGCTATCGCATGGAATTCGATTCCGGCGATATCGTGCACTTGCGCCCGAGCGGCAACGCTCCGGAATTCCGCTGCTACGTGGAAACCGAAGCCAAGGACCGCTCCGCCGAGCTACTCGCTGGTTGCATGAAAATTATGGAAGGCTGGCGCAAGTAAATTAGTGAGCGAGATGTAGCTTACGCAAAACTTTGCCAAGGAGTTCGTTGAGAATATCCTTGGCATCTTTGCTTCCGAGGTAACGCTGGATAATCAGCGTGAGCGTGAAGAGTAAAATGCCAGCGGCGCAGGCGTATACAACGAGTACGACGAAGTTTGCTTCGCGCACGAATGCGCCGGAGACGCGGTCAAGTCCGACAGCGGCTGCAATCATGATACCGAAGGCGACCAAGGCGCGGGCCATATTCAAGAGGGCGTCTTTCATGCCGTCTGTGCCGTTCTTTTTAGCCCACATGAAAATCATCGAAATCACTTGCAACAAGGCGCCGGTGGCGCCGATAATCGGCACACTCTTGATGCCGAGACCCACTTCAGGCGCGCCTAGCAGAATGTAGGCAGGAATGGTCGCGGCAAAAATGCCCGTATTCAAAAGCGTCGGCACCCACATGCGTTCGCAGGCATAGAAGCTACGCACAAGCACGGCTTGCAAGCAAAGGCCAAGGCTCACCGGCAAATACCAGCGCAGAATTTCGGAAATTGCTTCGGTGGTTTCACGCTGGAAGGCTCCGCGTTCAAACAGGATTCGCACCGCCGGAAAACTCAAAGCCCACACAGCAACTACGGCCGGAATCAAGATGCAGAACATGCGCGAAAGGCTCTTCCAAATCTTGCGATTCAGCTGGCCGAAATCGCCTTCCTTAACAAGGCGGGCCATGTCAGGGTAGCTCGTGACAGAAACCGAGAATCCAAAGACTGCGACCAGCGTGTACATCACGCGGTATGCATAGTTCAAGCTCGAAATGCCGCTGGTGCCGAAGTTTGCGCCAAAGCTTCTGATAATAAATTCAAGGCCGAACATGGAACCCACGCCAAGCGACATCGGAAGCATCATCTTGAAGTAGCGAACGATATCGGGGTGAGTGGGCTGCACCAAAAGTTCGTAATGCACGCCGCCACGCCGGGCGCCTAAAATTTGCAAGGCAAAGAATCCGATGAAGGCGCCTACCGGCACGCCCCAGGCAAAACCTTCCAAGCCGTATTCCGTGCCGGTGAACTTTTCGAGCGCGAGTCCCAAAGCGCCGCCGCCCACAATTGCCACGTTGTAAATCAGGCCCGTCAGTGACGGAATCAAGAACTGCTTACGTGTGTGCTGCACCGCGACCAAAATACTTCCGACAAAAATGAAAACCTGGCCCGGCAAAATGATGCGGCCATAGTAAGCGGCGCGCTCAATCAGTTCCGGCGTGGCTCCCTCGACTGTCAAGAGCTGCAAAAGTTCCTTCATCCAAATAAATGCGGGCACCACCAAAATCAGGAGAGCAATTCCGAAAGTATTCAGCACATTGCTGAAGAATTTCCAACCGCCTTTCTCGTCGCCGGCTACCTTGTAACCCGTAAAAATCGGGATAAAAATGATGGACAAAAATCCGGTACTCACCACGTGATTCAAAATGTCTGGAATCATGAACGCAAGGTCAAGCGCGTTTTTTTCGAGTGACACGCCCGCGGCATGCGCCAAAAGCATTTCGCGGAAAATTCCGAGTACGCGGCTCAGGAGCATTGAAACGGCAACGATAATAGCGGCTTTGTTCATAGGTTTGTAGACAGTATTAAATGAATAGTGGTTAGGATTGGTTTGAATTTAGCATTTTTGTTATCTTTATGGCATGAAAAAGATTTTCTCTACTATCCTTTCTATGGCGGCCTTCTCGCTGGCGGCAAATATTCAAGTCCTTGCTCCCACGGGTGCCGAATTTTCGCCTGATGCTCCGAATATGGTGCAGTCCCTTGTGCGCGCCTCTGTGAGCGAAACGGGCAATACCCCGGTCGAAAATGATGCGAACATTCAGTTGCGTACCAACGTGATTGCCATGGGCTCAAGCTTCGTGGTGGTTTGCGAACAGGTCAAGGACGGTGCTGTGGTTGGTAGTGGCAAGCAAAAAGCCGGTTCAATCGATGATTTGGATGTGGCTATTGAAGGCGCTGTAAAGTCGGCCCTTTCCAATGTGGAGGGCGATTATGGAAATTATGGTCCGTATGCCTCTTCGGCAAGCAGTTTTTCAGATGCTGATGTCGTGATGGTTGTGTCTACTGAAAAGAACGAAGGCGACCCGAACGACAACTTTGCCCACAAGCGCCCCACCCGTAATTACAGGAGCATTGGCGTGGGAGCCGCTCTTTGGCACGATTACGACTACAAAGATGAATCTTGCAAGAATGCAGAAAAGCCTTCCGCCTGTCATGCAGAATACGATGTCGATAGAGATTGGGACAAGGCCTTCGTATTCCATTACGCGCGTATATTCGAAGTAGTTCCGCAGGCAGCCATTACTCTTACGTACAATACGAATATGTCTTTTAGCGGTGATTGGCAGTGGCATAATGTCCTTTTGCTGGGCGGTCGATACTTCCCGAGTACAGGAGTCATCACTCCGTTCGTGGGAGCCGGTGCAGGTTTGGGATTGCAGCTTGACGCTCACTATAATGACGACGACGAAGCTTTTGCTTTCGGTCTTACTGCAGGTGTAGAACTGGGTGTCATTTTCTTCCGCAATTCTTCGGCTCAGCTTGAAGTGGGCTTGGCTTGGGATGCCTTGTGGGATGAATTTAACGGTTTTGACCGTCGCTTTGGTGCCGGCAGCCTTTACATTGCAATCAACTATTAATTGCTCTTTGTGAGTGAAATTAAGAATGGCGCGGCAATCCCGCGCTATTTTTTATACTGCGATTTTAAAAGCGTTCAGCGAACTGTTGCCACGCAATTTATTTTGCTGTTGCAAGCGTGACACAATCACGCCCGGGCGCACTTGGAATTTGCGCGAAAAGAATTCAATGCATTTTTTCTCGGCAAAGTGTCCGCAGCAAATAATTTCGCATTCCTCAGCTTCGCTCAAAAGCAGACTTTCGGCAATGCGAGTTGCTTCTTTGCAGTGTTCGTCTGTGGCACTGTGATACAGGCCCGGAATTTTTCGGGGTGCAAGCAGGCAAGGGCGCTTGCTGTGCGGCTGCAAAATGTGGCCCATTGCATGGTATACCGATTCCAAGAATTCGCTGTCGCTTACCTTTGTTGTTGGCAGTTGAATGACGGGCCTTAAACCGCGCCAGTAGCTTGCTACCTTAGGTGCGGGCGCTGTAATGAATGCGGGCACCTGCAGAATGGTAATGTCGCATTTCTGGAGCGTGTCGATAACGATTTGCCGCAAGTTGTATTTGAGCGGCACGGCGTTCCTTCTCAAGAACATCAGATTATTTGCAATCACTTCGCGGAACAGGGGAATTTCTTCGGCAGAACGTTCTGTCTGCAATTCTCCCAAGCGAATCCATGCAGAATAAACTTGCGGATTCTGCGTACCGAGAGCTGTAGCGTATGTCTTTTTCCAGCCGTCAATCGAAACCACGTTCATGAACTTCATGATTTCTCGCGGGATAAAGCCCGACTTGAAACGCTTATTGAAAGATATGCCCTCGGTGCTTTGAATGTGGCCCAGTCGCTGCAAATCGCGAATTGGGAATTGCTTTGCCCAAGCAATCACCTCGTCGGAGCAAAAGCGCTGCTCAAAATTCATGATGGCGCAGTCGTAATCGCGCTTGTCTTGGTCACCGCTCAGGTCCCAGAGCGTGTCTGCCGGCGTGTCAAGCAAGAATGCTATTTCGCACATCTTGGTTGTCGAAAAATGATCGAAAAGCGAACGGCGAGAATACCCGAGACGCGCAAAAAGATCTTCTTGCGAAAGTCCTGCGCGGCTCATTGCCTTGCGGACGGCGGAATTAAAAATTTCGACAGCCATAATCAGATGTCTTTCCCGCTGCGGGCACAAAATGCAAGAATAAGAAATGCGGTGGCGACAATGCCGATAAGCGGCAAGTCGGGCTGCCCGCGCAAAAACATTTTCAAGAGTTTCACCAATTGCGATGTCAAGAATGCATAGCCTGCGCTACACAGAATTACAAATAAGACAAAGCGCCCCAAAAAGGGAATGCTACGGGTGATTTTTTTGAAGTAGTTGTTGATGTAGCCGCCGTAAATAATCAAAAGTGTGGCGACAAGCCCCACAGAAATCGAATCCATGTGAAAGCGTAGATAATTCGCAAACTGATGAATATAAGGCTGCATGCCGTAAATATATAAAATCGTCTGCGATTAGCCGTAAATGAAGCCGAGTGTAACGGCCACAGCAACCAACAGCACGATCTGCTTTACGATTTGTAGTTCTTTCGAATTCATGTCCATAAAATACAATTATCGAATACTGAAGGCTATAATGTAAGGAACGAATAATGTTACAGTTGTAAACGGTGTGATATCGCTTACATACGAAAAACTTATTTCGGCGAAAAACGCCAAATTAGATAAAATTACTTTAACAATTCTTCGGGAACGCATTCCGCCATGGCTTCGTAAGCCTTGGCGCTTGGGTGCAAATGGTCGCCCGAATCAAAATTGTTTGCGAATGCCTTCGGGTTGTCGTAACCGCGCACGGCCTTGTCAAAATCAACGCAGCCATCGAAATCCGGGGCGGTGCGCAGCCATTCATTGAATGCCATGCGAATAATGTCGCGGTTTTCGTTGTAAGTGCGCCAGCCTAAAATCGGGAGCAGCGTTCCGCTGTAAATCTTGAGCCCGAGTTTACGTGCATGCGACACGTAAAGCGTACGCACACCGTTAATCAAGTCGTCTGCGGTGGGCATGTCGCTCCACGGGCGGAACTTGTTGACCTCGACACCGACCGGGTGAATGATGTCGTTAATGCCGTGCTGAATAATGACGCTTTTGGCGCCTGCCACATTCATTTCAATCGGGAATCGCGTAGCGCCCTTGAGTCCATAAGCGGCGTAAGTAATGCAACTGTATTCGCGCAAAATGCGGGTGCCACTTACAGCGCGGCGAATGATGGATACATTGTTGAATCCATCGCGTGCGCAACGCAGCGTCAGGTAGTCGGGCCAGTCTTGCGCCGTAATCGAATCGCCAAAACACACCAAAGCAAAATTCTTTTCTTCGGTGAAAATGTCGATGGTGTTCAGGAAATAAATCCAGTTTGTATTGCGCGTTAAATCATCGGGGAGTGCGACCGACTTCGCAAAATTGCCGTAGCTATACTTGCCGCCCGAAAGCGGGCCCGTGATTGCCGTGCCTGCGTTCATCTGCGTAAAGCCTGCGAAGTACAGGCTGACATCGAGCGTGTCGCCTGCGCATACATTGAATGCGATTTCGTCGCTCAAGATTTCTTCGCCAGCGGGGATGGTGCCAGAAGTGTTGCCGCAGAACGTGATTGCAACCGGAGAATAATCCGGCGAATTCGAAGCGGCGTGTGCGACATACGCTTCGCTGATGGTCACGGGTTCTGTGCCGGTGAGGTTCGAAAAATGAAACCGCAACTTGTTGCCCGAAAAGCATGCGCGAATCGGGTAGCGAAGCGTTAAGTCTTTTGCGTAAGTGGCTTCTTTGCGGTCGGTAATAGAGGTAGCGTTGCCCCAGCAAGCCACCCATTTCGAATAGTTCTCTGGCATATGCCAAAGATAGCTAATTCAGTACTGTTTTTCTAGAGGGCGATGAATGTTTAAAATTTGATTAAGTTATTATTGGCCAATATGAATAATTCATTTGAAAACGGCAATAGCAAGATCCATCAGAATAAAAGAAAGTTGCTTTTCTTTTCACCATTGATTTTTATTCTTTTAGTTTTAGGTCTATTCATTTTGATCTATATGACAGACCTTCCCTTTGATGCGTCCGTTGTCATATTTCTTCTTTGTTCCTTTGTTTTATTTATGGTTTTGCTGAGCCCATTTTTTTCAGAACCTCTTAAAATTGAGGAAAATGAAAATTCTTTGATATGCCATCTTTTTTATGGGAAAAAGGTTGTTTCTCTTACAGAGAATTGTGCTTATAATATTCAACTTTATACTGATGGTGGGTGGGTAATTTCTTTTAGTACAGGCTTATTACCAGTAAGATTTTCAAATGAAGCGTTTGCGGATCTTTCGAAAATGGTTGATAAATTAAAGGATTATCCGAACAGTCAAAAGAGGAATGCCTTTATCATTACTATGAATGCTGTAATCGGTATTGTAGCCGTGATGGGTGGTGTGGCAATGCTTGTGTCGGGGAATAAGGGAGGAATTTTTTGTGTTATAGGTGGTCTGGCGTCTTTATTTGAAATTGCAAATGAAATGTTCGGAGGCAAGAAACAATCTGAACCGTCCGTAAAACCTGTTCTTCCGACATTTATGGAAGGGGTGGTGGGAATATCGACTCTTTTTCCTCTGCTGTTTGCTTTTATGATTTTTGCAAGTGAGGGATTTTCTGTAATGCCTGCGTTTGCATTGGTTGCAGGCGAGGTATGTATTTGCGTATATCTTCTAAACTATCAGAAAAAAGTAAAAAAGGGAATGGGAATATTGTACTCATTCCTGGATTCTGCAAAATATTTAATCCTTTTCTTTCTTGCTTTGGGATATCTTGTTTATCACTTTGTAGTCTCGCAGTAAATGCCAGAGTTGATCTTGAGCCTCTTTTTAAAAAGTGTATGAAAAAAATCCCTCGGTTTTGAACCGGGGGATTTTGATATTCGGGGTTTCGCGGCTTGCCGCGCGCGATACCTATTAATAACGGTAGTGATCAGCTTTGTACGGGCCTTCAACAGGCACGCCGATGTAGTCGGCCTGGGCCTTGGTGAGGGTCGTCAGGTGAACGCCGAGCTTTTCGAGGTGCAGACGTGCGACCTTTTCGTCGAGAATCTTCGGGAGCGTGTACACGACACCGCTTTCGTACTTGATTCCAGCGACAGTCTGCTTGCCCTGAGCGTTGAGCCACAGGTCAATCTGAGCGATGGTCTGGTTCGTGAAGCTTGCGCTCATCACGAAGCTCGGGTGACCAGTAGCGCAGCCGAGGTTCAGCAAGCGGCCTTCAGCGAGGATAAGGATGCTGTGACCGTCGGCGAAAATCCATTCGTCGTACTGCGGCTTGATTTCGTTGCGCTTGATGCCCGGAATTTTCTTGAGGCCGGCCATGTCAATTTCGTTGTCGAAGTGACCGATGTTGCCCACGATAGCGCGGTTCTTCATCTTTTCCATCTGGGCGGCGCTAATGATGCCGGTGTTACCGGTGGTGGTCACGAAGATGTCGGCGTAGCTAACGACTTCGTCGAGGGTCTTGACTTCGTAGCCTTCCATGGCAGCCTGCAGAGCGCAAATCGGGTCGATTTCGGTGATGATCACGCGAGCGCCCTGACCACGCAGAGACTGGGCGCAGCCCTTACCCACGTCGCCGTAGCCGCAAACCACAGCAATCTTACCAGCCATCATCACGTCAGTGGCGCGGTTGATACCGTCGATCAAGGAGTGGCGGCAGCCGTAGAGGTTGTCGAACTTGGACTTGGTCACGGAATCGTTCACGTTGATTGCCGGGAACTTCAGACGGCCAGCCTGAGCCATCTGGTAAAGGCGATGCACGCCGGTAGTGGTTTCTTCGGAAACGCCCTTCAAAGCTTCGCGAGCGCGGGTCCACTGCTTCGGATCCTTTTCGAAAATCTTACGGCAAGTAGCGAGGAACACGCCCCATTCTTCGCTGTCGGTAGCCGGGTTGAATTCAGGCACCTTGCCGGCGTCTTCGAATTCGGCACCGCAGGTCACGAGCATGGTAGCGTCGCCACCGTCGTCCACGATCAGGTCCGGGGTCTTGCCGTCGGGCCACACGAGGGCGCGGGCGGTGTTTTCCCAGTAGTCTTCCAAGGATTCACCCTTCCAGGCGAACACAGGCACGCCCTGCGGATTTTCCACAGTGCCCTTCTTGCCCACCACCACGGCGGCGGCAGCGTTGTCCTGCGTACTGAAGATGTTGCAGCTCACCCAGCGCACGTCGGCACCGAGGTCCACGAGCGTTTCGATGAGGATAGCGGTCTGCACGGTCATGTGGAGGCTACCCATAATACGGGCACCAGCGAGCGGCTTCTTGCCTGCATATTCCTTGCGGAGAGCCATCAGGCCCGGCATTTCAGTTTCAGCGAGGTCGAGTTCCTTGCGGCCTTCAATCGCAAGGTTAATGTCCTTAATTTTGTATTCCATATTAATATATCCTTTTCAAAAATTCTTATTTATGCATAAATATAGTTATATGCATAAAAAGCGTCAAGGCCTTATTTTAGGAACAGAATTCCACGCATCTGGAGCGAACGGTTGTCTTTGGACCATTCTTCGGTAGCCAGATATTGTAGCTCCAAGGTCGCTTCGTTGGATTCGATGGTCGTTTTTTCGGCTTTTTTCAGTTCTTCTCGGCTGATTTTGAAGCTGTAGACAGTGGTATCGGCGTCTTCTTCCTCGTGTTCCGGCTTGTAACGGAAGAATAACGAGTCTTCACTGAATTCAAATTCATCATGATTATAAAAATGGTCTACAATTAGCGCCTTTTTTGCCCATGTAGGTACCGTGAGCGGCGTATTGTCGGGCAGGTTGATGTATGCCCTGAATGGATCGAATGAATCATCATCTTCCGGATCGGACACCAATTGGTAGGAGTGATCGAGGTCTTTTAGAGATTTTTTGGTAGTCGTAAAGAACTCTTGCAATTCTTTAGTCGTTGATTCCTCTATCGAGAACAGCTCTCCTAAGATTTGTTCCGATTCTTTGTCTTTGCGGCCTTTGAGTGTATAAATGAAGTTCTTAGTGTCTTCTTCGTTTAGCGGGAACTTGTTGTAGCCTTGATTGGCAAGTTCCTTCTTGATGTTGTTCATCCAGACGTGGTGGGTAATCTTGAAAGCATTGATGGGCGAATTTGTTGAAACAAAGAACAGCGCGCAGAAAATGATTGCGATGAATCGGGACTTGCGTTTGATTTTGTCAATCAAGAAGACTGCGATAATGGCGTAAAAGAAAATGTTAATGGCGATGGCGTAAACGTATTCTATTTCAATGCCGAATAGCTCTATCATGTTATAGATGTCAATAGACATCAGGACAACAAGAGGAATGCAGGCGGCAGGGAATATTTTCAGGAGCCTAGTTTCAATAGTCGGCTTTGGAACGAGGCGCGCAGGGTACATGACGGTGATAAGTACCAGCAGGTAAATCATGAATCCCGTGACAAAGTAAGACGCTGTGGTGAGCGGCAAGTCCCACAAGGCAATGAACTTGAAAATGTAGCCGTAAAAGAGTAGCGTTCCAATAGAAAGCACCGGAATAAAAAGGAATCGGATGGTGCTCGATGCAAACTTGCTCAGAGCAGGCGGTTCTTCAAGGCATTCATCGATAGAAGGAATTCCAGAAAAGAACAAGATGGGGGCAACAATGCTTGAACAGAAATAGAAGATGTAAAGGTAAATGTCTTCGTCAGGGTCTGCGTCGAACAGTTCTGAAAATCCAAAGACAAGACCTTCGATGGCGCCAAGCAATATGGCCGATACGACAATGGCTGCGAGGAGGGCTTTGATGTTCTTTTGCAGGAACACCCAGAATCCGTTTTCGTTTTTCTGTTTCCAGAAGGGGGCAAGCAAAAATCCAAAAGACGAGACTATATAGACAAGAGAAATGGTGCTTACAAAAGTGATAGCACTATTTGTATTTTCTTCTAAGTTGGCAAAAACGAGTATGATAGAAAGCGCAAACCATGAGCCGCTTGCAATGGCTTGGGGCGCCTGGCTTGTATTTTTTCGAGATTCCTGCACCAGCGCTGTTGTGAGGGCAATGATTGTAGCAGCAATGGGGTAAATGCCCAGCCACAAGAACAGTCGAGCAAAACTGGTGCTAAAGAAATTCGCGAATTCGGTGTCAATAACGAGCGCAAGGAACGTGAGAACGGTGAATGACGATGCCAGCGGAAACCGCTTGAACGCACTCGAAATTTGGCTCGGATATTTTTTGATTGCTGATAAATTCATTCCCTAAATATAATAAGGCTATTTCGGGTTATAAAAAATCCCCGACCTGAATGTGCCAAAGGTCGGGGAATATAGCTTAAATTGTGTAAATCGGTTATTCGATGGTCAGAATGTCGCAGAAACCGGTCACTTCGAAAATTTCCTTGATTTCGGAGCTTGCGTTCTTTACGACCATGGAGCCCTGCTTGTTCATAATCTTCTGGGCCATGAGCAGAATGCGCAGGCCTGCAGAAGAAATGTAAGCGAGTTTCTTGAAGTCGAACACCAGCGACTTCACGCCGTCGAGCTTGCCCTGGATTTCAGCGTCGAGCTGCGGGGCGGTCAGGGTGTCCAGGCGACCTTCGAGTGCAATGGTCAGCTTATCGTTTTCGGTAGTCTTGTTGATTTGCATAATTTTTTCCCTCTTTCTCTTAAATTTATAAAAGTTTACAGGACCTTACAAGGTCTTGGTGATTGCCAATTCGTTGTGGTCCCCGTTTCTGCGGTAACATACGCTGTCCATGGTTTTCTTCACAATGAATATTCCAAGACCGCCGACTTCACGTTCTTCGGCAGACAGCGTAATATCGGGGTCGGCCTGCTTGATCGGGTCGTAAGGTTTACCGTTGTCAATAAAGGTGAGTCTTGCCGAAAGCGTTGCCTTGCGGATTTCCACAATCAGTGTCACTTCGGTTGCTCCCGAGAACTTCACAATGTTACTATAGATTTCGTCAATCGCAATGTTAATTTGCATCTGCGATTTCATGGATCCTTCCATAGGAGCCAAGATTCCTTCGACGAATGCCGTTAAGATGTCTTGGTTTTCGGGAATCACATCCACAATTTTTTCATAGCGCTCCCAGGCGTCTTGCATTTGCATTTTCTTTGCTCCATCCATTGGTGTAAGGATGTCTTCGACAAACGTCTTGAGCGCATGGCTCTTGCCGTTGTCGGAAACATCGATAGTCTTTTCGTAGCGTTCCCAAACGGGTTCGTCAATTCCGTTGAACTTGACGGCGAGCATGGTGATGTCGTCGAATTGCGGAACGTCTTGTACAAAGTTGTCGATTTCTTTCTTGACCAACGCACAGGTGTCGGCGGGGCTTTGTTCGCCACCCTTTCTTATAATTTCAAGGAGCCTGTTGTCGCCGAACAGTACATTGTTGTTGTTGGTCGCCTCGGTGACGCCGTCGGTGTAAAGGAACAGGGTGTCACCCGGCTTAAGGTCGTAACTCTGTTGCTTGTAGATTGTATCATCCATGGCGGCCATGACAATGCCCGACTTGCTCGGAATAAATTCGGCGGTGCCGTCGTTGTGTCGTACAACAGGCGGATTGTGTCCAGCCGATGCAAAGTCAATGTGTCCCGTGCGCAAGTCGATAATGCCTGCCCACACGGTTACGAACATGTTCAAGCGGTTGCGCTTTGCAAGAGCGTAGTTCGTCTTGTTGAACGCTTCGTTGATCGACTTCAAGTTCTTGGTCATGGTGCGCAAGATAATGCGCGATACCATCATGAATAGTGCTGCGGGCACGCCCTTGCCAGACACGTCTGCAATCACGACGCACAAATGATCGTTGTCGATTTTAAAGAAGTCGTAGAAGTCGCCGCCCACTTCCTTGGCAGGGAGCAGGAACGGAGCGAGCTCGTGGCGGTCGTCGTCGGAATTTTCTTCGCGTTCTTCGCCGGGCAGCATCGAAAGTTGAATGTTTCGGGCGAGGTCCAGTTCGCGCTCGATACGCTTCATGTCCTTCTGCTTTTCAATGTTGTCCTTGAGTTCGGTCAACATGTTCGAGAATGCCCATGCAAATTCAGCCACCTCGTCGTGGCCTGTAATATGCGGAATTGCAACATCAAAGTTTCCGTGTCCAAGTTTGCGGGCGGCAATGGCCAAGTCCTTGAGCGGCTTTGCTACACGGAACGAAATCAGCAAGAGAATGATGAGTATAATGACATAGCCACCGAGAGCCATCATCAGGAACAGCTTGCGCATGGCGCTTTGGTCTTCCAAGTATTTTTGAATGGGCCACACGACCATGAATGTCCAGTTGGTCGAATGAATCGTGGTGTAGTAAATAGCTGATTCTTCGCCGCCGGCAACCGAGCCTATAAACAGTCCGCTGCTATCACGGCCATTGCGGTCAAAATTAACTTGCTTTTGTCCCCGTTTTTCTCTGACAACGATATCGCGGTTCCTTTTGCCCTGCGCAATGCTTTTCGGGTAGGCGACAGCCACGTTTTTGGTTGTGGTGATCATGGCGTATCCCGAGTTCGAAACAGGAATAGACCCGACTTCGTCTTTAAGGAATTCAATTGACATGTCTACGGCAAGCACACCAATCAGCACGTCTTCGCCATTATTGCCTTTCTTGAAAATAGGCGCTGTATAGACTGCAATCGGTTCCGGGACAAATTCGCCAATGAAGGGTTCCTGCCAGCGGCTCTTTTTGCCGTCCCTTACGCTGTAGTACCATTCCTTGTCCTGGTAGTTCGCGCCAGATACAAGCTTGGTATCAACGTGGTCAAAGCGGGCGAGTCGCATGTATTCGCCTTCCGGGGTTTCGGGGCCCATTCCCGGTTCGTAGGCGACCACCACGGCAACCACTTGGGGAATCAGGTTGCGGGCATTAAAGAGCGATTGCATCAAAAAGTCATCCATGTCCGCCTTGGTCATGGGGTGCTCGCTCACTTTTTTGGAAAGGTCTTCGCCAATGACCTTGCCCGCGTTAAAGAGCTTGTCGATGTAGTTGACGTTGGCGCGGCTGATTTCTTCGCCGTTTTCGGTGGTCATTTTGTTCAGCATGTCCTGAGTCTTGTAGCTCATGATGCCAAAGATCAGACCGAATACGACCGTAATGGCTGCAAGAATCATCATGGACTGCTTAAAAGCGAGCCCGCGGAAATTAAATCCCATATATTCCTCTCTTCTTATTGATTTTAAATATATGTAATTATTTGTCTTTTTTGCCTTTTTTTCTCTAAATTACGCCTTATTTCATTTTTTGAAAGCCGGAATTGCAATACGGACTTATTATATTTATGTTCCCTAGACTTTACGCTGTGGAAATGCGGTACTTTCCGTAAGAGAAGCACGTGGGTTCGGAAGCGTCCATACTTTTGGAAAGCTTCTTAGGGACGTCCAACAAGTTTTGCTTACTTTTAGGAGCTTTAATGGCAAATAAGTGCAAGCGCGGAATTTTGATTAGTAAGACCCCTTACGAAAAACGTATCGCCATCATGGAAGACGGCGAACTCGTTGAACTTGTCGTCGAGGGTGTATCTTCTAATCGAGTTCTGGGCAATATTTATAAGGGCGTGGTCCAGAAGGTGCTTCCGGCACTCAAGGCTGCGTTCATTGATATTGGCCTCGAAAAGGCAGGCTTTTTGCATCAAGAAGACGCCATGGACCGAAACGAACTCCTCCGTCGCGAATATGGCGACGACGATGATGAAGGCGGTTCTTCCAAGGAAGTCTCGATTGACGAAATTCTGCAAGAAGGCCAGGAAATCATGGTTCAGGTGGTCAAGGAACCGATTAGCACCAAGGGTGCCCGTCTGACCACGCACCTGAGCTTTGCAGGTCGTTTCCTCGTGTGCATGCCGGGCACCAACTTCATTGGGGTGTCCAAGCGTGAACGCGACCCGGCCAAGCGCCGCGAATTCAAGAAGGTGGTCCGCCGCCTCAAGGGTCGCGACGTGGGCTATATCGTTCGTACCAACGGTTTGAACGAATCCGAATTCGAAATCAACAAGCAGATGCGTGAACTCGAAAGCAAGTGGGAACAGACGAAGTACAACTTCGAAAACCAGCCTGCCGAAACCTGCATCTACGAAGAATCCGATTCGATTGAACAGACTGTCCGCGAATACTTCAGCGATAACACCGACTACGTGTATATCGATAACCGCGACGAATACTTTGCTCTGCGCGAATACCTCAAGGTGCTCTCGCCGGACAAGCTCGACAAGGTGAAGCTCTGGAGTTCCAACGAAAGCCTGTTCGAATACTTCAAGATCGAAAACGACTACGCACGTTCCCTGCAGCGTCAGGTACCGCTTCCGCGTGGTGGTAACCTCGTGATCGAACAGACCGAAGCATTGGTGTCTATCGACGTGAACACCGGTCCGAAGGTGCATGGCAAGGACCAGGGCAAGATTATCCTCGAAACCAACATTGACGCCTGCTACGAAATCGCAAAGCAGCTGCGTCTGCGTGACGTGGGCGGCCTGATTATTATCGACTTTATCGATATGGAAACCGAAGAAGACAACGAAAAGGTCTTCCAGGAATTCCGCAAGGCAATCCGCCGCGACAAGGCCCCGATTAGCCCCGCTCCCATCAGCCAGTTTGGCCTCATGGAAGTCACCCGTAAGCGCGTCCGCGTGAACCTGATGACCGAAAAGACCGAACGCTGCCCGGTGTGCGACGGCGACGGCCGCATTGCAACGCTCGAATCCACGCTCGGCATGATCGACCGCTGGATGGCACGCGCCAAGGCCAAGGGCAAGCTCCGCGAAGTCACTCTCGTGGTAAGCGCTCAGGTGATCGACGTGCTCTGCAAGGACCACAACCGCATGTTCAACTACTTGGAATACAAGCATGGCATGAGCATCAGCCTGGTCGAAGACGAGCACGCCCACATCAACCAGTTCTGGTTCTACGACAAGAACAACGAAGACATTACCGACCTCTACAAGTTCGTGTAATTTGTTCGTCATACAATTGAACAGGGCCGCTCAACCGAGCGGCCTTGCTTTTTTGTAAATGGGATTTTATATTTGAGAGAAAAGGAGGAAATGATGTTTAAGTGGTTGTTCTTCACTATTGCTACGCTTGTAACGCTAGCCAATGCATATACCATCACATACAATTATACAGGAGCCGAAGGCGGTTCTTGCACCGCGTCTGGAGTTAAGGATTCTGTTAGCGTCAAGTGTTCTGCGCCTAGCGGATATACTTGGGCGAGCGCCTCTTTAAAAGGTGAAGGTTCTTCAATCAGGTATTGCGTTCCTGACAGTTGCGTGGCAGACATCAAGGGCGACGTAACATTCAATGCCGAATATGCAAAATCCGAAAACGTCCGCAAAATTTCATGGCTTGAAACGGGATTCGGACTTCAGAATATTGTTCATGGTTATGCCATTGTAACCGATCCGGAGCAGACCAAGTTTCTGCTTGCGGCGGCCGTTGGCGACTCCGTTAAAATGACTCCTATGCCGGTAGAACGTTACCATTGGAAAAAATGGTACGACCGCAGCGGTTCTTCAAGAACTGAAATTAAAACAGAAGACAGCGTGTACGTGTTTGAAATGCCCGACATGAACCTTTCATTGGAAGCGGAATTCGATTATAACACTTACCGTGTTGTTGCAGACATGAATGGTGGCCCCGACGTATACTTCGACAGAGTCTGTTCAACTTTCGATTTCTGTTATCTTTGGAAAGATTCGACACATTGGGACGGCCATATTTTCCAGGGTTGGATGTTGGAAAAAGACGCTCAAGACACCTTCTTTATTCCGTTTGCCATGTTTACGGAACCGCTTTCGATACTACAATGGGACAGTGTCACGATGTATGCAAAATGGTTCGAGGCGAAGGTTCCCCAAAAGGTTAACGGATGCTACCAGATTGGCAGTGCAAACGAACTCTATGGATTCTCCTACCTTGTTAGCGGCAAGGACGGCTATGAAATAGAACAGGATGCCTGTGGCGAACTCTCTGCCGACATTGTCGTGAACAAAAACGTGTTGACTGCAACCGATTCACTCCGTAAGGATGCCGACCATTTGCTGTACTGGGTACCGATTGGAACGGCTGCCAAGCCCTTCATGGGAAAGTTCAACGGCAAGGGACATACGATTAGCGGACTTTACCTGAAGAATTCTGCTGGAAACGACGTCGGTTTGTTTGGCAAAGTACAAAGCGAAGAAAATAAGGTTGTTTCTATTGACAGTGTGGGCGTTATTGATTCTTACATTGAAGGAAAGGAACATGTAGGAGGCTTTGTTGGTGCAGTCGTAGAAAAGACGAATTTGTCTATAACTCACTCGTATGTTAACATGACCATTGTTGGACGCGAAATTGGCGGGCTTGTAGGCGGAAATAATGATTCCGTGAAAATCTCTATTGACCATTCTTATCATTCAGGGAAAATGTATCCTAACTCATCAATTCGTGACAAAGCCATTATGGGTGGCTTGATGGCACGTGCCGGAAGCGAATCATCCATTGCCATATCCAATTCCAATAACAAGGGAACTATAGATATCGCGGATTATATATTGGTCGATGCAGGCGGGTTGATAGGAACTGCGGAAAAAATGACTGCATTTACTATAGACAAAAGCTACAATGCGGCAAGAATAACTGGAAACAAATATAACGAATATTCCGCCGGAAGAGAGGTCGGAGGATTAATTGGTCGAATAGCTTCCAGGCATGTAGTAATATCGAATTCGTACAACGCGGGAGATATCGACTTGAGCTCTGGGGGATATTGCAATAATATGGCTGGAGGTTTATTAGGTCTCTCTTTTGTCGATTCACTGGAAGTATCTGGTTCTTATAACCGTGCTTCAATTACCGCCGACATTGCATCGGGCCTTATTGCTGAAGCAAGTGGCTACAAACTGACTATATCGACTTCTCATAATGATGGAAAAATTCAAACTCAGTCTGATTCACACAGTATGGCATCTAGGTGCAATGCTAGTGGTTTAATTGGTATTAATGAAAATACTTCGATAATCAATTCGTACAATATAGGCCAGATTGAAATCTACGACTCATACAATAAGAAAACCATACAGGGTGGTGGATTCTCAACAAAAACGGAAAGTCTTTCCATCATCAATTCTTACAATATGAGCGAAAATGCTTTCGACGTTTGCCAAGCGCTTCCCAAAGTGATGGCTAATGTCTTTTTCCGCAACCAATCGACTTGCGAAGGTTCAGTTAGCAAGAATTCGCCCGAAGAATTCGCTGACGGTTCTGTTGCCTGGGCGTTGTACAATTATAGCGCCGAAGGCGTAGACGGCCACGTATGGGGCCAGAAGGTCGGCACCGATCCGTATCCGCTCCTGAATGGTGCCGGTGTTGAAGGCTACGATGGCGGACGTACCTCGGTTGCGTTCAAGCCGAGCGTCAATTCCTTTACGATTGCAACTCAGGGTAGAAAGGTTCAGATCACGGGCGCTGCCGTAGGTGCGCCGTTCCACGTATTCGATATTCAGGGCAGAAATATTCCTGTCGCAGGATTTGCAAACTCGCGAATCAATACGCCCGATTTTGAAATAAGCTTGCCGAACAAGGGCCGCTACCTGATTTCTATCGGCGGAATCACAAGAACCATTTCCGTAAAGTAAAAACTGTTTGAAAAAGAAAAGGCGCCTCGTTAGACGAGGCGCTTCTTGTATATAGTTTCGAATTTAGACTCGAGCGGTTTTACCGTGAGCAACAAACGCCTCGTATTAACGAGGCGTGGTTGCGAGAGTGAGGCGATATCACGTTCTTGTAGATGCAATAGAGCCGCGCGGTCTTACCGTGAGCCGTAAGCGACTCGTATTAACGAGTCGTGTCGGCGAGAGCGAGGCGATATCACATTCTTGTTAATGCGATAGAGCCGCGCGGTCTTAATTAGCCTGTACCGCTGTGAGGGCAATCGTGTAAACGATGTCTTCCACGAGGGCGCCGCGGCTAAGGTCGTTCACCGGCTTAGCCAAGCCCTGCAACATCGGGCCAATAGCAATCGTGCCATGGGCACTGCGCTGCACAGCCTTGTAGCCAATGTTACCGGCAGAAAGACTCGGGAACACGAACACAGTAGCCTTGCCGGCGACGGTGCTGCCCGGGGCCTTCAGGGAACCAACGCTCGGCACGGTCGCGGCGTCGTACTGCAGCGGGCCATCCACCAGCATTTCGGGGCGGGCTTCCTTCACAATCTTGGTAGCTTCGCGAACCAGGTCTGCATCCGGGCCCTTGCCGCTGTTCATGGTGCTGTAGCTGAGCAAGGCGACACGGCTGGGGAGGCCGAAGGCCTTAGCGGTGTCGTCGCACTGCTGAGCGATGCCAGCGAGTTCTTCGGCGGTCGGGTTCAGGTTAATGGCGCAGTCGCCGTAAATGTAAGTCTTGTCCGGCATGCACATAAAGAACACAGAGCTCACGGACTTCACGCCCGGAGCGCACTTGATCACCTGCAAAGCGGGGCGCAAGGTGTCGGCGGTAGAGTGGATAGCGCCAGAAACAAGGCCATCGACTTCGCCCATCTTCAGCATCATGGTGCCAAGCATTACGTTGTCGGCGAGTGCTGCGCGTGCCTGGTCTTCGGTCATGCCCTTCGACTTGCGGAGTTCCACGAGAGTCGGCACATACTTTTCAGCAAGTTCTGCAGACGGTTCAATAATTTCAATGTCAGCCGGGAGAGCAACGCCCTGTTCCTTTGCCACAGCAAAGATTTCGTCCTTCTTGCCGATGAGTACCGGCACTGCGATCTTGCGGTCAATCACGAGCTTTGCGGCCTGCACGGTACGCGGTTCAGAACCTTCAGGGAGCACGATGCGCTTTTTAGCCTTAGAAGCCTTCAAGAGCAATCCAGCGCGGAACATGGCCTGGCTGGTCTTGCGTTCGGCCGGGGCTTCAGCCAAATCCTTGGCGAGGCACTTGCAGCAAGCGAGCAGGCGCTTGGGGCAGAACAAGTCAGCGTCTTCGCCGTCAGAATAAATCTTAGCATCGAGGGCGGTTGCCAAAGAGTCATTGTACTTCTGGGCCATCACGTCGCTCATGCCCTGTGCACCTTCGACCACCACGGCGTCTACGGAATCAAAGTCCTGCGAAAGGAAGTCGGCTGCAATCTTTTCCATGAGCACGGCGGAATTGTGGGCCTTCAGTTCCTTGACAGCTTCGGCACCATTCACGCAGGGCTTGTAGGTCGCGCCAATCAGGCCGGCGGCGGCTACAGCGTCCATGACTTCTTTGACTTTGGCTTCCATATTGGCGGAGGCGACCAAATACACTCGATTCATAAAAAACTCCTGTTGATTTGTAAATTCCTCCTAAAAATTAGGATTTTGATACCCCGCAGGCCTCGCTTTTTGTATTTATTTAGGGGTTTTTATTGAAATTCTCTCCATAAGTCTCCTTTTTCTTATAAAAACCCTACATAGTAAAGGAATGTTTGCTTTAAGATAGCGCAAAATAAACTATTATTTACTCCGGTTGTGTCTTGTGTGTGGGACATTTATGGAGAGAACGGATGAAGTGCAAAAACTTTTTCCGGGGTTTGGCATTATGCTTGACCCTTTTAGTTGTTAACACATTTGCGCAGGACTGTGTTGCCATAGCCCATGTTATTTACGATGGCAATAACCTTTTCTACGCCGATAACGAAGCCAATTTCAAGTATAAACAACTGAGCAAAGAAGACGACGGTACGTTTAAAGTCTGCTTCACTCAGGAACGTCTTGAAGGTTCCGACCGACAGGGTAGAGAAGACGTGCGCCAACTGCGTTTCGGTTCTTTCTGCGTCGAAGGCAAGGATTCCTGCACCACGTACTTGAACGAAGGCCATGAACCTTTCCTCGCCGAGCTGTTCCCCGAATACAAGAACGGTGTCGACAGCCAGCAGGTCTACCAGGTCTGGATTCAGATCAATCCCGACGGTACGCTTACCACCACGACGACCAAACCGGTAATCGTGGAACCCGCAAAAAAGACGATTCGCTTCTTGGCTCCGTGGAGCAACACGGGCGTGGTCATTATGCTGAACGGCAAGGCCGACTATACCACTCCGGTGGGTAGCCCCTACTGCGGTTGGTTCGAATATCGCGCCGTACTGACACCCAAGGACGCCTTCGTTTCGTTCAAGCAAACGATTGGTGATTTGCATATCGGCGCCGAAGGTGCCTCCAAGGAAGAAATCCCTGTGGAACAGGAAATCCGACTGGATTCCTTGCTCCAGATTTCTGACACCGTTTGGATTGTCGGCTCCAAGTACAACGAACCCGAACTTTATACGGCATTCCCCGGCGAACTCGGCGACTGCCCCATCAAAAAGCTCCCGGTCATGATGTTCGACTGGTTGCATGGCGATGGTTCTGACGAAGAAAACACAATTGCCCAGGCCGGCACTACAAGCCAGGACTTCGGTACGGGCGGATGCAAGAACGACAATGGCCACCAGATTATGAAGGGCATGGTCGAACGCGAACTGGGCCCCAACGGCGTTCCCGTTCCGGCGTCCAATTTCCCGAGCAACTGCAAGGTGACAGAACACCTCGGCAACTGGTTCTTGCCCGAAGCTATTCAAGGTAGCGACGGCAACATGTACACCAACGCCACTTGCCGCGACTTGGAACTTTCCTTGACCGACGATGGTTTCTGGTTCGGTCAGAAGAATACCGAAAGCCCCGAAAGAGGTTTGTTCTTCTTGGACGACTTCCAGTACCTCGATGAAGCTGGCACCATCCCGAACCCCATGTACGACAACATCACCTCTGACTATGGTACGCACAACTACGGCTTCACCATGAAGATCCAGGCTACCTTCGAATACGTGCCTGGTCAGTACTTTGAATTCTTGGGTGACGACGACGTTTGGGTGTTCATCAACAACAAACTGGTGGTGGACATCGGTGGTCAGCATACGCAGATTGAAGGTAAAGTCAAGCTTGATACCATTGGCAAGAACAATCCTGCAGACAAGCTAATTCCTGGCGAAACATACTCCTTCCACATTTTCTACGCGGAACGTCACCGCAACGAATCGAACTTCAAGATGCGCACTTCTATGGACTTGAAGGCCGAAGCAAGCATGTTCCTTACGGACCTGTCTGATGACCCGAAGTTGATTATCAAGGAAGTGTGGCAACTGGTGCGCGAAACGGTTCTCGCTTGCGACTTCTCTGCAAGCCCCGAAAAGCAGCACACGGAACGCGGCCCGTCTAACTTTACGCTTTACGGCAAGAGCCTCGACAAGAACGGTGTCGCTCTCAAGACGCTCGATTCCGCCTACTACAGCGGCATTACGGTAAGCAACGATTTCACGATGATTACCATCGACACCAAGGCTATCACGAAGGCTCAAGCTCTGCCGCCGGGAAACTACTACGTTCGCGTGCGCCTCAAGAGCAACCCGGATGACTACAAGGATATTCCGTTCACCATTGAACCTTACGAACTGCCGAACATTGCATTTGCAAGCGTCAAGGATTCGACCTACTTTATCGTAGACTTCGATACGCAGGATACAATACACTTCGACAAGTACTGGAACGCATTTGGTGACGAACTCAGTCGCGATATTTCGAGCGATACCCTGCCCATCAACCTCGACAAAACCGAAAAGCTCTGGGCCGGTCGTTCTTATCCTGTTCACGTGATGTACGCCGAAGAATGGGCCTCCATTTACAGCGGCATTGCAGTCAAGATTACGACCTCGACTCCGAACCTTGTCGTATGCGATTCTATGGGTAACCCCGTTAGCGAAGTGGTGCTCATGGAAGGCCGCGCTTCGTTCTTTGTCAAGGCAACCGACGAAGTTGTTAACGCAACGCTTACTCTTAATTGCTACGGTGCAAAGAACAAAGAAGTTCATTGGACAAACATCAACATTGCTGTGCCGCCGGTACCGCAGGTTGAAACCGCCTATATCTTTGACCGCACGGGCGAAGGCCGCGCCGACAGTATTTGGATCAAGTTCAACAAGCCGCTTGGTGGCCAGAGTGTTCTGGACTCGCTCACGTTCACGTTCGGTCCCGAAGATTTCGGCTCTTACAAGGCAACCTACAAGGATGGCGAACTGACCGCAACGGTGACGGCAACTGGAGTTGGCTTTGGCTCTATCATTTATACTGGTAAGGAAACTGCCGACGCCCAGTACTTGGGCAAGATCGATACCATCTGGTACACCTATACCGACGAAGAAGGCAAAAAGTCTCCGTTCTGGGTCGAAGGCGCCTTGACCGATAAGGTGGGCCCGGTAATCACCTCTGCCGAAGTCAAGTACCTCAAAGACGGTAACACCCAGCTGACCATGAAGTTCAGCGAAGGCGTTAGCGGCACCGATGCTACTACCGACTTGTTCCGATTCCATTGCTGGAAAAACAACGTGCAGGATAGCGCTGTCAAGAGTGCAAGCGACATTCTGACAACGCCTGAAAACGAATGGAAGCTGATTTTCCCGAAGGGTCTCGATACCGACGTGATTCCGGCTGTGGGTGACTCCGTGCGCTTTATGCCGCCGTCTCAGTTGGGCTTGGCTCTTGACCTTGTGGGTGTAGGCCCGCACGAATTGAACCCCTGGGTTCGCGTGACTGGCGAACAGAAGGTGACTGTCACGAGCCCGAAGGTGGTAAGCCTTTCTACGGAATCTCCCGCTTTCGAAACGGCCCGCGAAATCATCAGAAACGAAGTGGCAACCGTTCCCAAGTTGGTAGGTGGCGAAACCGTGCTCACGGCTGAACAGGTGGCCGCTGAATACGGCACGCAGGGGCACTACTTGGGCGACCTCGACATGGCCGAACTCGTGGAAAACGAAATCGCCGAAATTTCGAAGGTCGTAAAAGAATCCAACATGCTTGTGGATAAGGACGAAGCCGAGGCTGCTGAAGAAGCTGGCACCACTCCGAAAACCTACACCTTGGAAGAGGTCATTGCTAAGGTCGATAACGGTCAAATGTCCATCAAGGAAGCTAAAAAGCAATATGGCTTGAGCGAAGTCATTGTTGACGCTTACGAAAATGGCCTGCTGACCAGTCATAACCTGAAAAACTACCAGAGCGGCACTCCGGCTGATATCCAGCAGATTGTGAGCTCTGTGGCCGACAAGACCGAACTGCGCTACGAAGCGATTTACTATTCGAGCCTCGGTCATTACGTGAACAGCCATTCGGGCATCATCACCTGTAACGCCGACATCTTCAAGGAAGGTGGCAAGCAGAACTGCCTCGACAACGACGGCAAACTCTTCTTGGCTTGGAACATGCGTTCCAATAGCGGTCGCCTTGCATCGACAGGTGTCTACATTGCCCGCCTCAAGTTCCGTATCAAGGTGAACACCAAGGTCATTACCGACCGCACCCAGGACTTCCTCTGGGGTGTGCGTCGCGGTCAGGTGAACGCCATCGACCTCGGAATTTAAACAAAAAACACGCTTTTTTGCACGGCGCCCATAAGGGCGCCTTTCTGTTTTAGGGGGAAAATAGCCGGTTTTTCGGGAATTTTACCCCCAAAAAGCGCGATTTACACGATTGTTACGCAGAATTAACGGATTTCGGGTAGGGCCTAGTTGATTTTTGTGCAAAAAAAATTTATTTCTACTATATACGTTATAAAGTTAGGTAAGTTGGGCTTAAAACCCAGGAGATGTGGATGAGGTGTAATTTGATCAAGAGAGCAACTCAGTTGCTCGCTTTACTAGTTCCCGCGACTTTCGCGGCGACGTATACGCTTACAGCTACTCACGAAGGCGAACTCTACTACGCTATTTACAACAATGCCAAAGATGAATGGGCTACGGGCTGCTCTAGCATTCCGAACCGTAGCGTGAGTTTCAACATCGAAAGTCGTAGGGTCTTGCCCAATTACGACTTGTACGTCTTTACTGACGCTAGCTGCCAGAACCTCCTGACTTCGGAAGGCATTTCGTTTAGCGATTTGTACCCGACTTCGCAGCAGGCAAGAATCACCATTTCTAACGATGGTACTTGGAAATTCACATCTCAAGGTGGATTCCCCGGTGGCCCGACAAATCCGGGTGGCCCAGGTGCTGGTGACAATCCCGGTGACCCTGGTAAAGACAATCCGGGTAAGCTTGCTGAGGGCATGAAGGTTATCAGCTTCTTTACGCCTTGGACCAATACCAACGCACAGGTATTTGTAGATGGTACCCCCACCGCCATGATTCCGCTGGACAATTACTGCGGATGGTTCATTGCTGCAGTCAAGGCCCCCACTGAAAACTTCACTGTTTACTTTAAGCAGACCATTGGCGAAAACTTTGTGGGCGCACAAGGTCTTACCTCTTCTCAGCCCGACATTACCGCCGAAATCAAGCTTGACTCCGTGGCCGCCCTTAGCGACACCGTTTGGGTCAAGGGCAACCAAGAAGGCGAACCTGGCGTTTATGCAGAACACCCTGCTGGCGTTTTGGGTGAATGCCCCTTGAAAAAGCTTCCGGTCATGATGTTCGACTGGCTGCATGGTAACAAGGGTGATGGCGTAAACGGTAACGGTAACCCCGAATATGGTGTTAGCGCAGACTTCGGTTCTGGCGGCTGTAGCGGTAGCCCCATGCGCGGCATGGTCGAAACCCAGTTGGGGGCAAACGGTGTGCCGGTTCCTGCGACTCCGTTCCCCGAAAACTGCAAGATTACTGAACACTTGAGTTCTTGGTTTCTCCCGGAATCCTTGGCTGTCGATGCCCAGGGCAACAAGCTTACCAACATGACTTGCCGCGACCTGTACATCTCTATGGATAGTGCAGGTTTCTGGCTGGCCGAAATTTCGAAGGATGCTATTTCTACGGGTAACGAAGCCAACCGTGGCGGTATGTTCCTGTTGGACGATTTCAAGTATCTTGACGAAGCAGGTACTATTCCGAACCCGTATTATGATCAGCAGAGAGGTGGTAAAGATAACGCAAACCATAATTTCGGCTTTACCATGAAGGTGCAGGCCACGTTCGAATACATTCCGGGCCAGTACTTCGACTTCTTGGGTGACGACGACGTGTGGGTGTTCATCAATAACAAACTGGTGGTAGACATCGGTGGCCAGCACGCTCAGGTCGCGGGTGCCGTAGACCTGGACACCCTCGGCCTTACTCCGGGCGAAACCTACAACTTCCACATTTTCTATGCCGAACGCCATACGAGTTCTTCGAACTTCCGTATGCATACTTCGATCGACTTGAAGACCGAAGCTAGCATCTTGCTCAAGAACCCGAATAACGACCCGAGCATGATCGACAGAGAAGTCTGGCAGAAGATTCGTAAGAACAAGCTTGCCTGCGACTTCACCGAAGGCGAAAAGGAACTTTCGCTTGAACGCGGTCCTTCTATCTTCACGCTGTTTGGTGGTAACCTGCCCTCTAACGGTGTGGTACTCGATACGGCCGGCATGTGGTTCGGTGGCATTACCGTGAACAGTGATTTTGACTCCTTCAGAATCGACAAGGAATCGATCAAGGACAATCGCGGCCTCGCTCCGGGTGTGTACTACCTGCGCGTAACGCTCCGCTCCGACAATTCCCAGTACAAGGATGTGTACTTTGTGGTGGGCGCCTACGAACTGCCGAACATTGTGTTTGCCGATTCTACTGGCAAGAACCTCGGTTCTACCGTTCGCAGCGACACCTTGCCGCTCAACATGAACAAAGACGTTACCATGTGGGTGGGCCAGTCTTATAAGGTTTACGTGCAGTATGCCGAAGACTGGGCTAGCGACGAAGTGGTTTATCCCTCGACAAACTTCGAAGATTTGATTCCTTGCGACTCGCTCGGCAACCCGATTACCGAAGTCAAGCTCGTGAACGGCAAGGGTTCGTTCTACGTGAAGGCTGTTGGCGAACTTTGGGGCGGCACGCTGTATGTAAAGGGCCAGGCTTCGGGCAATACCGCTGTCTGGAACGGCATCAACTTTGCCTTGCCGCCTGTACCGCAAATCAAACTTGCTGAAATCTTTGACCGCGATGGCGATGGCCGTGGCGACAGTATTTGGATTGAATTTGATGGAACGCTTGGTGGCAAGAACAGACTCGATTCTGCCAAGTTCACCTTTGGCACCAAATTCCAGGATGCTTACAAGCTGACCTATAGGGACGGCGGTACGCATGCAACGATCGTTGCCTCGGGCAGTGGCTTTGGCGGCGCCGTGTTTACCGGCGGAGTCGATAAAGTCTATACCGGTCAGATTACGGTGTGGTACACTTATTCTGATAATGGCAAGACTTCGTTCTTCCCGGCTCAGGGCCAGTTGCAAGACCAGATTGGTCCGGTCATTACCGCAGCTGAAGTGTCTTACATGAGCGACGGTAACACGCAGCTCTTGCTCACCTTCAGTGAAGGCCTCCAGAATGGCGAAAAGACCTCTGACATGTTCCAGTTCCATGTCTGGAAAAATGGAATCATGAGCACCGATGTCAAGCAGGCAAGCGATATCTCGGCAGCTGCTACCAACCAGTGGAAACTGATTTTCCCGAAGGGTACCGATACCGACATAATTCCGGCCGTGGGCGACTCCGTGCGCTTTACGGCACCGCCGCAAGTTTCGCTTGTGAACGACTTGATGTACGTGCCTCCGCATGCAAACAACCCCTGGATTCGCATTACCGGCGAACAGCGCGTGACCATTACCAGCCCGGGCGTTGTGACGCTCAATCCGGGAACGCCTGCATACGACAGCGCAAAGACGATTATTACGAGCGAATCTGCCACTGTGCCGAAAATCGTTCAGGATCCTTCTATCTTGACGGCAGAACAGGCTGCAGCCGCATACGGCACGCAGGGCCATTTCTTGGGCGACCTGAATATGGCTGAACTTGTCGAAAACGAAATCGCAGACATCATGAAGGCTATACAGGGTAACCCCGTGTATACCGACAAGAAGGCTGACGCTTCGAAGGGTGAAAAGACCACCTACACCATCGAAGAAATTATCGCTCAGGTAAGTTCTGGTCAAATGTCGATCAACGAGGCCAAGAAAAAGTTCGACCTCGACCCGATTATCGTAGACGCATACAAGAACAACGTGCTTACCAACGAAAACGTCAGCAACTTCTCGCGCGGCACCGAAGCCGATGTCCAGAAGATTGTAGAAGCGGTCGCCCAGAGCACGGAACTGCGCTACGAGGCCACCTACTACTCTAGCCTCGGTGAATTCGTGAACAGCTACTCGAACGTGATTACCTGTAACGACGATGTGTTCAAGGAACATGGCCAGGGCACCTGCCTCGAAAACAACGGCAAGCTGTTCCTCGCCTGGAACATGCGCGCAAATAACGGTCGCCTGGTCTCGACCGGCGTGTACATCGCAAGACTTGCATACCGCATCAAGGTCGGCAGCAAGACCATGGTGAACCGCACTCAGGACTTCTTGTGGGGCGTGCGCCGCGGCAAGGCCAACGCACTTGATTTAGGTCTCTAGGTCCTGGTTCTAGAATAAAGAGTCTCTCTCGGCAAAAAGAAGACCGCACCTTTGGGGGTGCGGCCTTCTTGCTTTATGGCGCCTTTTGCAGCCGGACTTGTTGACAAATTAAGCTATTCTATGTAAGTTTATCGTATGTATGCGGTAAGCTATTATCGTACACCTATCAAATAGAAGGGAATGGGATATGAAACTCAAAAGCAAATTTTTGAGCATTTTCGCCATGTTCGCACTGAGCATGGCTGCAACATCCGCTTGGGCAGGAGAAGTGGAACTGACTTCTGATGGAAATGGTGGCTATTATGTCAATATGCCCGCGACAGGAACAAATACCCTGGTAAACATCCCGGAAGGGGTGACGACCTTCAAGGTGTACGATGATGGTGGCCTTAATAAAAATTTTTCGTTAAATTGCGACGGAAATCTTGTTCTTGTTGCGCCCGAAAACCATTTTGTCAGATTGAATGGTACGATGGTGGCTGTTCAGCTTAATGGCATGTCAAGTGGCAGCCTCGCTTTGTACAATAGTGAGATATCTCAAAGCAATAAGGTATTCGAAGAATATGGAAATGCCACAATCAAATGGCTTAGCGACGGGAATACTTTGATTCTTGGTTTCAAGAATTTCGATAGCAGAACACCCTCTGCGGGGTTGGACTTGACTGTATCCTTTGTGAGTTCGAGTGATCCGTTCTTGGTCGATATAGTTCCTGTTGATGGCGGAAATGCCGTGAGCTCAGTGACGAATGTTTTGCAGGGAGCATTGGTCTCTGTGACGGCTACTCCGGCAGAAGGCTATGCGTTTGATCATATTGAGGTTTATGATGAGAGAGGAAATCCGATTGCGGTAACTGGTGGCACTTGGCTTACTAGTGCAACAGGCTCGTTTGTTATGCCCGCAACGAATGCTGTTGTCACGCCTGTATTTGTAGCAGAAAATGTTGGACCACGTGTAGATATGCCTTGGAATGGTATAGCTAGGTATACGATATCCGGTGGATTGACAGTATTTGGCGTCTATGATTATCAGTTCTCGGAAGATTTTGACTGTGGAGATTTTAGCAGTCCTTTGGTATTGACAGCTCCCGAGGGATATGTTTTTTTATTGCGTGAAAAAATAGGTGGTCAGTATTATGGGTCAAATTCTGGTTTTTATGCATTCGATGGCGATTTTGAAGATCCTATAGGAACCTTTGCTGAACAGATGGATGAAAGGGGGATTACTTCGGGAAGAAAACTGACGCTAGTTCATAGACCGACATGTGAAGCGTATGGCAAAATGGGGATTAGACTTCTCGATGCGAGTGTTACGCACAGTGTTGAAGTGAGTTACAAAGGGGATGGATATGTCGAAGATGGCTTGTCCTCGGCATCAGCTGGGAATACGATTAAGCTGACCGCGACTCCGGACGATGGTTACATGATTGGTCGAATTTCTGCGAATGCTATATCAGAATATGGTAGTTGGTGGCCTGTCCCTATAACTGGCGGTACATGGTATACGAGCAATGATTACTCCTTCACCATGCCCTATGCGAATGTCGAGGTAGATGTCGAGTTTGTTGAGAAGATGACTACTGCTGAAGAAGGTCTCTTCATAGAGATGCCGAAACGGGATTCCGTGATTGCCACTATTCCTGAAGATGTTGAATCGTTTAATGTTACGGGCGGTTGTGATGGGGGGAATTGCAAGGGAACGCTTGTATTGGCGGCGCCCGAAGGGCTAAGGTTCCAACTGTCCGGTTCCATAGAATTTGACGGCGAGGATGCTGCCATAACTATCTATGATGGTGCGGATAAAGAAATTACTGAAATTTTGAAGATGAGTCAAGGTGGAGATGTTCATTTAAATAGTTCCGGGAACATTCTTACGATAAAAAATGTGTCTAGAAAAACTTACGAATCGCTCAATTTAATTGTGACGGTTGTAAATCCTAATAAAAAATATAATGTAAGGGTTGTCAATCATCTGTATGGCGGAACAATTGTTGCAAGTACAGAAAGCGCAGCTCCAGGAGAAGTTGTTTCTGTGATAGCATCTCCAGCTATTGGATATATCTTTAGTAGCCTTGAAGTTATTAATGATGATAATGGTTATAGTTTATTTTATGCAGAAAATGATTCATCATGGTATACTAATAAAACTCAGTTTATAATGCCGAATAAAGATATTTATGTTGAGGCTTATTTTAATAGAACAAATGAAATTGGTAGCGAGATTCCCAAGGAAGGTGAACGTGTAATTAATATTCCTGTAGGAATAAAAAAAATCAATATCTTTAATAGTGCTTATGGTGATGATTGGTTGTATTATAACAATAGCCATGGAACTCTTGTTCTGACTGCGCCCGAAGGTTATAAATTCCATGTTATCGGAGGCGAAGTAGCGATTTCTGATAACGGAGATTCCTTAGTTGTTTATGATGGGAATGATGCCAATTCTTCAAAAATTGCAGGGATTTCTTCTGGGGATGAAATAGAGGAATTGCGTAGTACAGGAAGAAGCTTGGCATTCCGTTTTACGACTGATGACGTGGGAAATGATTATGGTGTTTATTTAGAACTAGAACTTGTTAATGAGAGTGGAGAGTATCCTGTTATTTTAGATTATTCGTATTGTGGTAGTTTAGTGTCTAATACAGAACTTGCTGTGCCAGGAGAAAAAATTGTATTGACGGCGTATCCAGAGGATGGTTGTTCGCTTAATAAAATTACGGGTATATGGAAAGATGAAGACCATAACGAACACAAAATTGATATGATTGATGGTTCGTGGTATACTAGTAATGAAGCCCTATTTGAGATGCCTGCAGGGGATGTTGTATTGACTGCAGATTTTGTTAGAGAAAGTGGCAGATTTGATGTATTTATTCCGAATACTGATGAATTAAAGATAAATATTCAAAATGAAAAGGCCTCTATAGGTGTTTTTGCTAAGAAAGATGATCAAGATTATTATTTCAATAATAATGATGGAACGCTTGTGCTAACAGCTCCTGAGGGATATTCGCTCCGCGTAGAAGGTTGGCTTTCGATGGCGGATGAGGGCGATTCTCTGTATATTTATGATGGTGAAAATACAGATGCGCAATCAATTGTAAAAATGTCCGTTGACGGTGAAATTGGTCAAATGTTTAGCTCGGGAAGAAGTCTTACATTCCGATTCAAAACTAACGAAGATGGAAGTAATGATGAAGGAATCAACTTGTATGTTTCTGTTATAAAAAATTACGGATCGCCCGCTGTTGTTGTTTATGACAATGAATATGGAGATAGAATTGCTTACATTAATGGTGATTATAATGGTGCGGAGACAGTAAGCATTCCTGAACCATTGCAAGTGGAGGGAATTCTATATGCGCGTGAATTTACCCCATATACGCCAGCAACAGTTGTGTTGCCGTTCAGTTTGCCAGAAGGGGCTTCGGTCAATGCGAAGTTCTATAAACTTTCAGAGGTTAAACAAGAAGGAAATTCTTGGAAAGCGTATATGACCTGGATTGGTGAAGGAAATCTTCCTGAAGCAAACAAACCTTATGCGGTGGTGACTAGTGGTGATGATCATCAGTTAATGTTTGATTGGAATTATGGTAAGAAAGCAACTGTTCAGACAACTGAAATTGTTAAGCAGGACGATTTGAGCGGAAATTGGGAATTTGTTGGTACGTATTCATATAAGGTTTGGAATGAAAATGATTCTGAACTTGGGCTTGCATACGCATTTGCTGGAAACCATGAAAAGACAATTGCAAAAGGTAAATTTGGAAAAATTGGCGCAGGCTCGTCTGCGAATCCGATGCGAGCGTATCTCAAGAAAAAGAGTGCTGATGTGCGTCTTCAACCGCTTAGCCGTCCAGTTGCCAAGAGTGAAAATCACTACTTAAGTTCTATGGGAAATATGCCCGAAACGATTGATGTGGAATTCCTTGATGACGGAAAAACGACTGCTGTTGGGCGGATGAACATCGTGACAGGTGAATTTAAAATTGACCGTTGGTATGACCTCAAGGGCCGCCGTCTTAATCACAAGCCTACGACGAAAGGAATGTATATTAACAATTTTAAAAGGGTGATTGTCAAATGATACAACGAAAAATAATGGTATATTGTGAAAAGAAGGTGTATTGCAAGCCCGAGATGGATGTGATTGTGATGAATCGACAGGAGGAATTATTATGCCAAAGTGGCTGTAATCCTGACGATGAAGTTGAAGCTGTTTTTGGAGATACTTACCCATGATGAAAAAAGAATATAATGCCCCTGAAATGAAGGTGTTCCGTTTGGAACAGCGTTCTACCCTTTTGCAGAGTAGCGATGGCGATAAAACGCCAGTGATCCACGGGCCCATTGGCGAAAATCTGGTTGACGGACCTGACCCGCTGGTCTAACTCTAAGATTGGCATGAAAATAGCTGTATTGTAAACGGAAGTTTACTTGACGGATTGTATAGTAAAAATTAAGTTTACTATATGATTACGGTAAGTTTATTTTCATGTTGTACGGGTATGATCTTCCTGACCATGCTTAAAACTTGCCATATGGCAAATTTTTCGACACACTCTCATAACGGGGTGTGCCTTTTTAATCTAGAAGGGAAAATACTATGAATCTCAAAAGCCAATTTTTGAGCCTTCCTGCCTTGCTTGCAATGGGCATGGCAACAACCTCTGCCTGGGCCGCCAATACAGAGAAAACAATTTTAGTTGAACTTCAAGGGGATGATATTAATGGTTATTATGTGAATCTGCCGAAACCATCGGAGACAAGCACAACTGAAAAGATAACTGCTAATTTGACGATTCCTGTAGGAGTGAAATCTTTCAAGGTGTACGATGATGGTGGGGTAACTGGATCTGCTTCTGAATTTCCTTGCGATGATAATAGAAACTGTAGTGTAAGACTTATTGTGACGCCCCAGAATGGAGATTTTCTCCATTTGTCGGGATTTGTTACTGGAAACAATATGCGTCTCATTGTTGATCCAGGAACTGAACGTGTCAATCTTAGTAGTAAGCATTCGATATATGTAGAAACAACATCATCAGATCTCAAGGCATGGACTTATAATCAACCGATGCAAATTGAGTTTTGGGAAAAGCGTCCGTCTGGCGGCAAAGACATTGAATTGACTATAGACGTTGCTATGGATATCGGTACTGACGGGCCGGGGGCTTATTCGTTTACTGATGGCGTAGACTACCTTGAAATGCATGCATCTCCTTCAGCAAGCAAGGTTAATAAAACGACAACTTTGACATCTCCCGCAGGAACCATGATGTATGTTACATTCGATGATGTGCTTGCAGAAGGTGATACAGTGGCCGTTTTGAATGGAGAAAGCAACAGCACCGATACGCTTTTAAAGGTGACGAAAGCAACCAATAATGATGTTGTGTATGTTTCAAGCAATAAGGCGACCATTTGCGTCAATACAAATGACAATGGCTTGGACGATATTTTGAGAGCGTATGCACGAGTCTTAACGAAGAATTCTACACTGCCCACTGCGGGAGTTGATTTCTATAAAAATGAAGCCACTGGCTATACTGTTGCTAAGATCAGTGATGCTCAAGAAGACGCTATTAGCATTTCGAACCCCATTGAAGTGGATGCGGTTGTATACGATCGCGTGTTTACCGCAAGAACTCCGGCTACCATCGTGTTGCCGTTCCAGCTGCCTGAAGGTGCTACGACAAACGGTAAGTTCTACTACCTTAAGGAAGTTGTTAAGATTGATAACAATTGCAAATGGAAGGCTATTTTCAGAAATATTAAGTTGAAGGAACCGAATCCGAATGCACTCCCGGATGCTAATACTCCTTATGCAGTTATCGTTGAGGATGGAAGCGAACTTACGTTCAATCTGAATGGTGGTAAGGCTGAATTCCAGACTGCCACTATTGCAGAACAAGAAGATGATAGTCATAAGTGGATTTTCAAGGGAACCTATGAATATAAGACTTGGAATTCTAATGATGAAGAAATTGGGCTTGCCTACGCTCTTGCTAGCGAAAATAGCGCCAATTACACTGCTGGCCAATATGTCAAGGTTGGCGCAGGCGCTTATGCCTATCCGATGCGCGCTTATGTGCGCAAGGTAAATGCGGATGTTCGTCTTAGCCGTCCGTTAGCCAAGGGTGAAGTAAGTTCCATTGAAGATATGCCCGAAGTTATCGATGTCGAATTTGTTGACGAAGGCGAAAAGCCGATGGCCATTGGCCGTATGAACACGGTCACGGGTGCAATTAAGATTAACCGCTGGATTGACCTCAAGGGCCGCAGCACAAACCACAAGCCTACCACCAAGGGCGTATTCTTTAACAAGAAGGGGATTGCCAAATGATGCAGCAGGAGTTTAAAATGAATAACGAAAAGAAAGTGTATCGCAAGCCCGTCATGGAAGTCGTTGAAATGGATTATGGCCCGAGCATTTTGGAAGCCAGTTGCTGTACAGATACAGCAGATGAAGAATCTTTTGGCTCGGAATATCAAGACGAGTAATAATTCTCCAACTTTAGAAACCATAAAACCATAAAAAGGCACCGCTCAACGCGGTGCTTTTTTATATCCCAAAAATTTTTAGGCTAAAGACTATTTCTTGTCGAGCTTGGCGTTGATTTTCTTTTGCAGTTCCTTGAGCTGCCAACGGCCACGCTTGTCTTCCAAGAAGAAGTTGGTGCGGATTCCGCGAGAAAGGCCGCGGTCGATAATGTTCAAGGCGTCGGCATAGCGTTTCTGGTCAAAGCGCAGTTCCGCTAAAAAGAAGTAGTTGTAAAGGTCGCGCGGATTCTTTTCGAGCGCAAGGCTCAAGTATTTGTCGGCAAGCTTTTTGTCGGGCCACGACAGCACCAGCGGCACGTAGGGCAACACAAAGTGGGCACGGCCAAGCACCTGGTAGTCTTCGGCCATAATGGCCACGTCGCGCACGGTGGTGGCAACGCCTTCCTTGACCGAGGTAAGGGCGCCGCGTTCGTTACCCCACATAGAAAGGGCGCTCGCGTACACGTGCGCAATTTCCCGGTTTTTCGGGAACTTCTGGTAGGCGGACTCGCTGATAGTCTTTAGGCTGTCCAGTTTGGCCTTGCGCTGGTGCTTTTCAAAGTGCACAAAGCGGAAAGAGAAAAACAAACTCTTCACGTAGCCTTCGGTGGCCTTCTCTTCGACAGAGGGGTCCTTCATTGCCTTGCGGTAGCTATCGATCATGAGCGTTGCGTTCTTGGCGTTTGCCTTGTCGCCAATGGCACGCTCGGCGCGTGCTGTATAGCAGGAATCTGCAATACGCAAGTCTTCGTTTGCCAATGCAGTTCCGCTAAATGCAAACACCAGCAATGTTGCCAAGAATCGTTTCATTTTCCCCTTTTTGCCAAACTACACTTTCCAGTTCTGCAAGACTTTATTCAACTGGGCGATGCGTACCTTTTCGTCGTCGGTACCGTGGTAAGTCTTGAATAAAAGATAGCGATATTCCATGAGTGCAGTGCGAATAAGGACTTTATCTTCTTGTTTTAGCATTGCTTTTTGTTTCCTCTTTTGAGTTTAAGGGTTACTTCCCCTTCCCCTTACCGGAGAAGTAATCCTGCTGGCGCGTGATACCGAGAACGGCGTGCCAGAGCGCACCGTTCGGGTTAATCTTCTTACGTTCGCTGACGGCGTATTCGATAGGCACGTGCGAGAAAGCGTTGTTCATGCTGCCCACGACCATGTCGGTCTTGCCGGCCATACCTGCATGTACGGCGGCTTCGGCGAGCTGAAAACAGAAAATAGCGTCGGTACCTTGAGCCGGAATGCTACGCACCATGTAGCTCGGGTCAAAGTACTTGATATTGATTTCTTTGCCGACCTTGTCGAAGTGTTCCTTGATCTTACGCGTCAGGAATTCGCCAATGTCGTTCTTCAAGATGTTTCCGCTAGCATCCCTGCGTTCGGGCTGGTCCTTGAACAGTTCCTGACCGGCACCTTCGGCAACGGTCACCACGGCATGCGTCTTACCGCTGCTGTAGCGGCTTTCCAGGGCCTTGAAGAGCCCGTCGAGCGTAAAGGGTACTTCGGGTACCAGGCAAATGTTCACGACCGTCGTGGCGAGCGCTGCGTAGGCGGCAATAAAGCCGGAATCGCGACCCATGAGCTTCACCAGGCCAAGGCCGTTAAAGGCGCCGTTAGCTTCGTTGTGGGCGCTGGTAATCACGTCGGTGGCGCTGAGCACGGCAGTTTCGAAACCGAAGGTGCGGTCAATCAGGTTCAAGTCGTTGTCGATTGTCTTCGGAATGCCAATCACCGAAATAGGCTGCTTGCGCTTCTTGATTTCTTGGGCAATGTCGTGGGCGCCTCGGAGCGTGCCGTCGCCGCCAATGCAGAACAGCACGTTAATGTTCAGGCGCATCAAGGTGTCGACCATGATCTTGGCGTCCTGGTTTCCGCGGGAGCTTCCGAGAATGGTACCGCCGTCTTCCTGGATGGCGTCCACCACGTCGGGGTTCAAGATCATCGGGGAATAACCGTAGGCCGGGTTCAAACCACGGTAGCCGTACGGAATACCAAAGATGTTGCGCACGCCGTAGTCAAACCACAGCACCTGCACAAGACCCTTGATTACGTTGTTCAAGCCCGGGCAAAGACCGCCGCAAGTCACAATACCTGCACGCGTCCAGGCGGGGTCGTGGAAAATCGTTTCGCGGGGGCCGGCTGCTTCGAGCGACGGAATTTCAAGCCCGCGCTTGCAAAAATCTTGAATGCGGCTAACGTCGGCCGTAAGGCTCACTCGGTCAGCTTCCGATACGAACGGGACTCCCTTCATGGGCGATTTTAAAGTCCCCTTTCCAACCGTCTCAATAGAGAGGTCGTATTTTTCCGGATTATTCAAGATGTCTTCTTGCGTCATGACATGCTCCTCGTATTACCTTTAGAATACATCTAAGCGACCTAAAAATACTAAAAAATGGACCGCCGCGATGAAACATTTTCTTTAGATAATTGTTACTTAAAACGCCCCGGACTTAAATCCGGGGCGAATTTTACAAAGGTTGTTAAATATTATTTGGATTTGTTCAAATTCCGTAATTACTAAATGTCGAGCGGCGGGAAGTGAATCTTGGTTCTGAGACCAGGGCCTGCATTTTCGATATCGATTTTCATGTTGGTGAGCGTACAGAGTTTTTTCACCATCGAAAGACCGATACCCGTTCCGCTTGTAGAACGCGTCATTTCGTTTTCGACACGGTAGAATTCCTGGAACACTTTTTTCATTTCAGATGCCGGAATGCCTGGGCCGTAGTCGCGCACGGCAAGGTACATGTCGCCGTTGTTCACGCGCAGCTCGATGCTAATCATCTTGTAGCTTGCGTTTTTCGAGAACTTAAGCGAGTTGTCCACCAGGTTCATCAGAATCTGCATCACGGCGTCGCGGTCGATCAGGAGTGCCACGTTATCGGCATCGGTGTCGGTAGACACAGTGAGCTCGAATCCTTGCTTTTCGATGTTCTTGCTGTAGGTCGCTACAAAGTCGTCAAGCACAGCCTTCGGGCGTTCCTTGCGCAACTGTACGTTCCAGCGGTTTCCATCGAGTTTGGACAAGTTAAGCACGTTCTGGATCAGGCGCGAAAGTCGGTCGGCTTCGCTTGCAATCTGGCCGTAGTAACGCTGTTTCTTTTCTTCGCTTGCCACCCAAGAATTCTGCAACAGTTCTGCATACATCTTGATGGCGGTCAGCGGCGTTTTAAGTTCATGCGTAATGGCAGACACAAAGTCCTGACGCTTGGCGGCAAGTGCCACCTTGCTCTGCGTAAAACGGTAAATCGTAATCAGGCATACCGCAATCACAATCAACAGAATCAAGCCGCTAAACAGAATGGTCAAGTCTGCAGATCCGCTGATTTCGCTGGAGTACATCTTGAAGACAATCTTGTCGTAGGGCGGCGGCAGCGGGCGCTTGGTCCTAAGCTCGTATTCGGCGTTGTTCTTGCCGATAGTCAAGAGCACTGTGTCTTCGTACACCAATTCAATCGCGTAAGGCAACTTGGCGTAGGCGAGCTGTTCTTCCTGAGTCATGTAGTTCAGGTAGATATTCTTGTCGACGACAAAGCCCTGCACAATCGGGAGCATGCCGATATAAATCGTACGGAAGAACACGATGTAGTCCGTCGTCATGCGAATCTTGAGGTCCGTAATGTTGACGTTCGTGTTGCTACCGGTGAAAATCGGAATGTCGGGCGTAACGGTCGTATCGTTCTTGGCCGTTTCAGCCATGTAGGTCAAAGCTTCTTCTTCAGAGGTGAGTTCCACGCGGGTGGGAATCTGCAGGTCTGGAATTTCGTCGTACAGTTGGTCAATCGCTTCGGTCGAGTCGACCGTCTGCACCGTGCGCTTGGGGAGTCCGTTTCGAATGTCGAGCTTTATGAGCAGGTACTGAATCAGGTCGCGGGTTTTTTTGCGCTGTTCCTGGTCGTCAAACGAGAAGTTGTCCCACATGGATTTACCGATGCCGGTACTCGTGTCGGGGTAGAAAGGCGTCAAAAGTTCGCCGCTATGCGAAATCTGGAAATGCCCGAGCAAACCCTTGCGACACTGGCGGAACAGCGAGTCGAAGTCGCAGTACGGTCCGCTAGAATCCGGGAACGAGAAGAATTCCGAGAAGAGTCGGCTGTTACCGCCAATCACGGTAATCGAGTTCAGAATGCCGTAGTCCTTATAGGAACGGCTGTTTTCCAGATTAAAGTCCGAAGAGAGTCTGAGTTTGAGACTTTCGTAGGCGGCGTCGATGCGTTCTTCAACTTTCTTTTCTTCGAGCGCCGTGGATTGCTCGTATGTCTTGACGAACAAGATGGTCAAGGGAATTGCGATGACCAAGAAAATGGAAATAAACACCAGGCGCTCCATGATGATTGCCTGGTGTTTTTTGAAGTACGTTAAAGCCGCAGCTAGTTTGACTTTTACTTGTCGCATTCAGGTGCAGAACGCATCTGGTAGCCTTCTCCACGGAAGGTGACCAAGAGTTTCGGGTGCGACGGATCGTCTTCGATTTTCTTGCGGAGCTTGGTAATGTGGATGTCCACGGTACGGGTGTCCACAGAATCAGCATTTTCGTAACCCCAGACCTTGCGGAGCAGTTCGGAACGGGGAACGGCGTGGTCGCGGTTGCGCCACAGGTATTCAAGAATTTCGATTTCCTTACGGGTAAAGGCGAGTTCTTCGGTGCCGCGGGTGCCGGTGTATTCGCGGAAGTTCACGCGCAGGCTGCCAGCAACGAGCTTGCCTTCGTTTTCCATGGTCTGACGGCTGCGACGGAGCACGGCATCGATACGGGCCAAGAGCATCGGAACGGAGAACGGCTTCGGAATGTAGTCGTCGGCGCCGTACTTGAGACCGTTGATGATGTCGTCGTCTGCGTTCTTTGCAGAAAGAATGATAATCGGGAGGCTCTTGTCCTGTTCGCGAATCTTGTCGCAAACGGTAAAGCCGTCCATGCCCGGGAGCATCAAGTCCAAAAGAACGAGGTTGTACTGCTTGGTGAGGGCTTCGGCAAGACCGCTTTCGCCGTCGGCGCAGTGCTTGACATTGTAACCATTCAACTTGCAGAGGTCGATCAGGCCTTCAGCAATGGCGATTTCATCTTCGATGATAAGAATCTTTGTGGTGCTAGTATTTTCAGTCGTCATTTATTTTACCTAGGATTTTTTTTGATTAAAGAGCAAAGCCGATACCGAGTTCAGCAGTCATGTTGCCGGCATCGATTTCTTCCGGATAGTCGCCGCCAATGTAGTACTTGAAGTTTGCGTATGCGGCAATCGGGATAACCGGGAGCTTGGCGCGGGCACCAATAAGAATGTGGCCACCAACGCTCTTTTCCAAGCCTTCCTTAACAGCCTTGTCCTGAATCTGCTTCTTCATATCCTGGCCCTTCTTGTTGAGAGCTTCGGACTTGGCCTTGTCGTCCATGGTCTGGTCGAGTACGATTTCGGCTACTTCGTCGAGGGTGCTCTCTTCGACAAAGCTAGAGGCGAACTCCTGGTTCAGGACGAAGCTGTTCATGTGGACCGAAAGACCGCCACCAATGTAGGGGCGAATGATCGGCAAGAACGTAATGGGGTAAGTGACAGAGAAGTCAAGCGTCATGGCAACAAACTTGGGATTTGCCTTGCCAAACGGAGTACCGCCCAATTCGATTTCCATGGGAATTTCGGTCTTAGTGTCGTTGAGCGGGTCTTCAACCCAGAGAGAAGCGTCGTAGGAGCCGAACTGGATGTTCATGGTCGCTTCGATGTCGACGATGGGGAGCAGGTCAACCCATGCCTTGAAACCGAAACCTTGCATAACGCCGTCAAAGCCTTCGTGGCTCAGTTCAATCTTGTTGGCGATGCTTGCCGGTTCGGCGGACTTCATCGAGGTGCCGAGGCCGGGTGCATAATGGAAACCGACGCCCACGATAGCGAAGGATTGGGTGGCGAGCAGTGCGCCAGCAGCGACTAATGCTTTTAAGTTCATGAGTAGTGCTCCTTAAAGTTTGCCTTTGAAACTACATTATTATTTCAAAAAGCGGATACTATTTTTTCATAAAATACTAAAATCACTCAATAGATGGAACGAGAACAATTTTTTTCTGCCCCTTAGCGACTTTAACTTTGCCCAATTTGTATTCTCCGACCACTCTTCCTTGGCTGTCCAGGGCCGAAATGACCAGTTCGTGGGTGCCAGCGTCGACCGGAATGCGGGTCACGTTGATTGAATTGGGCATAAAGAGACCGACTCGAAGGTCTGCCTGTTCCAGCTGGGTTTGACCCACGTCTACGGCAATGTTTTTCACCAAGTCAAAGATTCCGTTGCCCGTGTTGGTTGCCTTTTTGGCCTGCTGGGCGGCAATGGTGCGAATCACGACGCGGGTGGCGGTACGAATCATGGTCGATGCGTTTTCGTCTTTCATGTTCTTATCGAGTTCGGCATCGATGTTGGCCACCTTTTCGATCTGGGTGTGCTTGCTGCCATCGAGGCTTACGGTGAACATGTTCGTGTGCTGGGGCAATTTCTTCTTTTGCGGGAGCGCGAACCCGATATGGAAGGTGTTGCTGCCGGCGCCTGCCACCGGGGGAGCAACGAGCGTGAAGGATTCAATTTTGCCGGTTTCGCCGTCTTTGTAGGTCAGGTTGATGGCGCCTGCGCTTACGAAGGTACCCGACAGGTACATTTCGCCGAGAATGGGGCTGTGGCCTGCATAGCCCACCACAATGATTTCCTGGCCTTTTTCGCGGGATTGCGTGGCCTTAGGGGTTTGGGCAAGCATCGGGGTCTTTAAGGCCTTCAGGTCGTCTGCACGGTCCATTTTGCGGAGGCTTTCGTTAATGTATTCCCAGACTTCCTTGGGCATTTTCACGTTGCCTTCTTCGAATGCCTTGGCGGCTTTTAGGTAGGCGATGGCGGCGTCATCTTCTTCGCCGGACATTTCGTAAACGAGTGCGCTCAGGTAGCGCAGCCAGCCGTTGTCGTTCACCTTGTCCTTGTCTTTCTGGTAAAGGGCTTCGGATGCGATTTGCGCCCTGCGGACTTCGACCAGTGCCCCGTCCAAATCCCCGACGGCGAGATAGTTCAAAATCTGGTACTGATACATCAGCAGCAATTCAAAGGGGCGGGCCCTGTAGGGGCGCATGTTGTCGTTGGTGGCAAGGGCCGCGGCTTCGTTAGTCACGGACTTGGTGTACAAGTCTTCGTAAATCTGTTCGGCCTGTTCAAAGTGCTTGATACTTTCCTTGTTCTTGCCGGCATAGTGGTAAAGCATGCCTTCGTCGAAGTGGTAAAGGAAGGCGCTCTTTTCACCGTAAATGTCGTCCTTTTCTTTTTCGATTTTCTTGATGGTGCCTTCGAAGCCCTCTTCTTTGAGCACGGGGGCGAGAGTCTCGTAGCGGGTAAGAGACTTGTTGGCGCAGGAGCAAAGTAGCAGTGCAGATAAGGCAAGCAATATGAGGCGTTTCATGAGTGTTCCCTTCTTAAGTATGTTTTAAATATAAATAAAAAGGCCTCCGACTTATGTCGGAGGCTTATGGTATAAACCACTGAGAGAGAAATTACTTTTTCTTCTTCTTGCCAGAAGCGTCGAGGGTCACTTCGACCGTTTCTTCGCCCTTCACGGTCACGAGAGCTTCAGCAGACTTGCGGTTGGAGCATTCTGCGCGAATCACGTGGTCACCGGCATCGAGGTTGTTGATGGTGAGAGCTGCGCCGTCGGTCTTGTCGGCATTGTCGCCGTCAATGTAGATAAGGCACTTGCCCGGAATGGTGGTCACCTTGATAGCACCCTTAGGAATCTTGGTGCCGAAGTCGAACACGTTGCGCTTATCGTTACCCGGCCAAATGTTCACGCGCTGGTTCACCAGTTCGTAACCCTGGTCGATCACCACGAGGGTCTGGCGGCCAGACTTCACGTTCATGTTTTCGATCGGGCTCTTGCCGAGAGGTTCGCCACCGAGGAACACATCACTGTTAGGCGGGTTGGTAATGATGGTAATAGTTGCAGCCTTACCGCGCGGAGGTGGATCGTCGTCAGCGACGGCGGCGGTAAAGAGGAATGCGACCAAAAGCGCAAAAACGTAAAGCTTTTTCATGGATTTCTCCTGTTTGTTTGTTCTAAAAATATAAAGTTTTTATGGAATTTAATTTTTTTTTGTGCAAAAGTTTGGAAACGCGTGCTAAAAAAGCGCCCTTAAAAAACTACTTTTCAACGCATGAAAGCCCTTTACCAGAAAATTCGCACTTTAAATGGCAAAAATTATGGTCTCTACAAGTCTCTTGCAGACAAACCATGGGATTTTGGCGACTTTGCGTTGGAATTCCTGCATGTGCAAGGCGACCCGTATGCGCCGGCTTCTAGAGTCGTAATCAAGGCGAATCTTTCGATGCTCGGTTACGCGGGCGAATGGGGTGGCTCTTTTGAACGCCGCTTGGCGTTAAGCGATTTCTTGCACCGCAAACTTTCGCGACTGGTTAAAGAAAAGTATCCCGATAAGGATGCCGCCATTGTATTCGATACGGCTGGACCCGAGATGCTGGTGCGAAATTCCCTGTGGATTGATAACGGCGAGCTCCGGGCCTGCCTGCAGGTAAGGCTCCCAGGCGAAGGCCGCAAGATTCAGGCCGAAGTCGCTGCCGAAATTTTGACGATGGTGTTGCCGGACCTGGTGTCGGCAGGGCTTTATTACAGCAAGTCCGACGAGGCCGCGTTGCAGGAACATTTCCGCGTGCTCGCCGAACGCAAGGAGATTTTGGCCCAGCTCGAAAGTCGCGGGCTGTGTGCATTCGTGCCCGATGGCGCAGTGCTTCCGCGAGCCTCTGGCTTGAGCGAATTGCCGCTGGAAGGTGCGGTGCCGTTTACCGCTCCCGAACAGATGGCGGTGACTTTGAATGTGTGCGGTCGCGAAATTCGCGGCATGGGAATCCCGAAGGGAATCACCGTGATTACGGGTGGCGCCTTCCATGGAAAGTCGACTTTGCTGCAGGCCTTGACCCGCGCGGTCTACCCGCATATTCCGGGCGACGGCCGCGAAGGAATCGTGATTGACGAATCGGCACTCCGCGTGGGCGTCGAAGACGGCCGCAGCGTGCGCGGCACAGACTTGTCGCAGTTCGTGCGCGACTTGCCGGGCGGCGTTTCGACTAAGAATTTCAATACGCTTTCGGCGTCGGGCTCAACAAGCGAAGCTGCAAACTTGCTCGAGGCTATGGAAGCGGGGGCCAGCACCTTCTTGATCGACGAGGATTCTTCGGCGGTGAACTTCTTGATTCGCGACATTCGCGTGCGCAAGCTCTTGGGCGATGACCGCGAACCGCTAATTCCCTTGACCGACCGCATCCGCGAAATCTCGGCTCAGGGCTACAGCTTTATTCTGGTGGCAGGCGCTTGCGGCGACTATCTCGACCTTGCCGACAACATCGTGATCATGGCAAACTACAAGGCTGAATGTGCAAAGTCTTCGCAGTCGCCGGAATCGCAACAGTCTACAGCCGCGGCCTCAAGCGCGCGCCCGTTTGTAGCCTACATGCAACCTTTGCAAAAATCGGTGCGCCCCACCTCTGCGGTCGAGCGCCAAGTCAAGGTAAAACTTTCCGGCGATACTTTGTTGCAAATCGGGTTCCTAGTGTCCGACACATCGCGCCTCAATACGCTTGTCGACAAGCAGCAGCGCCTGGGGGCGGGCTTTGTGCTTTTGAACTTGTTGCAGAACGCCGCCAGCAATTCGGAATCGTCCGATACCTCTGCTGCCGGTGATTCTGTCGCCGCGACTATCCAGAAGCTTCACGAAAAAATCCAGAACGTAGGCTTCCGTAACCTGCCGCAGGGCATGAGCCGCGAAATGAGCCTCCCGCGTGTCGTCGACATCGCCTGCGTGGCGTTCAGACTGAGGGAAGGCTCTAGGTAGGTTTCGCTAATTAGCGAACGTCCTTGGAGTGAATTCTGGAAGAATATCGAAATTGTTTCTGCTCATGGATTCCTGTTCGCTGACGATGGTTGCGAATGGGATTTCCGTGAAGTTCTTTACGGCGCATCCAAATGCCTTCTCGATATATTCATAGTAAGAACCGTTTGTCGCTTCGCATTCCGCTTGGAAAACTTCCTTGGCGGAACCGGTACCGTCATTGACCAAATACACGATTGCGTTGTTAGATACAAGAACTGTCGTGTGTGTGGAACGCCAATCTCCGTACTTTGAAATATAACGCGTTACGCCGGATTCTTCTTGATAGATGTTTCCGGTACAGGTGTTGTCATCTTCGTTAAGGATGAACTTCTTGCCTGCTGTCATAAAACGGTATTCGGCATCGTAGTTGAGGAATAAGGTCATGCCGTCGATTTCATCTATTCTGTATTTTTCAGGGAACGCCGCAGCAAGACTATCTAGAACTGCGCGTTCTTCATCGGTAACATCTAGTTTATCTGTATTAGGTTCAAGGATGAATACCCTGCCGGAATTTGCCTTGGTGCTGCTATCGGGTTCCGATTTGGGAATGTCGTATTCTGTCGTGTCTACACCGTCTGCGATGGTGCCGCAGATGTCGTTGGATTCCTTGGTGAAACTTTCAAGAAGCGTGTCGAAGTTGATTGTGGAATCCGGCCCTGCTGTGATGCATTCGCCTCTTGCATTGCATGTCCTAACGGAATCAGTTTTGGAAGCGTAGCAGAAAGCCTTTAAGTCTCCGTTCCCGCTACATACTGCATCTGGTGCGACATCTACCAAGCCGGAATTGCACGATTCCTGGAAAGCCTTGTAGATATCGTTGCAGGCACTTCCGAAGTTGTATAACCCGATTGTCCGTTCCATGGTTTCACCGTCGGCAATGCTGATTCTCGCCAGGTATTTCTTCGTGCTGGCGTACTTGCCTGCGGAACAACTTGCTTCCGCTCCATTTTCATTACCGTAAACAACGACCTCGCCTTGGGAGATTGCTTTTTTTGCTGTGGGCGTAGTGGTGAAAATGATATCCTGTTTTCCAATGGTTTCGTTGTTCGAGGAACTGCTATTTATTTCTTCGCCTGCTGAACTAGTAATTGCGTTGTCCGAGGAACTTGTTGTCACCTCGTCCGAAGAACTGCTGATTTCGGCAGTCGCATTCGGAATAGTCGTGGAGCCAGCCGTGGTAGGGCTGTCCGAGGAGCAGGCTGCAAGCGTAATAAGGGCAATTGCTCCCGCCATGTAGAAATTCTGTTTAATGTTAAGCATGGCTTTCTCCTTCAATCTTATTTGTGAAAGGGAAAAGTTGAAAATTCAATCCGTAGACTTGATTTGGGTTGTCGCTTTCGTTTGCAATGGCGGCAATCTTCTTGGCGCAAATGTTGATTTCGTCGATAATTCGTGAATAGGTTTCTTCGTTAACACCGATAGTCATTCCTGTAAAGTAGCGCTCGCTTGCGTTGTATCGGTCTACTGCACGCACGGCCATGCTGCCCATTTCCTTGTGCATTTCGCGAATGGCGATCGGGAGGGCTTCTGGCGAACCGACGACTGCTTTTTCAGTTTGCGAATAGACTTTATCGCCGTCTTTCTTGAGGAATCCTGCTTTCACTAAGAAAGCGAGAATGTCGCGGACCTCTTCAGCCGAAACATACTCTTTGCATTCGTCGGCGATTTTTCGTGGCTGAGCGTCGGGCATCATTGGGGCAAGTTCGCGAATGACGGGGTATTTCCAGGATTCGTAGTACTGGAATGCATCGCTGTCGATAACGCGAACCTTGTGCTCTTGGGCAATCCTTGACATTTCCAAGAAAGCTGTTTTTTTGACGCTATCCTTTATGGCATTTCCGAAAATAACGAGTTGTTCAAAGTATTCGGCTTCGTGACCAATCAACCCCATGGCTTTGGCAACTTGGGCTGTTTTGACCTTGCTCAGTTTGCTTTTGCCCATGCAAACCAGTTTCAGGTAGTTTGAAGACGAAAAACCGGCATTCTTGCTGAATTCACGCCATGAAAACGCTCCGCTTTTTTTGCGGGAGTCGTAGTAATCCTGCATAAATGCGTGGTAATTTCTGTATTCGAGGACCGACTTCATATTTATAAAACTAGATTCTGCAATTACAAAAGTCAATGTTCTTATAACACAAAAATCGCTGAATTTTACGAAAATCGCCGAATTTTAGCCGGTTAGTTCAAGTTTTTAATTCTAAATAACACGCTTTGTGTTATAGAGAAAATTAGCGATGAAATCGGAAAATTTTTATATCTTGTAAATCAAGAACTTAAAAGGAGCAAACAATGCGCAAAGATCTCGGTGTTAAAGCTTACTTGTACCCGCAGCCTACATTGGTGATTGCGACGTATAACGAAGACGGTTCTACGAATGCCATGGTAGCCGCTTGGGGCTCTATCAGCGACACGAACCAGGTCGCCATTTACGTGGCTCACAGCCATAAGACCATGCCGAATATTCTTGCGCGCAAGGCTTTTACCGTCAGCATGGCGACGGCCAAGAACATCAAGGCGATTGATTACCTGGGCGTGACCTCAGGCAACAAGGTCGCCGACAAGTTTGCTCATTCCGGCTTGACCTCTGTCAAGAGCGCTCATGTGGATGCTCCGCTGATTGCTGAACTCCCGCTCGCATTGGAATGCAAGTTCGTAAGCTACAATGAAGATTCGGAACTTTTGCTCGGCGAAATCGTGAATGTGTCTGTCGACGATTCCGTACTCGATGAATCCGGCAAACTTTCTGTAGAAAAGCTCGCTCCCGTGTGCTACGACTCTGCGGGTCATGGCTATTATGTCATGGAGCGCCGTGTGGGTAACGCCTTTAGCGACGGAAAATTGCTTTAAAAAGTATTTGGGCAAAAAGGAGGCTCTATGAAATTCTATTTGTGTGGTGCAATTCTTGCGATTGCATTGCTCGCCGCATGCAGTGACGATAATTCTAGTTCGCCGGCACCGGAAAGTTCGTCTGCTCAGGAACTCAGCAGTTCCGAAGTCGCATCTAGTAGCTCAGAAGAAGCTGTTTTGAGTAGCTCCGAAACTGTTCTAGAATCGAGTAGCGCAGAAACTGCGCCAGAGTCAAGTGCCGAAATTGAATCTAGCGAATCTTCTACCGATACCGTATGGAATAGGGCCGCTCTTACATGGTATACTTCTTGGCCGGAACCCGGCAGCGAAGAATGTGAAGACTATAATGGCTGCACTTGGGCGGGCTGGTTTGCGGGCCTCGAAGATCAGCAGACCGAAGAATGGGTTAGCGAACATAACATTATCGCCATCCATGAAAAAGATTGGGATACGTACAAACTAAAGACCTTTAGGCTTCGCAAGGGCGGCTACACGATTGATGCCGTTGTTTACGACAAGTGCGCCGATAGCGATTGCGATGGCTGCTGCACTAAAAATGCTGGCAAAATCGGATTCTTAATCGATATTGAAAGCTACACTCGTGCTCGTTTCAATAACTACGGTTCCGGTATCGTAGAATGGACTTGCCTTGACTGCAAATAATCCGGCTTTTGTAATATGAAGATTCAGGTCCTGATAGATAATATCGCTAGTTGCTGTGGCTCCCGCAAGCTCTTTGGCGAATGGGGCTTGTCGGTGTATGTGGAATTCGAGGGCAAGCGTTACCTGCTCGATACGGGAGCGTCGCATTTGTTCGCGAAAAACGCGGGCGTGATGGGCGTGGACCTTTCGAAGGTTGATGTGGGCATTTTGAGTCATGCGCATTTTGACCATAGCGATGGCATGGCCAAGTTCTTTCATGCGAACAAGATTGCGCCTTTTTACTTGCGCAAGGGCGCGGGCGAAAACTGCTATCATACACACAAATTGCTGGGCCGATTTACTTACCACGAATACATCGGAATTCACAAGGGCTTTTTAAAGCGCTTTGCAGACCGCATCCGCTTTGCCGAAGGCGACATGCAGATAGCGCCGAATGTGTATCTGGTGCCGCACAAGACTCCGGGCCTCTCTGCGATTGGCGAACGTGCGCATCTTTCGGTCAAAGAAAACGGCAAGTACCACTATGATAGTTTTGATCACGAACAAAGTCTCGTATTCGATACGCCTAAGGGCTTGTTTGTCATGAACAGTTGCAGCCACGGCGGCGCAGACAACATCGTAAAAGAAATCGAGGCTACGTTCCCCGGCAAAAAGATTTATGCGATTCTCGGCGGATTCCATTTGTTCCGCTATAAAGACGAAGTGGTACGCGCCTTTGCCGAACGCCTGCGCGAACTAGATGTCCAAAAGATTTATACCGGGCACTGCACCGGAAATCGCGCGTTTGAAATTCTGCACGAAGTTTTGGGCGACCGCGCCGAACAAATGCGCTGCGGTATGACTATAGAGCTTTAGCTCAATAAGGGAATTTGTTTGCAATTTGTCTGCGGCTAGTGTGTTCCGTAATGGGTGTAGTCGCAGTTAACGGATTCTGCGGAGCCTGTAGCGGATTTGATTATAGATGCTGCTAAGCATAATCCTATTTGTGCAACAGAAACTTGACGATTGCTGAGATTTAATTGAGATCCCTTATTTATGGCAGAAATTTCGCTGTCCTTGTGTTCTTCGCGGGATTCCTGGGCTTCTGCGTCTGCTTTTGAGCCTTTATAAAGCAAGAATTCCTTGTTAATGACGGGAATTTTCTCGTTTTGACTCTTTTTTAGAGCCATCTGCGCTTGGCAAAAAGCTGCGGCCGTCAAAATTGTTGCTATAAAGACTTGAATTTTCCTAACCATAAACAGTTTTCCTCTCCCTCCGAAATATAAAAAATGATTTTTGCTTGTGGCAAAAGTTGATAATGTGTTGATAGAATGGCGGGCAATCGGGCGGAATACCGTTATTTCAAAAAAATCGAAAAAAAAGTGAAATTTTTTGCCTTAACCCCTTGACGGACACGGCGTAAAGTTCTATAATTGGCCTCACCCGCGAACGAGAGGGCTGAAGAGCTCAAACGAACGCGAAACGGAGGCCCGCGAGGCCGCCGGGAAGATTGAAGGAATCGGAGATGTGCTTAGTGACGGGTCCAAGAAATTTCTTGGAATAGTCAATGATACGAACGTGATTAACGGGACCAAGACTTTAGAAAATTAATGAAGAGTTTGATCCTGGCTCAGAACGAACGCTGGTGGCGTGTCTTATACATGCAAGTCGAGCGGTGTAGCAATACATAGCGGCGAA
>NZ_FXUE01000006.1 GCF_900182935.1 Fibrobacter sp. UWB10 | reverse complement strand
TTCGCCGCTATGCATTGCTGCACCGCTCGACTTGCATGTATAAGACACGCCACCAGCGTTCGTTCTGAGCCAGGATCAAACTCTTCATTAATTTTTTAAAGTCTTGGTCCCGTTAATCACGTTCGTATTATTGACTATTCCAAGAAATCTCTTGGACCCGTCACTAAGCACATCTCCGATTCCTTCAATCTACTCAGCAACCTCTCGGGTTGCTGTCCCTTGATCGCGGCTTACTTGGTTCTTCGCGTTTAGCGTTTCGTTTTCGGCCGTCCCTCTCAGGAACGACGCCAATTATAGAATTTTCAGGAACTTTTGCAAGGGTGTTTTTGCAGAAAAAATCGCATTTTTTTCTTATTTTCGCAAAAAACGGGAATAACACGACTCTTGCGCAGGGAATTACCCAAGAGTTCACAAACTATTCACAACTTTCTTTAAGCGTTTTTTGAAAGACTGGACAAAATTGCCTCAAAAGGGGCATTTTCCATGTCAATCGAAGTGTTCTGAAGTTGCCAACGGAACCATGTCAACTGCCTTTTGGCATAATTGCGGGTCTTTTTCTTGACTTCTTCAACAATATTCTTCATTTCAGAGGCTGTTTTCGCCTGCAAAAGTTCGCGATAGCCCAAACTTTGCCATGCAGGGGCCGTAAGCGGCACTGTTTTAGAGAGTTCGCGAGCCTCTTCTACCCAACCGTCTTTTATCATCTGGTCTACGCGGGCATCAATTCGTTTGTACAAAACATCTCGGTCCCGTTGCAACCAAAAGACAGGAACCGCCCCAATTCCGCCTTCACGTTCCTTCTGATAATCCGACAACTTGCGCCCTGTCGCCTGAAACACTTCAAGGATTCTCACCAAGCGCAGCGTATTATTCGGATTCACGTTTTGAGCAGACTCGGGATCTACCGCGCAAGCCATTTTGTATAAATTATCAGCACCTTCGCTTGCCGCTTTATCTTCTAGCTCTTTACGAATGCTTTCGGGAACAGCAGGAATCTTCGGGAGTCCAAGAAAAAGACTTTGTACGTAAAGCCCTGTACCACCGACCAAGATGTAGTTCTTTTCGGGATTTTCTGCCAGCAAGTTTTTTACTTGGCGGCAAAACTCCCCCGCCGAAAAAGTTTCAGTCGGCGGCAGAAAATCAACCATGTGGTGCTTTACCCGTTGCAGGCTAGCAGCGTCCGGCTGCGCAGTGCCAATGCAAAAGCCTTTGTATACCTGTCTAGAATCAACCCCGATGATTTCGGCATTAAACGATTCCGCAAGTTGCAGGGACAGTTCCGATTTTCCGATTCCGGTCGCTCCGACCAAGGCAAACACAATAGGCATACCGGCAATTTAGTTATATTAGCACCTACCATGGGAAAAATGAAACACATTCTTGCCATAATTATTGTTTTGCTGATTTTAATCGGAGGGTTCGTATTCGCGCTCCCGATGCTTACCGAGCTTTATAAGACAAAGGTAGAAGGCAAGCTTATTCAAAAAGATTCGACAGAGGAACAGGCCGAAAAACAAGACACCCGTTCGTTCGAAGAAAAAATGGACGCAGCCCTATCTCCTTTACAGGTAAGCTACTCCAAACGCAAGAAGCGCCATATATGGACTATGGGCGGCGGCGAAACAGTCATTATGTATTTGTTGCAGCTCAAGCGATTCGTCGACAAAAACGGCGGCAAGATTCTTTATATGGAAGAAATCTACAACCTGGATCCTTCCATTTTCCAGGCTGCACAAGTGGACCTTTTAAACGATAAAGGCGATTCACTCAAACTGGAACTTCAAGTCTCCCGCAACGAATTCAAGCCGGGCGCATCGCTGCTTGCAGTCGCCTTCCAGGTTACCAGCTTGACACCCGAACTGATTGTCGCCCTCAAGAAACTGGAATACCCCTACGACCTGCTGATTCCGCCATTCGGTTTAAGTGACGAAGAATACAAGAGTCTAGACAAAATAAACAACATGAGCGAGACACTTTGGCTCACGTTGGAATCCACCAAATTGAACAAGGCCCACAACAAGCTAAGACCCCTACGCATTCACCACACCGAAGAACAAATCGAGACCGTGATTGGGGACGCACGCACCAAGTTCCCGCAGGCAAGGGGAATCGTATCGCGCTATGGCGAACAGGCTGTAGAACACAAACAGCTTTTACAGGCCATTTTGAAGCCCGCCAAGGATCGCGGACTCTGGTTTATGGATATTTCGGCAAACAAGCGTTCCATTGTCATGCAGACTTGTAAAGAACTTGAAATGAAATGCAAAACCGCCACTGCCTACAACCGTGAAAACAGCTCGATAGACGACTATACCAAGGCAAAAATCAGGGAAGCGAAGCGAAACGGACTTGCCGTCATGATTCTCCCCTTAAATACAAGCTCTATCGAAAAATTGAGCGATTTGCCGGCAAAAGCGAAAGCCCAGGGTACCACTCTAATAAATTTATCTACTTTTATGAAGAAATGACAAGGAGCCTTGTATGACCGTAAAACTTGGATTTAACGTTGATCATATCGCCACTATCCGCGAAGCCCGCAAAATTTGCGAACCGGATCCGATTGCAGCGGCAGTACTTGCAGAACTGGCAGGCGCAGCAAGCATTACGGTACATTTGCGCGAAGACAAGAAGCATATCCAAGACCGCGACGTTCAGCTTTTGCGCCGCACGGTGACCACCAAGATGAACTTGGAAATGAGCCCCACGCAAGAAATGCTCCAGGCCGCAATCAACAACCAGCCCGACACCGTGACGCTTGTTCCCGAAATTCACACGGAACTTTCGACCGAAGACGGCTTGAACGTAGCCGCCAAGGCCAACGACCTGATTAAGCCAGTCATGACGCTCAAAAACAACGATATTTCTGTCGGTGTGTTCATTGACGCCGAAACCGAACAAGTCAAGGCCGCCAAGAAGATTGGCGCTGACTTCGTTGAATTCAACACGGGCAAGTACGCCACCAGTTGCACACTCGGAAGCACCGAAGAAGTGGAACGCGAAATTTCGGCACTTGAAGACATGACAGTCCTCGCCCGCAAATACGGCCTCAAGGTTAAGGCCGGCCGCGGGCTCAACTACCGCAATGTGGGCGCCATCGCCGCTATCGAAGGCATCGACGAAATTATCGTCGGCCACAGCATAGTCAGCAAGGCGGTCATGATCGGAATCGACCGTGCCGTACGCGACATGATTGAAGCCACCAAGGTTTAAAAAGGGAATTTAAAATTCCCTTTTTATATTTAAGGGCAACAAACATTTTTATTTAGAGGGGCAAAAAAAAATGAAGCACGGCTTTACTTTAGTCGAGGTATTGGTCGTTATTGTCATTCTTGGCATATTGTCGGCCGTTAGCATTCCGAAAATTTTCGGACAAATTGCAAAAGCCAAGGCAAGCGAAGTTTCCGTTGCCGCAGGATCTTACATAAAGCTTCAGGACGCGCATGTTGCCCACAAGGACATGATCGGAAGTTGGAATAGCATTGGTTTTGCAGCACCGGGTGGCGGCACAACCAACTACTTTCAATATTCTGGCTGCGTATCCGGCGATATAAGTTTGGAATCTACCGAAAGCGTTATTGGGCTCAAGATTGCAAGCCTCACGGATTTGAACGATTGCCCCGCCGGAAGCGTTTGGGCCGTTTCAATGACTCCTACCGGAAGCCATGTCGACTACCAGCAAATCCTTTCGTCTGAGGACTGTCTCCCATTAACAGTTACATGGGCTATAGGAGCTGTTGCTGAATGCAGTGCCGCAGCCACAAGCGACGACAACAACGACAGTGATGACAACAAGAGCGGCGACAACGACAAGGAAAAGAAAGAGAAAAAAGAGAAAAAAGAGAAAAAGGATAACGGCAACAACAAAGCCAAAAAGAACTAGTAGTCCTTATACTCTACATTCTGAAGTACAAGCCCTTGGGGCGGCGCCCACGTGCGTTCGCCCTTAAATTTTTTGTCAAAAATAGTTTGAACGGTCCCCAGCGGAAGCTTGCCGCGACCGACATCGAATAACGTTCCGACCATGGCCCTCACCTGGCGGTGCAAGAAGCGATTCCCTTTAATGTGGAACATGCAACTCCAATCATTCAGGCGCTCCAGGCGGAATTCCGTAAGAATGCAATCTGTCGGTTTGCCGTCGTTTCGAGGAATGCAGAAATCGATAAAATCATGGTGACCCAAGAAGGACTTGGCCTCTTGCTCCATGGCATCCAGATCGAGATTCAAGGAACCGCACTCCCAGCCGAAGTCACGCAAAAGAGCAACAGGGCGGGTAAAAATCGTATACTGGTAATACCGGCACAAGGCGTCGTATCGAGAATGGAAATCCGGCGCACACGGTTCGAGGTCACGAATGCGGATAAGCCTTTGCGTAAGCCCATTAATCGAACGGACTATTTTTGCGCAATCTATTTCACCATCGAAATCAAAATGCACGCATTGCCCGCGGGCATGCACGCCCGTATCGGTACGGCCAGAGCCCGTAATGCGCACTGGCGTACGAAGAGCGACGCTAAACGCTTGCTCTAGCGCAGACTGAACAGTAACAAATTTGGTCTTTCCGCCCTCGTTCTGGGCCTGCCAGCCGTAAAAGGCGCTGCCCAGATATTCGCAGCGGTAACGATAACGCATTAGCCCATGGCTTCCTTGATGACCGCTTCAACCTTTTCCTGAGAAATCTTCAGGCTAGAGGCGATAGCCGAGGCGGGGAAACCGCGGCGGGACATCTGGAGAATCTTCAATTTTTCGTTGGATTCACGATCGAAGCGCGTTACTTCGAGCGGGCTTTTGAGGTTCGGATCGCCTGTGAGGTTGCGGCTCTGGGCGCGCAACTTCATCGTGCGTTCGCGAGAAAGGCCGCGAGGAGCACGCAATACGTCAGACAGATTCTGCATTGCAGAGGTGATACGTTCCTTGGCTGTGGGCCTGAGAGTCGGCTTATTTTCGATAGCACTCGTCAGAATCTTGTTTTCAGGAACACCGTTTTCGTCTTCGAAAGCGACCTTCGGCTCTTCTTCGGGCTTGGGTTCCTGCTTTGCAGCAGCTTCTTGAGCAAGAGTTTCACGCTTTCTGGCTGCATACGCCTCGGCGTCAGCAATAATGGAGCGCTTTTCGCGGCGCGGGCGCGGCGGAATAGTCGCGTCATCAAGCGAAGCCTTCGGTTCCTTGAAACGTTCGGCCTTAATAGCTTCCATACGGCGGGTAATAATCTCTTGACGCTTTCTCAAAACAAAGATCAAGACGACAACGCAAACGGCAATGGCAAGAATGCCACCCAAAATCCATTTGACAATATCAGATGCGTGAGACTTTTCTTCGACAGCGGTACCTTCCGAAGAAGCAGAAACCGGAGCAGAACGCATCGAGGACAATTCTTCCCATGCAGAGTCAAGCTGCAAGCGGATATTTACCTGAAGGTCAGGATCAGCCTTTGCATTCCAGAGTTCAAGTTCAAGTGAATCAATTTTAGAGCGTGCCGTCAAATAAGCTTCGGCATCAAAGGAATTTCCTGAACCAGAGAAATCCGTCAACAGATAAACAGCCAAAGCGGATGCCAGGACAAGCAGCACGATGGGAGCTAAAAACTTTTTCATAGCCTAAAAATAGTAAAAAAAAGAAAATATGCCCAATGAGAATTGTTGAGAATGTTGAAGAAATCTCAACGCTTTTCAACAACACCTATCGAAAAGCCCTCCCATATTCCCATCCAATTTCTATCTTAATGCTCAAGAACTCTTTGTTCTCCTCCTAACCCCCAAAAAGCTCAGTTAACGCAAGTTAACTGAGTTTTTTTTTGTAGCCGACTCTGCCATTCTGTAAAGTTAAGTTCACAAAAAAATATGCAAGGCACCTCGCCTTGCATACAAATTAATCAATAAAGTTCAGGTTTCGATTACTGTTTCTTGCCCAATGCATCGGCCAGAATCACACGATTGCCGCCAGACTGAACAGCCAGTTGCATCGATTCTCCGGCTGCCTTCAGAAGGCCGCGAGCGTCGCCCGCATGCACCGGCATTACGGCAACACCCATGCTGAGCGTGGTTTCAAGAACCGTATCGCCATAGGCAATCTTGAGCTGAGAAATTTCGTTGCGGATTCTTTCGGCACGGTCACGCGTAATCTTGAGGTCTGCACCAGGCAGAATCACGCAGAACACATCGCCTTCGTAACGGCACGGAATGTCTTCGTTGCGGACATAGCCCGGCAGGCGCTGGCCCAGTTCCCACAGGAGCTGTTCCACGGCATGACGGCCACGCTGTTCCTGAATATGCGAAACAGAATCCGGGTAAATCATGACAAGCCCAATCGGCGAGCGATGGCGAGTTGCCGCCGACACTTCGCGGATTAAGGATTCTTCCATGTAGCGACGGTTGAACAATCCAGTCAAGCCATCGCGAATGCTATGCTGCTTGTAGCGGGCATTCAAGTTCTGGGTCGCAATATAGAGTCCAAACGTTGCCGCAACCGCACTCACCTTGGCATGCCAGTCGTCCATGGTTTCGTTGTCGGGCAAAGCATCGGTCTGGAGCGAGAAAATACCGAAATGTTCTTCAACCCCTTCAATCGGAGCGCAGAACGAAATGCCATGCGGGTGGTGATGCAAATGGGTACAACCACCATTCACGCTCGGATTCGAATAATCCGTAATGACAATGTCTCCGGCATCGAAGCTGGCGCATTCCACAGGGCGAATCACATCGTCACTAAAGACTGTTTCGCCAAAGCCAAGCACCTTGTGCAAGTCCGTCTGGGTTCCAGCATACATGTAGAGGATTCCAGATGCATTCGGGAACAACAGCGGGAGCAAATCTTGCAAGGACTTGATCACTTCGGGGACCGGGCGATCCTTCAAAAGGCAGCGTGTATACTTTTTCCAGGCATCCAGAGGGAACTTGACGCAAATTTCATCAACCTTTTTAGCAAGAGCTTCTTTCGAAGAAATTGCACCCGACGGAAGAGGCATATCTTCGGGTTCAGGAGCGGAGGCCATCGGATCGGGTTCATTCACAGAAATCCCGGACGACATAGTCAACTTCGAATCCTTGATGGAATAAAGCGCTTCATTAAAGTCTTCTTCGGCAATGTCGAGCTTACGCTTGCACACATTATAGAGCACCAAGCCAAGAACAGCGCCCCATGCCCCGATAAAAACGAACTTGCCACTAATGGGAACCGTCGTCTCAGGCACAAAGAATGCGATGACGACACCTGTGACAAACGCAACTAGCCAAAAGAAATAAGTAAACATGCTCATGTCATTAAATGTAGCTTAAAAAGGGAAATTGTTGACAGCCGACTCATAAATAAACGCAAAAAAACAGGAACTTAGCTAAATTTGTAAATATGACCATTCTTGAAAAGATTGCCCTTGCCCTCCCCGCTGTCGAATCCCCCGCCCGCTATATGGGTGGCGAAGCGAACAGTGTCGTAAAGGACCACAGCCAGATGCTTTGCCGCATGGCATTTGTGTTCCCCGACAAGTACGAAATCGGCATGAGCAATAACGGAATCCGCATTCTGTACCATGTCATTAACCGCGAACCGGACTTGCTGTGCGAAGTTTCCTTTGCTCCGTGGGACGACATGGCAAAAGAAATGGAAAAATACGACATTCCGCTGTACAGCTACGCAAGCTATACACCGGTGCGTGATTTCGAAGTGGTCGGCATGACGCTCCAGACGGAGCTCAACTTTACGAATGTGCCCTACGTGCTTGACATCGCGCGCATTCCCGTGTGGCAAAAAGACCGCCGTGAAGAAGATCCGATTCTGGTGGCAGGCGGCCCTGCCATGGCAAACCCCGAGCCGGTCGTAGACTTTTTCGACGCCTTCATGATTGGTGATGGCGAAGACATGATTATCAAGTTCCTGCGCTGCGTAGGCGAAGGACGCAAGGCCAAACTCCCCCGCGCCCAGATTCTAGAGAATTTGTCTAAAATCGATGGTGTGTACGTACCGAGTCTGCGCCCCACTGTCATCAATGAATTTGGCGACATCGTTCCTGCAGAACCCGCCAAGGGCAGCTACCAGAATACGAACGGAGTGCGCAGGCAGTTCATTCCGGTAATGGACCCGAAGAACTACCCCATCAAGAACTTGATTGCCAACATGCAGCTGGTGCATAACCGATTCAGCGTCGAAGTCATGCGCGGTTGCGCCCAAGGTTGCCGTTTCTGCCAAGCCGGCATTTGGTACAGGCCCTGCCGAGAACTTGACCCCGATGACGTTTTGGACATCGCCAAAGCAGGCATCAAGGCTACCGGCGAACGCGAACTTGGACTTCTTTCGCTCTCTACCGCCGACTACAAGCCTGTAGAAGGCCTGACCGATTCCATCATTGACGACCCGTTCTTCGACACTGTAGATGTAAGTCTCCCGAGTATCCGCGTGAACGCCTTCGGCGAAACGCTCGCCCAAAAGATTTCTGCCCTCAAGGGTGGCCGCAGCGCGACCTTCGCTCCCGAAACGGGTTCCGAACGAATCCGCAAGATGATCAATAAGACCATCAGCGACCAAGACATGTACAACGCCGCCGAACACGCCTTTAGTAGCGGATTCAACAAGATTAAGTTGTACACAATGATCGGTTTCCCGACCGAAAACGAGCAGGATATGGAAGCGTTCTGCAACCTGATTGAAAACCTCGTGAAAATCGGTCGCAAGTACCTGCGCGGATGCCAGATTGCCGTGAGCATGGGCATTCTGATCCCGAAGTCCTTTACCGGTCTGCAATGGGCTCCGTTCATGGACAAGGAAACCGCCCTCAAGCATATCCGCTACGTGCGCGAACGATTCTTTAGACACCCGAACGTGAAGGTGAACTGGGCCGGCTGGGAAACAAGCTTCCTCGAAGCCATATACAGCCGCGGCGACCGCAGGCTCGGCCCCGTGATTTACGCCGCCTACAAGAAGGGAATTATCTTCGAAAGCGACTCTTACCGTTTTGATTTTGAAAAATGGCAGCAGGTCTGGGAAGAATGTGGCTATGACACCAGCTGGGTGTACCGCATGCGCGAAAAAGACGAAGTGTTCCCATGGGATTTCATTCACGCCGGTACAAGCAAACAGTACCTGCGCGGCGAATGGGAAAAAGCATTCAAGGAAGATTCCGCCCCCGTGCCCAACTGCAAATGGGGTGATTGCCAGAAGTGCGGTATTCCGGGCTTCGGCGCCGAAATCAAACTCGCTAACGACCCGGTACGTCACAAGGCTCCGAGCCGCACGCCCGAAGAAATCAAGAAACTTGTCGCTGAACGCCGCCCCACGCAAAAGAGCTGCCACAGCTACAAGATTACCTTCAAGAAAACAGGCCTCAGCCGATTCTTGCCGCACCAGAACATGCTCAGTTTCTTCGAACGCACGTTCCTTTGCGCAGGCATTCCCATCAAGTTCAGCGAAGGCTTCAGTCCGAAACCCCGCATTTCGAACATGGGCGCACTCCCGCTCGGTCTTGAAACCTACTGCGAAGTCATCAGCGTAGACCTTCTGCAACCGCTCGACATATCCAAGGAAAATCTGCCAAAGATTATGGCCGAACTTTCGAGGCCCTTCCCGCGCGGCATGGAAATCGTGAACATAGAACCGCTCAAGGAAAAGCTATCGAAGCACATGCCGACGGCAATGATTTATTCATTCACGCCTGAATCCATTCCCGAAGGCATCATGGAAAAGTTTGAAAGCAAGACGCTCCCCGTGGTACTCAACCACCGCGGTCAAGAAATCAACTTGAACGAGCATATTCTTGGAATTCAAATTGCAGGCGGCGCCATTATCCTTAAAATCAAGTGTAACAACATGGGCACCACCGCCAGCCCGTTCAACATTTACGCAGCCCTGATGGGCGTCAATTTCGATCCCAAGAAGCTTGACGAGGCGTCAAGACGCTTCCTTATCAAGAAAATTGCGATGGAATGGTAAAACTTTAGCAAAAGTTATAACACTTTTGGACATTTTTTATTAGTATTCCTTATGGATTTTTGAAACCCCCATTTAAGGAGTAACTTATGAAAAAAATGTTTCTTGCAGCCGTGACGGCTCTCGCCTTGTGCTCCTACAGCTACGCACAGGACGACGAATACGAAGATGAATACGAAGACGACGCCCCGGCTCGCGTTGAAGCACCTGCTGCAGACGACGAAGAAGATGAAGCTCCTGCAAAGCCGACTAAGGCCACCAAGAAAGCCAAATCCGACGGTTCCGCATTCCTCGGTATCGGCATGGGCCTCACCTCGAATTTTAACGATATGCAACTGAAGCAAATCGACGTTAAGATTAAGCTCAACGAAAGCATGATGGTAACCGGCATCATCGGCCTTTATCACCACGGCGAAACCACAACCGAAACCACGGCTGGCGGTGTCTCTTCCGAAGTGGATGCAGAAGACAACTACACCGGACTTGCAATCGGCGCAGGCTTTGACTACTTCTTGCCCATGCCGCTTATGCTGACCTCTGCTGGCATTGACCTCATTTACGTGAGCAACGGCGAAACGGAAACCACCGATGTTGCAAGCAACACCAAAACGACCGCATCTTCTGGCGACTTCCTGATTGACCTCATGTTCGGCGTCCACGCAGAAATCGTTCCCAACTTTATTCTGACGGGGAAGGTTGGACTCGGCTTCGACTACACCTATACATCCACCGAAGCCAGCAACGCTCTTGGTTCTGTCACGGTCGACAATTCTCGCTTAGACTTTGGCCTGAAGGCCGGCGTTTACGCCTCTTGGTTCTTCATGTAATCAAGAAGACCTGTTAAGGCAAAAAAAATTTAGACCGTCCACTAGGGCGGTCTTTTTATGTTCATCCAGCGCTTCGGCAATAGGCTACCGGGCCTATTGCATTCGCTTGGCATTATTCCGCAGGTAAGATAATTTCGATATGTCGCGTACTCACGTTCAAGAAGTGCGTACGGAACAGGTCCTTTTCGCTCCTGTCACTCACACGCACTTGCGTGACGGCAATAAAGTCCTTGTTTTCACGGATGTAGTCCGTGAGACGTTCATCGCGGAGCGTATCGATTTCGCCCGTGATGATAAAGCTGTCGGTCCAAATTTTTACTAGCATGCTATAAATATAAAGTTTTTTTTGTTTGCAAGTAGAAAAAAAGCGTTTTTTTGTTGCTTTTTGCCTTTTTGAGTGTATTTTAGGGATATAATATAGCTGTTGGGTGTTCCCAACCAAGGAGTTTACCATGGCAACGAAAAAGGCAATCAAACTGACCCCCGGCAAAATGATCTACCATAATCTGGAATTTATCGATAGCGATGTCGGGCGCCCGATTAGAATTCTTTCCGAATTCATGGGTCCGTACCAGATTTTTGCACAAGAAGGCATCAAGAACACCATCGTGTTCTTCGGTTCTGCCCGCACGCTCCCCATGGCCGAACTCAAGAAACGCCAAAAGAGCTGCAAGAACAAAGCCGAACTTGCCCGACTCAAACGACTGGAAGCCGTCGCTGAATACTACGACGCCGCACGCGAACTCGGCGCAAAACTTGGCCGTTGGGCAAACAAGCAACACGACCACGGATTTGCGGTGATGACCGGTGGCGGTCCGGGCATTATGGAAGCGGGTAACCGTGGCGCAAACGATGTGGGCACCTCTTCGGTTGGCCTGAACATCAAGCTTCCCTTCGAGCAGCACCCGAACCCCTACATCGACGACGATCTGAACCTGCAGTTCCGCTACTTCTTTATCCGTAAGTACTGGTTCATGAAAATGGCCAGAGCACTCGTGGTGTTCCCTGGCGGTTTCGGCACGCTCGACGAAATGTTCGAAATCTTGACGCTGATCCAGACAAAAAAATACGGCGACAAGATGCCCGTCGTGATTTACGGCAGCAAGTACTGGAACAAGGTCATCAACTGGAACTACATCGCCGAAACAGGCATGATCGACAAGGACGACCTCAAGCTGTTCCATTTCTGCGATACCGTAGAAGATGCTTACAATGTCATTACAACGGCTCTCGAAAAGACTATGGATTAATCTCAAATAACTTTTATTGCAAGGTGTCGCTCTGCGGCACCTTGTTTTGTTTTGGGGATTAGCTAAATTTGGGGCATGATTCGAAACATTCTGGCAGAAACATTAGATCGAGTATCTAGAAATTTGGCTCTCCGCCCGAACTACACCATGGAAGAATACCAGCGGTGGTTCGACCAGAATCCAGAATACATGCACAACGGTGCCATGCAGCACATTCAGCTCGTCGAGCCCCTGACACTCGAAGGCACCAACAACCTTTACCGCGCCCAATACTGGCTGGAACACCCGAACGACCCCAGCCGCTATGTGGAGCAAGAAATCGTCGTCAAGATTTGCAAGTTCTGGGCAAGCCCCGGCAAGAACAGACTTCACCGTCTGAACAGTCTCTTGAGCGCTTTCCAAGACGAAATCCGCATTAACAACCTGATTCACGCCACCAATATCGAAGGCGTGGTGCAGAGCATGGGCGGCGGCATTGCCGGCAGACACCCTTACCTCAAGATGGAGTTTATTAAGGGTTGCTCTCTGGATAGGTTATTCAAGAAAGAACTAAGTGACGACGAAATCCTGCATCGAGTCGCCCAACTCGCCTACCTGGCAAATACGATTAGCCAGTTGCATTACTACCAAGTGGTGCACAAAGATTTAAAGCCCAAGAACTTGCTCTTGTGCCAAAATCCGCAACACAAGAACAACCACAAGATTCTCGTGTGCGACTTCGGTTACGCTCAGGCAAAAATGCGCGACACCATCACCGAGTACGGTGGACAGATGACGCCTTGCTACAGCGCTCCCGAACAGGCTATCATGGGTGAAAACCTGTCGGCCTCGGTGGACTACTTCAGCTTCGGCATTATCGTACACGAATACCTGACCGGCGAAAAGCTGTTCCCGCATTCAATGGACATCTTTATCGAAGACGGCTACCGCATTACCGACCGTTACTTGGAATATCTGAAGACCGGTCGCGAAAACCGCTTCCACGATCCGAGATTCCCGGAACTCACGCAGTGGATTGACAACCTCACCATTTTCGACAGCTTTGAACGTATGCAAAGTTGTCCGAATTTGTTTGATATCGCTCACAAATTGCGCGAACGCGTAAACGCCCAAGGCTACCGCGACGTGAACACGGACTTCTTGTGGAATCAGCTGCGCGAATACAATCGTTTTTAATAAAAATAAAATTTTCACTTTCTAATTCATTAGTTATATTCAGGGTATGAAAAAGCCCTCTATCTCGAATGTTATCGCTCTTTTGAAAAAAGTTAAGCCAATTCATTACTTGGTCGTTTTGGCAATTATTGGCATTGGCATTTTTAATGCCGTCACCGGAGTCATGCCGCAAATCAAGCAAGGCCGCTACGAAAGGGGAATCGAAAAATCTTTCAACAAGTGGTGGGAAGAAGAAGGCGCAAACCAGTTCAAGGTCGTCGGAGTCGAACCGACCGAAAAAGTCAGACAAGAAGAATTTGAGCAGTTCCGCAACAGGGCTCTTTCTATCAAGCCTTCGTACATTATCGAAGACCGCGTAGAAGTCATGAGAAAAGATTTCCGAGAATGGTGGGAAATCAAAGGCGGCAAAGAAGAATTTATATCAAAGAATAACCGCTACCCGAGCGAATCTGACTTTAGGCAAGAACTTGCAAAATGGATTGATAGCTACACCGACAAATTCGCACGCTACAATATGGCATTCGTGCCCAAGAAAGAACAGTACGATCGTCTGCTCACTAGCTGGATTCTGTTCCCGAGCGTATGGAGCTACATTCTGTTCGCCGGACTCTTTGTATTTGCGCTGGTGCACTTGGAAAAGCGCTGGCAATGGTTTATTCTGTGGGGTTGCATTGTAGGCTGGGCACTCGCTGGCGGTATTTTTGTAAACCTCATGACCGGCACGAGTTTCTTTGACCATTACAGCGGTGAACGCTACATGGGCATGAGCCTGACTATTGCATTCTTGCTTGGCGCAACCGCATTCGCCCCGCGCAAGGAACTGACATCACAGATTCTTTCGGCAATTTGCTTTACCGGACTCGTGCTCGACATGGCGGTTAACTGGTTTATCAATCCGAATATTTTCGGCGCCGTCACCGTGCTTTCGCCCGTTGCCTTTGGAGCAGGCGCATTTGCCGGCCTGAAAATCGAGACTCGTCGCAAGACCCGTTTTGAACTCAAGCAAGAAGCTTTGGCAGAAAGGGCGCGCCGCATAGAAAAGCGCAACCCCATGGCCGAAATGAAGAGTAAGACTCGAGCCATGATTCAATCGGGTATTGAAAATGCCAAGGGCGGTCGCCCCGAACAGGCTCTGAGCTTGCTGACGCAATCGATGGTCCAGCTTTTGCAGGAACATCCCATCGACAAGGCTGCGGTTCTTTCGTTGGCAGATAGCATGAATAAGCTCTACATCGAAGTTTCAAGCAACCAGTGGCTTGAATGGGGCGAAATCGCGAAGACCAAGAACGCTCCCGAAGCAGCCATCATGCTCTTAAAGAAAGGCCTTTCGCTTGAAAAAGACAAGAACTTCGCAAGGCGCGCCCTCTATACCTTGGGCGAGACCTGCGTCATTCGCGAAATTGACGTTGAAGACGGTCTTAAGCACTTGCGAAAAGTCATCGAGATGAACAAAACCGACATCTTGGCTAAGCAAGCGCAAAAGATCCTGGATTCCTACAAGGCCCTTACCGATTCTTCAAATAACGGCGATTAACACTACCGTTTTTCGAATATTCAACCACCATCACGTGGGCTGCCGGCATTTTGGCCGGCATTTGCATACCCGTAAACAACGGGCGGCCTTGCAGGTCAAATATGCGATAGTAGGCTGTTTCTGCTTCAGTGCCGAGATTCACGCGTTGGGCAATCGCGGTCGTTGCGCTGCTGCTAGATTCCATTTCAGAAGAGCTGGATTCAGGCACTACGCTTGATGAAGATTCTACAAGCGTTCCCTCGACCGTAAACGTAACGTATTCCGACATCCAAGTGAGCCCGGAGTTATCCGTCACGACAGCGACAGCAGAATGCGTGCCCGGAGCAAGGCCTTCGGCATTCACCTGGTAAGGCGACGCCGTCGCAGAGCCGACTAAAGTCGTTCCGACATAAAAATCAACCTTCTTGACAGAGCCGTCGTTATCCTTGGCGATGGCACTCAAGGTGACAGCCTTGCCGGCATCGAACTTGGCACCGGCAGAAGGCGCCGTCATCGAGACGCTTGCAGCCTTGTTGCTTTGACCAAAGCCCTGGTCGTATTCAGGCATTTTGCCGTAACGGCCACCCACGCCCGAGAGGTTCGGAATTTCTTTCGGGAGGTTTGCGACGGTGCGCTTTTCAAAACTGTAGCTCGGGTTGAAGGTTTCTGCCTGCGGAATGCCCTGCGTTACCGTACCGTTGTAGCGGTGCTGTTGCTTGGTCTTGCTACCCAGCGTAACTCCGCTAAAGTACACATAGCCATAATCGCCCCATTCAGCGAGGTAACCGTTGCCGTTATCGATGTAGCTGTTTTCGTAGCGCACGTAAGCCTTGGCGCTTGCGCTATGGCCGTTAGCACCTGCCACAAAGAATCGGTTATAATCCACATACTGGTTGTACAAATGCACCTGCGAACCGTTGTTTTCGCCGGTGACCTTCGGCACGCGGCCATAGGTATTGTGCCAGTAGTTATTTGCATAAGTCAAATGGGCGTCTTCGACAAGAGCCATGTAAGGGTCGGTACCCCAGCAGTTGTATTCATTTGCTCCGTCAAAATCCAGATAGCTGATGGTCGCATCGTCCAAGAATTCCATATCCATGCCATCGCTAATCCACTTGTAGCTAATATGGTCAGCCCAAAAACCTTTCACATGCTTCGAGGCGGTTCCCACCGTTTCAAGGCCGTCGCCGCCTTCGATCAAGTGCGGGTTCACGTCGTAAATGGCGAGGTTGCGGTAAATGTGGTTGTACGAGCCTTCATTGCTGCGAATGGCAATAGCGGCCCCGCGCAAGTTCGCGCCGCGGCCCATACCCACCAAAGTCTTATTCGCCTTGGTAGTAATCCAGTTGTCCCACTGTTTCAAATTTTCGCTTTCTTGCACAATCTGCACGCCGCTTTCGTTCAAGTCGGCGCAGCTATTTGCCTTAAAAGTAATGCGGTAGAACGTATTGGTCTTGCCCGTGACAGCGTTCTTTTCGTCACAAGTCTTTTTGCACCAAGTGCGGCTCTTGCTCTTGGCTTCGGTAACGGCATTCCTGAGCTGTCTAAAGTCGTAAGTGCCTTCGGGTACCAGAATCGTCACGGCATCGTTACTCTGCAAATACTTGCGAATGCTTGCGGAATCGCTTGCGAAAACGATATTGCCAGCGGCGCCACCCGTCGTAGAAGCACCGAAGCCTTCGGCCTTCACATTGAATGTGAACAACAGAACCGCCGTCGGGTCTGTTTCGGCAGAGGTCCAAATCCACTTGGCTTGCGTGTTTGCAGCAAAGCCAGAAAGTGAGCCGCCGCTCGGGAGCTTGTCGCTAGAATAGCTGAGGGCAGTAGCGCCACCCCACTGCGAAAGGTCGCGGCCCTTGTTTTTCCAAGAAGCGTTACCGACCGAAGGTTTCGATTTCCAGTCACTGCCGGAATAGTAAGACTTGTCGAGGTCATCAATTTGCACCAAGACGCCCGGGGCGCCCTTACCGTTCACGCCCACGACCGAAATTGCATTTTCGCCAGGGAGGAACGTCATCGGAACAAAGCGTACGCGGCCCGCCTGATTATCTTCGGCAAGGAGCGCGCCATTATGGTAGAGCCTGTAGCCGCCATCGGCCACGATCCAGATACCCGGACCCTCGCCCGCATTGTATGTCGCGGCAACCAACTGCGAACCAACTTTGTCACCACCGCCATAAGCGGCTTCCGACGGAAGCGTCACCACCTCTGTCGCCGGAATTGCGGCGGTAGAAATTCCAAAAAGCGAGACAACGCCCGCCAAAGCCAACCCAACATCCTTTTTTACTCCCATTTTTTCCTCTTTTTTGAGCTATTACACCATTTATAATCTAACTATGACACTTCTATTTTCAAAACGTTATCTGCCAAGCACGTTAATATGTGTTTGGTTGTTGACAACGACTTGTAAAAAATCGTTTTACGCAAAAAAAATACACTCCTATCGGAGTGCTGGGTAGGGTTTTCGAAATTTAGGGTTGTCCGCGGACTACGGCCGAAACCGTCTATTATTCAATCGAGCCAATCCCTTCGAATACAATTTCATCTATTTCCAGGAAAGATCCGTTATAGATAAAGATGCTGAATATGCCAATTTCGCTTGAGATTTCGTCCCAAGAGACTTGATAATTCTTACTGTCCACGATTTCTTCGCCTGGGCGTAAGACCAGTTCGGTCCATCCATCGCTCGCCTTCGTAAACCACAGCGCCTTGTTATAGTTGTTATTCTCGATTTGGCGGTAATGTTCAAGCGCAACGGCAAACATGCAGTCACCGCGGACTTTCATACGGACTGCGGAAAGTGCGCTCAAATCATAGTAGCCGGAATCAAGCCCAAGGTGCGTCCCGAGCATCACGTAGCCCGAATCCTGGATGGTAAACTTCAGCGAAAGATACTTTCCGCTAGCAACGTCATCAATCAGCGCACTCGTAAAGCCCGTACTATCGGGACTTTCGAAGGTAGCCCCCTTGTGCGGTATGTAGTACCAACCGTAATTCGGGTATATTTTCGCCAAATTGTTCAGATTGTCACCGTCATCAAAATCCTCGAAAACGTATTCGTGAGACAAATCCTGGAACCACAGGAGCGTGTCAACAGAAGTGCCCGCGTCAAGCGAAATATCGCCAACGGGCTGACTATTCGCGACAATGGTATATAGACCCGCCGGAACATGCGTGAATACGAAATCGTTTCCATCATTTTTGGCGCAATAGGGAGTCGCATCAAGCATCACGGAACTGCCCAAGACAGTAGAATCGGAAACGGCCGCCCCGGTACGCACCGTAAGCGATACAGACGGCAAGAGCTCGATTTCATCTGCCAAGGAATCTGCCGCATTGATTTTTGTCCACACCATAAGCGAGGAGTCCTCGCCGGCAATTCCCTCGACATAGCACCTTGCACCTTGGCACTGATCCAGCCGAGTCTCGAACTGCACCATTCCGGAATCATCTGCCGTGGAGGTTTCCAGCGCAGTGACATAAGACGGGAGGAACTGACTCACATCCTGGATATTCACGTCTTCGGACGGACTTTCCGCAGGAGTGAAACCAGCACGCTGATACAAAGTGACGCGCGCTTGTGGCACAGGCTTGTGAACTCCATCAAGCGCAACGACCGCAATCCCGTTCGTCGTTTCGCTCGTGGCTCCGGCAGTTTCAGGGCCGCTGTCGGAACAGCCCGAAAACGCCGCCAGAATCAGGCCGAGCACGAAATAAAACAATTTATGAATCCTAAACACCTGGAACATTTTTACCGTTCTTCCTTTTTCATCATCGGGAATAACTGGAAATTTAATTGATAAACGCTGTCGCAAATTTGCGAAGGCATCGCATTGACCACATTTACGATGGATTTTCGCGTTTCGGCGAGGATATCGCGGATTTTTTGGATCTGTTTTGAGTCAAGCGCCATGGTGAGCGTGCTGATATCGCGCTTTTCCTTCGGCGTGTTGGCTATCGAGTCGCGCGCCAGTTCCGCAATACGTCCCTGGTAGTCGCTAATGGTGGCACTCAGCCAGTGTTCCTGCGTGCGGAGATGCGCCTCGGTGGGTTCCACGCGGCCATCCTTGCGTTGGCGGGCAAGCCCCAACTGCAGCAACGCCTCGACCGCTTTTTCAACCTGCGTAGCGGTAAGTTTCGGAATGCATGTCTCGGCGAGTGCGGCGGCATTTTGCGGGCCCCGATAATCAAATACATCGAGCGCCGAGCGAATCATCGGATAGTACCACTGTTGAAAATAACGGTAGCGAGCCTCATCAAGTTCGCGGCAAGCAGCGGGGCGCATTTTCTGGAGTATTTCAAAATGTTTGCGCACCTCTTCGTCGGTCTTTGCCTTGCCGTAAGCGACCATTTCGCGGAAATATTCAGCCTTCGCCTCTTTGAAACGGAACAATTCAACGAATGGTTCAACACCTTTCGAAGACACATGACGCTTACCCTGCAAGATTTTCACCAAGAGACTTGCGTCCATGTCCACAGCAGACGCAAAGACCCGATAGCTGAAGGTCGGATCGAGCGACTTTTCGAGTTCGTAAAAGTCCTGCAGGAATTTACGGTAGTCGGTGTAATCGTATATGTTGATTTTGTTTCTTGCGAACATGGTTGACCCGTCCCAATAATATAGTTTCTATTATCAAAATAATCTATTTTCGTAACTGCTTTTTAATGTTTTTTTTCGGAGTTGTTGACATTTTTGTCCACGCCCTTCCCAAAAAAAACTCCTCGAAATGCATTCACAAGCATAAATTTAGGGTACAATGGTGTATCAAGGAGTTTGAATGTTTAAAAGAAATACAGTCGCAATTCTTGCGGCAACCCTCGCAACAACAGCTTTCGCCACCAAGTACGAAGCCGAATCGGCAACCGTATCTAGCGAGGCAAAAATTGTCAACAGCAGCGGCGTCTCTGGCACAGGGTACGCAAGCCTCCAAGAAGGCAACATTACCTTCACGGGAGTCACCGCCGAATCCGCAGGCAAGTACACGCTCACCATCCGCTACAAGGCGGGCGATTTCAAGGCAAACTACCTCAAGGTAAACGGAGCGACCGCAGGCACGATTGACTTTGCGGCAACGACCGGGTGGGCGGACATCACAACGGCCGTAACGCTCAAGGCAGGTGCAAATACCGTCGCTATCGAAAAATACTGGGGTTGGATCGACGTGGACTACATCGACATTTCTGCCTACGAATCAAAGCCCTTCGAGCTCTCCGCAAGCCCGGTCACCCCGAACGCGACCGAAAGCGCAGTAAAACTCTACAGTTTCTTGCGCGAAAACTTCGGCAAGAAAACAATTAGCGGAATCATGACCGGCGACATGAGCGGCTACACGCTGGGAGCCGACTTCAAGACCCACGACGACGTAAAGTACATCTACACGCGCACGGGCAAGTACCCGGCACTCGTCGGCCTCGACTTCCTTTTTGCAACGGGCCCGAACGCTTCCGGTAGCTGGAACATGGAATACACCGACAAGGCGATTTCTATAGCGAAGGGTCTCTGGAAAGCAGGCGGCATTCCCGCATTCACCTGGCACTGGAAGGATCCCCTCGACAAGAAGGACGCATTCTACATCCAGAGTGCGGCAGGGACCAACGAATATACGGACTTCGACTTCTCTACCGGATTCAAGAGCGGCACCACCGAATGGGACACCGAAAGTGCGGCCTACAAGGGAATTATCGCCGACATTGACCATATTGCCGATTACTTCCTCGAACTGCAGAAAGATGGCGTTGCAGGCATTTTCCGCCCCCTGCACGAAGCGGGCGGAAAGTGGTTCTGGTGGAGTATCAATTCGGGCGAGCAGTTCGCGGCCCTCTACCGCCTGGTATTTGACCGCATGGTGAAGGTCAAGGGCGTGAAGAACATGATCTGGGTGTTCAACCCCGAAGGTTCTACCGTTACCACCTGGGATCCGGGCAGCGAATACTACGACGTGCTTTCTATCGACATCTACAACAGCGCAAACGACCATTCAAGCAACGCGAGCGCCTTTGACAAGTTCAAGAACGCATCTAATGCCACGAAGATTATCGCACTCAGCGAAAACGGTCCCATTCCCGACGTGAACAACATGCACACCGACGAAGCCGTATGGAGCTGGTGGATGCCGTGGTACAGCACCTGGAGCGGAACCTGGCCCGGCCAGACGAAGGATGCCGTGTGGAAGAGCAACATGGGTGACGAACGTGTTATTTCGCTCGAGGACATGCCCGGCTGGGACAAATACAAGCCCAACCAGGATACCTCTACGACACGTCTTGCAAAGGTATCGCCGTTCTACGGCCCTGCAACAACAATCGGCATCTTTGACATGAACGGCCACTATGTGGGACTCACTACGCAGGGACTTCCGCAGGGGCGCTACATCGTGCGTCAAAGAATCCAGGGACGCAACTTGAATGCGGTATACATCAAAAAATAACTATTGAGTCGGTTTCAACGAATTTTACAGGCGACGCGAAAAAAATGAATACACAACGGGGGTTGGAGTTTATTTTTGGAGCGTCGCTTTTTTGAATTGGAGTGTTTATGGGTTGTTTTACTTTAAAAAAGGCGAACACAACCGCAGCTTTTTTGTTATGCGGAATGTGCGCCTCTTACGGGATTACCCCGAACAAGTTGGTTTCTGGCGGTTTGCCGGCTCATACAGGAGCCACAACGACAGATTACCTGACGGATGGTTACTTGACCAACTGGAAGAGTAGCAGCGCCAAGGAAATCGCGTTGAACGTGGGCGAAGGCCCCCAAAAGCTCTTGATCAACTGGGAATCGTTCGGCGATTGTGCTTGGGCGACCGATTTCACGAGCGGTTGCGGGCACTCGGGAGTCGCACTCTCGAATTTCAAGATTTTGACTTCGGCGAATTCCACCGACGGTACCGACGGAGACTGGGAAGTGGCCGCCACCATCCAGAACAACCCCGTGATGGCACGTGGCGTAACCATCGACTTTGCGGGCAAATCCTGGTTCAAGATCGCAAGCGAAGGCGATGTGGGCAAAATTCTTGAAATTGAAGCCTTCGACATGAGCGCAGGCGGAACCGACACCTGGTTCTTTATGGGCACAAGCATCAGTCAGATGGGAATCAAGCAACAGGATACCGATTCCACCACGGCGCAGCTCATTCATGCAAAGTTCCCGGAATACACGCCCGCCATGTTGCGCGGTGGCATTGGCTGCATCAACAGCACCGAAGTCGTGGAACACCTGAACGAATATCTGGAATACGCTGGCAACGTCAAATTCTGGGCAATCGAAATGGGTACCAACGATGCCTGGGGCGGTGGCGATTGGAACCTGAACACCTACGTGAGCAACATGCAGACGATTATCGACTCTGCAAAGGCTCACGGAATCACGCCCGTGATTGCACGGATTATCGCGACCGATTCCGCAAAGGCGGGCTGGCAAATCAATCCGGCATTCTTGAAAGCCGTAGACAAACTCGTCGAAAATAACGACCTGCCGCAGGGTCCTGATTTCTACAGTTACTTTAAGGAACATCCCGAATTGTTGGCGAGCGACGGTGTACACCCGAATGCCGAAACCAAGGGCGGTCAAGCCATGCACCACTTGTGGGCAGAAGCACTGGCGCCCTTATACGCTGTAGGTGACACCGCCGCCAAAACGCCAGACTCCTCCACGACTTTAAAGGCGACAAGTACGTTTATGGTCCCCCGAATTTACGCGCAAGGGAAGAGTATTTTCGTTGAGGGCAACTTACTAAATGCAACCTCCGTAACCCTTGTTTCTGCAACGGGGCAACTCATTTCTCAAAAGGCCCTTTCTAAGAATTACGGACAGGTACAATTTGAAAACATCCCGACGGGGCAGTACATAGTCATTATCCGTGGCAAAAATGCGGTGCAGACAAGTATCGTACGGGCAAAGTAAAAGAGCAAAACTTCCTAAACCAAACAAAGAGGCACCCCGAACGGAGTGCTTCTTTTTTTTGAAACGCAAACATTGGTGTTGACACAATTGTCCACAGTAAAAGAATAAATAACGCCTTTTCCTTTTAGTTTAAGTTTATATTAAAACCGGTTAAGGATGTAGACTCGATGGGGGTGCGTATGCACAAGTTTTCCTCGGGTGTTATAGCGGTTACTTTTATCGCCGGGATGTTTGGAGGTTGCTCGGAATCGCCCGAAAGTGGGTTAACTCCCCCCACCGAGGGCGATTCCTCAGCAACGAATTTTCCGGATTCGTCAAACGCTGATTCTCTTCAGGGAATCAGTTCCGAAACCGCTTTCAGCGCAGGCGACACCCATTCTTCGAGCGGACTCACTGCAACAAGTTCATCGGACGTTTTATTTATTAGCTCCTCCTCGTCTGGTGAACTTGCTGTCCCCCCAGTTTCATCAAGCGGAACAGGATTTTCATATATTGCACCTGCAAATTTTTCCGACACTGTAAACGGCGTCTTATTTGACATGGTTCATGTTCCGGGAGGTTCGTACACACGCGGGTGCGACAACTGCGCCGAACAAGACAAAATTTACGAGACACCCGCGCACAAGGTAACCGTCAGCGACTACTTTGCCGCCAAAACCGAAGTCACAGTCAGCCAATGGAACGCCGTCATGGGCGGCAAGAAAAACGCTTGGGAATCAGGAAACGCCCCCAAAATAGGTGTAAGCTGGTTTGATGCGAATAATTTTGCTTGTAAATTAGGGCAATTGACAGGCAGGCAATACCGCCTGCTTACCGATGCCGAATGGGAATTTGCTGCTCGCGGAGGTAAGGATGGGATTGCCGACAGCTTCAAATTCTCAGGAGGCAACGCCATTGACGATGTCGCCTGGTATTCCGAAAACAGCGGTGGCAAGGCACACGACGTCGCCAGCAAGAAGCCGAACAAGCTCGGGCTTTACGACATGAGTGGCAATTCCTGGGAATGGGTGTACGACTGGCTCGTGGGTTATACTGCAGGCGATAAAGTCAACCCGGTTCAGCTCACGGGTTCTGGCAACAAGACGCGACGTGGCGGCAGTTACGGCGAGCCCGCCGAATTCGCTCGGGTGAGCCGCCGGGCCATCCGTAGCCGCGATGGCGCCGCCGACATGGGATTTAGGCTAGGGGCCTCTACCGAACTTCCGCCGGGAATGATCAGCGCCTGCGAAGCGGCGAACCCGAGCGACGCGGTTTGTGCCGGAGACAAAAACCGCGACTGCCGCCTCATTACCGCAGCAGACGAAGCCTGGATCAGCGACGACTATACCGTTATCATCGGCGAAGACGGAATTGCGGCGGTTTCAGGATTCCCGAACGTTTCCGGCCAATGGTACACGCTCAACAACCGCAGCTTCAACGTGGTCACCAAAACCGGAACCAAAACGTACGCCTACTACGTGTTCAGCCAAGATGAACTCACCATGATTAGTGACGACGGCATTCCTTACCGACTGTACCGCCGTGCTGCAAGCGAAGCTAAGAACAAGGTAAGCCTTACGACCGTAAGCAACCCGAAAACACTGGAACAGTTGATTGCCGCCGTAGAACCCGAGCGTCTCGTGACAGACGAACAACTCGCCCACCCCGATACAAGCGTACGCGACCCGCGTATTGCTGCCGCAAGTGGATACACCTGGTTCTTTGACGGGCGTTGCTGTGGCGGCAACCACAAATACCGATTCCACCTCGACAAGAATGGGGACGCCGAATTCGTAGTGATGGATTACGACGACACGCATCACGAGAATATCCTCGCAAAGGGCCGCTGGTTCACTGTGGGCAACATCGGGCTACACATCGTGCTGAACGGGAAATACTTCAACTACCTCTACACCGCTGGCGAACGCACCATGAGCTACAGCGAATATATGCCTGCAGGCCCCATTTTCTGCCACATTTCATTCCAAAGTTATGAACGAGGCGACTTCCGCATATTCAACAAGACCCTTTACGATGACAAAATCAAGCGTCCCCGCGGCTTCAACGGAGAAAACCCCGTTTATGAAGCTGGTGATTACCAGTGGGGGTCATAATGCGCACGTACATTTTCATCTTTGCCACCGCATGCATTGCAGCACTCACGGCATGCAATGACAAAGTATCTAGTCCCGATATTGAATCAAGCTCGTCCGACAAAACCTCCAATCACTCCTGGATACCCGTGCCGTCGTCCGAGCAAGATTCCCCGGAATGGTCGTCTTCGACAATGCCTTCTTTGGCAATGTCATCCTCGGCCATTCCGGCATCCTCTTCAAGCGAGCAAATTCCGCACGCCCTATCATCTTCAGCAGAACTGCAAGTCAGCAGTTCCTCCTCGATTGAGGAATCTTCTTCGTCCGCAATCATGGATACCTCTCCGGAAATCGTTTTGGACAAAGACGGATTCGCTACCGTCGCCGACGTCTACAAGAGCCTCGCCCCCGACGAAAAGGCGGTTTTTATCATCCGCCATTCCGAACGTGAAGATGACGTGGCTTTGGAAACCGAACTCACCGCAAACGGAATCCAGATGGCACAGGATCTAGGAGCAACACTCAAGAGTGAAGAGGAATTCTCGTACGTCACTTCGGGATTCGTGCGCACGAACGAAACCGCAAACCAAATCTCGAAAGGACGCGGCGAAGCGACGTCCCCGAAACTCATCACGAATTACGACATTACTGGCAATTGGTTCCTAAAAATTTCGGCCGATTCTCTCGCAAAGCAAGCGACCGCGCTCGGTCTAAAAGGCAGTTCAATAGAACTGATGGCTCGCTGGGCATACGAAGGCGGATACCCAGAAACATTTTACGAAATGGAGCCCCGTGCGCAGGAATTTATGCAAACGGTCATCCTGAAAAATTTATCCAGATGGAAACGCGTCACCATCATGGTGTCGCACGACATCTTCGTGATGCCGCTTGCCGTTTTCGGTTCGCAGAAAAAGGTCGCCCTCAAGTATCACGAGGATTACCATTGGATTAACTTCATCGCGGGGCTAGCCGTTATTGCCGATGCGCAAAACAACCTGCGCTATATTCCTGTAAAAGGCGCCGATTCCGGCGTCATAGACTTTCTGGCCATCTATATGGCAGAGCACAAGATTTACACCAAATAGAAAATTTCCCCAAGCCACAGCAAAAAGCGTCCCGGCATTCGCCGGGGCGCCTTTGTTTGGTATCATCGATTTATCGGAAAATGTTTATTGATTTCGCTTCGCGGTAGCCGCCGGTTGTCACCTTCACGATATAGGATCCCGCCGGCATTTGACTTAGGTCAAAAGAATGCGTATGCGCACCGGCATTCTGCACGCCAACCATTTCTTGGGCAATTAAAGCACCAAATCCCGTAAACAAGCTAACCATCACATTTTCACGCTGCGGTAAAACGTAGTCAACCGTTACAATTCCACGTTTAAATTTGACATTGATATGCGAAGGCACGTTCAACGGTTCAAAAGCAATTGCCGTCGACGTTTCGCTACTCGAAGAAGTCGGCTCCGCGCTGCTGGAACTTGCGGGAGCGATAGAACTACTCGATGCTACAGAACTACTGGACGCAACCGGGGTTTCGCCGATTTCGGGCCACTTGTAATCCAGTTTAAAGTCGTTGTAATACTTGACGTTTGCTGCACCCGCGCCACTTACGCCCGTTTCCAGTTTCAACTTATAATCGTAATGCAGCTTGCGAATCCCCGTGTTGCCGGTGTACTGATAATCCGTATTCACGATGACCGCGAAAACCATCTGCGTGCCGTTTGTCGAAGAAGGCGTCTTGTCCAGGCGAAGCGTTGCAGAGCCCTCGCCCGTAATGGGTTCGCTGTATACAGGCGTGCCATCGGTCGCGCGGTAGCACAGCAAGAAGTTCATATTCGTGTTGTTGGAATTTGCGCCGTTCGGGTAGAAGCTCACAGTGACTTCTTTTGCGCCGTTTTGCACTTTCAGCGGAACCACGTTCGAGCCCGACCAGCCCGGAGTCGTTTCCTGATCCGGAACCAGGTAACCACCGTTTTCAGAAACCGTCTGGTAAGGCGTCATGGTCCAGGTGTAGCTTTTCCTGTTGTTGTCCCACATGTCCTGTTCCCAGTAGGTGTCGCTTCCGAAATGCTGATTCAGCAGGTTCCTGATTTCGCCGGACCATTTTTTCATGTCGAGCATCGCAAGCCTTGCGCGGAATTCGGTAATGAGCCTGCGCACGCCCGCATCGCCCAGCCCCTTGTCGAGGCCGTAGGTCTCGAGCAGGTATTTGGTCTTACCGTAAGCGTTTCCGTAAATCCAGCGAACAGCCCCCGTACCGATCCACGTTCCGATAAACGTCGGGAAGATGTTACTATACTGCGAGCCACCCAGCAGGTAACGCTGATTCTTACCGGTCACGCCACCGCCATCGGCGCCGCCACCAGGGCCACCGAAAGTGCCGTCAATCAGCCAGCCCGAATAGGTTTCAATAGGCATAAACGGCGCAATAACCGTCGCCGCATTCAGAAATCCCATACCGCTGTATACACCATCGCGGTGGCTGAACATATCCTGCTGAATCCAGGTGTTACCCGCTTCCTGGAACCAGTGCGCATCCTTTGCGCCAGGGTAGCCGTTCGTCATCGAGTGGATTCCCTCGTGAATCATCGCATCCATCTGTGCCACGCGATCGCGGTAGGGGCAACTCGTGTTAAAACTGTAGAGCGGATAGAACGAAGCCGCCACCGCCGTGTAGCCTGCCACCCATGTCTGCCAACCACCCGTAGTATCTTCCTTCGCACCACCTGCGCAAGTGCCCGAGCCATAGTAATAAACGGCACTGTATTGGCCTTCTTGCGCCTGGGCATCCGGCGCCCATCCCATCTCATTGTACAGGTACTCGAAATCGGTATCGTACTTCTTGAGGATCGAATCAATCGTCACGTCGGTAATGCGGCTGTCGCGATCCTTGCCCCAATAAAACGCCCACCATTTACCGGCCTTCTTTCCGGTAACGCCCGAACAATTGTTATTGAACTTGGTCGGCGGCTGAATGTCGCCCAGATTAGACTTTGTGTCGTAATCCAGGTCGCTGCGGTAACCGGGCCATGTGTAAGCATCACCCGACGCCGCGTATGTGTGAACACCTAGGGCAGCCGACAAAACGGCGCCCGGAATCAATCCCAAACAACTTTTTCGCATAACACACTCCAACTTTTATGCTGACATAAAAAATACTCCCTAGCAAGCTAAGGAGTGTCGAAAACTTTGTTTACGTGTTGTCTACAGACAACGATTGCTCCACTACCTTAAAGACGAGAGCATTTTCTTCGGGACTGGAATATTAATGTTTGGTGAAGCCCTCGCACAATGTAGTGGCCTTGCGGGAGGCTAGACTTCAATTGTTCCCATTCGCTGTAAAAGCCCTGCTTGATCAGTTTTCCTGTCAAGGAGAAAATTTGCACCTTGGTCATAGGCGAAATGGTGAACTCGACATCGGTTGCAATCAACCGCGTTGTGTTTTCGGAGCTACTTGAAGAACTCGTAACGCTACTAGAACTTACTTCGGCGACAGAACTTGAGCTAACAATCACCGGGTCGATTTTCGTTCCTTTTTCATATTCGCTGATATCAATTTTACCAATGCCAGAATAATTTGTCACCAAGCCCTTCACATCGCCTACGGGATCTGCACTATAGCTGTAGACGCTCTTGGGATTGAAAGTTCCCTTAGGGATTTCCGTATCGTAAGTGACCCATGCGGTATCCTTGGAAGTAAGCGAAGTACCGGGATTTACGGAAATCTTCATTTTTTTGCTGTTACAGCCACTACTCTGGAAGTTGGCGCAGCCTTCGTAATAGTTTCCAACAATGGTAGCCACGCCATCATCGCCAGCGAAAATCGCCTTGCTGAGGCCCGCATAGTGATTATTTTCAAAGTAGTCGTCAGAACCATAGCGAACATTCGGGCCGTTGCCGGTTCCCTGACCGAGAACATAGTTGTTATAAAGGTGAATTTTAGTATGGCGCATCATGGGAGTACGCGCATCCAGGTCCTTATAAAAGTTATGGTGGATAGTTATTTCATGACGAAGACTATCTCCGTTGCTATTGCCAATGAGGCTTCCCTTATGATGGTTGTGGAAATAATTCCAGCTAAAAGTCGCATTGTAAATGTTGTTCTTGGCATCCAGCAGACCATCGTAGCGGTCCTTGTTGCTGGTGTAGGCATTATAGAATTCGCAGTGATCGATCCAAATGTTATGGCTTCCCTGCTTATTCTTGTCAGCCCAGTTAGTGGCAGCAGAGTCCGCAGAAATCGCGATGCAGTCCGGGTCATTGAGGACAACTTCTGCCCCATTGCGGAAAGCGATCACCTTGTTTTCGTCGGTCTTGCTAATGGGAACATCGCTCATGGTGAACTTGATGTTACGAATGATGATGTTATGTTTATTCTGAATCATCAGGCCCACTCGATTAAGGAACGCCGATTCGCCTTTACCGATGATCGTCTTGTTATTGCCGACCAAGACCAATTCGCCATAAGTCGTTGCCGTACCCGAAGAGGCCACATGGCCATTTTCATCGATAAACGTCTTGATACCGGTATTGATTTCACCCTTCACGATAATGACGTAAGGAGTTTCCAAATCTTCGGCGTACTGTTTAAATTCTGCAAAGTTGGAGACTTCCACAACCTTGCCCCCGTTACCGCCGGTAGTGCCCCCTTCCAAAGTGGCATACCCCACCATATCGAAGTTAGGGGTAGCCGCAAAGAGCCCCACATTCATCAAGAGAATTGCCAAATATTTTGCTTTCATTTTTCCACCTCTTTATTAAAACCAACTGACGCTCCAACGGAAAGGTTCTGCGGATTTTACCGAACGCCCCAATGCATTGAACCTCGGAGCATCTTTACGCCTGTCAGCAGGGGCCACCCTGCGGCGAATAACAGTCGTTGTAGCACTGCTAGAAGACACTTCCGAAGAACTGGATTCTGCTGCAATTTCGCCATATTCGTAAGGTCCAAGATCCGGTGCCGAGCCAACATAATCAAAGCCAATTTCCGTCCCCTTGTCAATCAAGACGCTTCCTTTTTTCAGGCGGAACAACTTTGTGTACGGGAGCAGTCCATCCGCATTTCGGGCAATCGTCGCAAGGCTCGTGTCCAACGACTCAAAGTCATCGTCACTCACAGTCACCGAAATGCTCCAGGAATTCGTTTTCTGTTCGCTAGACGAACCAAAAGAGTCGGCATTTTTGCCCTTATAAGAGATATTGTTCCGCAAGTGATGCTTTTGCCCCGCATTCAGCGCCCCACCCATTCCATAATTGGCGGCACCACTGCTTCCGTTGCGGTAAGCAAGGCTCTGTTCCACCGTAATGCCACCCGTATTGTTGTTCTGGTCAAAGCCTTTTACCGGATTGTCAAACGCAATACAACGCGTGCAACGGTGATTCGCTTGGGCTTTATTGCCGCCCATCTTAAAGCCATTGCCGTTTCCATCAAAGAGCTCGGCCGCATAGCCAAAAACATTGACCCCATTCCGGAACGCCCAGGAATCATAGACAATGACACTGTCGGGTGAATCAAAAAAGTCAAAACCGTCGTCGGAATTTTCCCAAGCACGGCAGTTGATGAACACATTTCCTGCTCCCTGAGTCTGCTTGCTCGCAAAGCCGTCAGCCATGCCGCCCTTTTTCTTGGGGTCATAATTACGGTACGCATCTACGTTGACCACCAGCGTATGATTCCCGCCCTTGTTAATTTCCAAACCGGAATTGCGGTTTTCGAAAAACGACATGTTGTAGAACTTGTTGTACGACCCTGTCACATAGGCTCCCTGGTATCCCGCACGGGTAATGGCGAGACCGTGAAGTTCGTAATAACTGCCGGTCATGCTCAGCCCCACGCCCTTGTCGACATAGGTGAGTTCCGGGAACTGGAAGTCTATCACGGCAGTCGCATGGCCCGCCGCATAGAACACAATGGGCTTGTCCGCCATTCCTGACTTAGAAAGTGTAATCGTATTCGCCTGACCCTCTGTATAGGGCACCTGGTATGTTCCCGCTTCAAAAAAGACGGTATCTCCGGCGGAGGCCTTAGTCATGGCCGAAATAAAATCGTCGCCAGGCTTTACATGGGTATTCCCGGCAAGCGCCAAAACGGCAAAAGCTGCCGTCAAAATTTCCACCAAGCGGATATTCTTCAAATAATTCATCCCAAGTACATCCTTTGATATTCCGACAAACATTCATTCCCGTTCTCAAAAATGTTCTCAAAATATCAAAACAGAATATAAGTTATTCTTTTCGCAAAGTCAATAGATACAGCGATTTTTTTGCAAAAATGTTCTCATTTTTACAAAAAAAAAATAATTATTTATGGATTACGCCTAGCGGGCCGAAAGGGCTGGCCAGTAATTTTCGGGACGCTGGTTCAGGTAGGTAAGGCGCGTCCAGTCGTCATCGCGGTAACAGCTCCCAAGCATGAGTTCGTCAATCATGCCGGTAAAGCCGCCCACTTTGAAGTCGGCCAGTTCACGGACGCCCGTCCAAGCGATTTGTTCCGGCTCCGTTTCAATCTTGCGGTCGTTCACGTAGAAATTGGACTGCGAAGTCGTGTGGCGGCTGAAGGCAACATAGACCCACTCGCCCGCCTTAATATCAGACGTTCCAGACACCCAGGCGTATTTTATTGAATCGGAACTCGTATCGGGAACCCAGAGGTCAACCACAAAGCCCTTCTCCGGATCATAGCGCAACGCATATTCCTTGGACTTTTCAAAGATGGTCTGTTTTTCTTCGAGATTGTCAAGTTTTACCCACACCGAGAAGCAGAAATATTCGCTACCGTCGTAATTCAAGTTCACCTTGCGCGAGGAATCAGCCGCACTCGAATTCTCGACGACAATAACATCGCCTTCATCAAGTTCCACTCCCCTACCAACAACACCGTCGGCAGCCACGGCCCCTGTCGGCAGACCTTCGAAGTATCCCTTTTCCGCTCCATCGCCTACAGGTTCAAGGCCGCTATCGAAATGCCACACCAAAGAATAGCTGCGGTTCGTGGGGAACACATCCTTTGCGTACGCGGGGTTCATGGTGTTGTCAAAATGGAGTTCCAGAGAATCTGAAATATTCAGCGAATCGACACGCACCCAGAACACAGCCTCTTTGGCATGAGCATCAAAGTAGGTTCGCGCAATAGGGAGTTTCTTGCTGCGGTTTCCGTCCTGCGAAATGCGCACGGCCTCCCAGCGGCCGTTCACCACCTCCGCAGAATCGAAAGCAATTTCTTTTTTCGTCAAGCGAATGGCCAGCGGGAAATCGCTCACGACGGTGCCGAGCGAATCGATTTCTTCGGGGAGCGCGAGCGGAGCTTTCAATGTGTACGTCACCGAATCGCCCCAGACTGTAGTCTCTTCAGGCTTTACGGAAACATCCTTAAATCCAAACGGACTCATGCCATCCATGTAAACAATAAGTTCAAACGTGTCTGCCGGGAGGCTATCGACCACGATTTTCCCGTTCTGCACAGAAACCCTTCTGCGAATTGTCGTCCCGATAACGATGGCTTCGCCACCCTGGTTTTCGCGGAACGCGCCCGATACGAGAAGCTTGACCGTTCCGGAATTACGCAAGGTGTCATTTACAGCAAGGGGCTCGTCCTCTTCGGCACTCAGGTCCTGCACTAGAAGCATCTGGCCCGATTCTTGATGGAAAGCCTCGAGAGAGAAACTGCCCGCCGGGATGGAATCGAATTCGTAGTTGCCGTTTTCATCCGTTTCGGTTTCGAACGCGGAAGGCAGAACCTGTTCAGCCTCGCTTGCGGCAATGATGTTGTAGTTGCCCGGCACACACTGAACTTTCGTACGGGCGGCAGGCTTACCATTGTCAAGCACCAAGATACCCGCGAGTTCCGGGGAACCCGTTTCGGCACTATTGCCCGCCACTTGGCTGTCCGAAGAACAACCAACAAAAAAGGCAACGAAACCCGCTAAAAAGTATTTCAAAGTATCCATCACCACTAATATAAATATAGTTTCGCTAAAAAGGAAAACAAATATTCCCTATTATAACGCGTTGTTTCTAGACAACGGGAATATTGCACTATCACCCCTCTTCGCAACCATTTTTCTTACATTTAAGGCATGGGCGAAAAGAAACCGACAAAAAGGATCTTCGAATACCTGGATTACCGGGAATTTTTGAAAGATTACTACAACGCAAAGAAAGAGGCGAACCCCGCCTTTTCGCTTCGCGTGTTTTCGGACAAGATCGGTTTCAAGGCCAAGGACTTTATTAGCCGCGTCATGAACGGCGACAAAAACCTTTCGAGCCAAAGCATTCCCAAAGTGGCTTCGGGGCTTCGCCTCGGCAAGCACGAAACCGAATTTTTCGTAGCGCTTGTCAAGTTCAACCAGGCCGAAACAACCGACGAACGCAACGCCGCCTTCGAGCAAATGCAGGCCGTACTCAAAGTCGTACGATTCGCCGAAAAGCAGCACCTGCTCGGGCATGCTCAGTACATGGTATATTCCGACTGGCGGCATCTCACGATCCGCAGCCTTATCGGAATGTTCGGTTTTGACGGCAACTACGAGGCGCTCGCCAAGCAAGTTCGTCCGAACATCACTGTCGAACAGGCAAAACAGTCCGTAAAGCTACTCGAAGAATGTCAACTCATCAAGAAAGATGAATCGGGCAAGTACGTGCTGACCGAAAGTGCCATTACCACCGGCGATCGCACCTCGAAACTCGCACTCCGCGGCTATCACCAGAATTGCCTAAAGCTCGCTGCAGATTCCATTGACCGCGACGCTCCTGGCACGCGCCATGTTTCGGGCCTTACGCTTGGAATCAGCCAAGAAGGCTACGAACGCATTGTAGAGCGAATCAACGCCTTCCGTAAAGAAATCGCGCTCCTCGCCGAAGAAGACGAAGGGAGCGATAAAGTTTTCCAACTGGAATTTGCACTGTTCCCCGTCGGCGGGAAATAATTTTCCATAATCTTTATAAAAAACGCCCCGACATTCGTCGGGACGCCTTGTTTGGTTCTATCAATTTAGTCTTTCCGGAACAGCTTATTTAAAATTCGGCCATTCACCTTCTGGCGGACAATGTAGCGGCTTTGCGGAAGTCCCTGCGTAGTCACGCCCACATAATGGCCGTTCATGTCAAAGACGCCTACCGTAACAGCTTCTGCACGAAGATGATACTTGTCAGCGAGGCGCGTAGTAGTCGAATCCGCTTCAGCAGATTTTTCCACAAGCACCTCGACGCGGCCCGTATATTCGGTATCGTCGTTACCCTTCACGGTGTACTTGAACGAGGCAAGCCCGCTGAAATTCGCCCTAGGCGCAAAGCGCGCCGTATAGCCGTCTCCCGCAAGTTCTACGGTTCCGTTTTCGGCCGCAGACACGCTGTAGGCCGGAGCCACGTCCTTGAACCCGCGCGTAATCGTGCGCAGGTCAAAATCGAGAGTGCCGCCCGCAACCGACGCGTGCATGGCGCCCAGCCAGTTGATATACTTCTCGATGCGCACATAGCCATCGCTTTCTTTGGTCATGGCATCGTCTTTCGACTTGTCGTAACCCATCGCGTCTTCAAAGTAATCGGGCATGCCGTCCTTGTCGGAATCGGTCGCGGTCTTCCCTGCCATCACTTCGCCCCAGCCGTTATTGGTTTTGATTCCCATGGCACCAACGCTTTTCACTAGGGCTCCTTCTTTCCCAAGTGTCCCCACCTGGTGCCATATCAGGGAATCAATATCGTCGTACGGGAGCACGCCGCTCTGCGACGTCACATAGCGCCAAGCGCTTGCCGCACTGAGCATCGGGCCGCTCGTCGTAAGTTCGCTCCAAGGTTTCAAAAGTTCCTCGCCCACGCCCTGGTAGTAGTAAATACTAGAAGGCCCGCCGTTCAGTTTTCCGTCGCGGTCCGTGTCGATCATGTTGCCGCTCGCGTAGATACTCTGGTTCTTGTCCACCTGGAACCACGGGTTACTCCCCTTCGGGCCATAGACAAAGTAGTTGTTCACGATATCGTGATTGAAATGCGTGCTCGTATGTGTCGTGTAGCCCGCCTCGAAGTTGTAGAGGATATTGTTCACGAACACGTCGTTAATCTTGTCAAGCGGATTTCGGTTATGCGTATTCACGAAGGCGTTGTAGTACCACGCCCAAGTGCCATCCACCGATTCGATGTGCGCGCCGAACTGTTGCCCGATAGGGTTTGCAATCAGCGAGTTCTGCACCGTAATGCCCGTAACGCGATAATCCTTATTATCAGAACTTCCGCCGAAATTGTTCCACGGAGCAAGTTCCACCGAGCAGTGATCCACAATCACGTTCTTCGCATCGTAAAGATTGAGCGCATCATCCTTTTCGGAGGCGGTATTTTCGCCCGGGCGTATACGCAGGTAACGGATGATGATGTTGCTCTGTTTACCGGTACTGAGCTTGCCGCCGTGAATGGCGATCCCCTCGCCCGGAGCCGTCTGCCCCGCGATGGTAATGTTACTCTTGATAGAAACCGCCGTCTTGATGTTGATGATGCCACCCACGTCAAAGACCACAATACGGTTGCCCTGGCTCACCGCATCGCGGAAAGAACCCGCACCGTCATCGTTCAGGTTCGTTACGTGATAAACACTGCCGCCACGGCCACCCGTGACCTGCGCGCCAAAACCGAGCGCCTCCGGAAAAGCCAGCGGCTCGGCACCTGCCCCGATAAAACCAAACACTGTTAGGCAAAGCGCAGAAACAGCCGTTTTTGTACCAAACATTCCCATAATCGACCATCCTTTCATCTTATTATACTAAAAATTTATCGCGTCAGGTAAAAGCCCCTATGTTTTCGCTGCTTCAAGAGGCGTCCCTGCGTGTCGTAAATGCGTCCAAGGCCATTTACATGCTTTCTCTGCGCACGCGGCCTTAACGATGTTGTCGTGGAATCTCCTGTCGCAGTCGTATCGCCCGCGACAACAGATGTCGTGTCGTTTTCGTCTTGTCCGTCCTGCGAAGCGTTCACGGCAAGTCCCTGCGTCACGCCGATGTAGCGGCTAAAGGTATCGCCCGCGTTGTCCTTCAGCGTAAACTTCACGTAGCCTACGCCGCCAAAGTTTTCGGTAAGTTTTACCGTCATCTTGGAGCCGTTCACGGTTGCGGTCACACCCGTGGGGGCAGAAACGGTATAGGTTCCATTGTCATAGCCTTTGGTAAATTGAGCAAGATCAATCGTCTGGGTTTCGCCCTTCGCGAAGGTGTAGTGCGCGCGGGCCATCCATTCCAGGTAGCGTTCCAGTTCCGTCCAGCCATCGCCCAGGCGGTCCCTGTTCGCATCGCTAAAGTCCCCGCTCTTGGATTTCGGATTGTAGCCATACATATTTTCCCACCAGTCCGGAAGCCCGTCCAAATCGCTGTCGTAGTCGTCGGCCCGGATTTCGCTCGGGTAAGGCTCCCAGCCCTTGATGTTCGCCGTATCCTTCACGTCGGTTTCGCGATCGGGAATGCCCGCCATGCCGCCCACGGACCCCTTCATGCTGTAGGTTCCGTTCTTGGTCTCGTTTATCACGCGGGTGTCGTGATTGTCAAGTACAGGCATGCGCTGGCCCACATCGCTCAGCACATCCTTGTAGGCGGCCTTCGCGCTCTGGACAGTCGCATACGAGGCAAAGAAAGGCTTGCTGTTCCAAGGTTCCCAATCCAGCACCTGCCCGCCGGAAAGCGAATACTCGCGACCGCAATTGTCGTTGGTGCCGTCGCAGGTAAACTTGCCGCCCGCAGCCTCGAGAACGTTGTTGTGGTAGTAATACGCCTGCGAGCCTTTGCCCGTACCTTCGAACTGCGCGCGCAATGTATAGCCGTGCAAGGTAGTGGCGGCGCCCTCCTTGTAGTAATTGCCCACGAAGTTCACCTCGTGCGCACCACCATCGGTCACGCGGCTCACCCAGTTATAGACAACGTTGTTGAATATGTCGAGGCGACCCGCATAGTAGCCGTTCCCGTCGAGGCCACCGCCCAGGCTCCAGTTTCGGCCCGCATTGTGCGCAAGTAGGTTGTGGTGGAAACTGCCGATATCGCCGCCGATAGTCGCCGCGTACCCGTGCCCCGTTCCCGCTGCATAGTTCTGGTGGTCCGCAATGTTCAAGGCTTCCGAAATCAGCGTGCGCTGCAGCGTAAGGTTCTTGCCGCCTCGGCTACTGAAGGCTTCGTCAATCGTCCAGCTAATGCTCGCATGGTCCAATATGCTGTGGTCGCCACCGGTGAGCCCCATGCCGTCGTAAGTGGCACCGTAACCCAGGCGCACGCGCATGAAGCGGATAACCATATCCTTGCCCGTGAACCCGATGGGAGCGCTCTTGATGGTAATTCCCTTGCCGGGAGCCGTCTGCCCCGCAATCGTCACGTAATCCTGATTGCAGACCAGGCGCGATTTCAGCTGGATCATGCCCGACACCTTGAACATGATGGTACGCGGGCCAATTTCCGCCGTGCACGCCTCGCGCAAGGAGCCAGCACCGTCATCGTTCAGGTTCGTCACGTACACCACCTTGCCGCCGCGGCCACCCAGGGCGTTGCGGCCATAACCTTCGGCACCCTCGAACGCGAGGCGGCCCGGCCTGAACGACCAGACATTCCCTGCCGTAGCCGTTCCGTTCGCATCGACCTCATCTACGCGCCAGTAATATGTCTGGAGCGGAGTCGTTCCGCTCACCTTATACGAACTGCCGGATTGTTCACCCATGTAAACCGCAGTGCTCGAGGGCGTTGCCGCAAGCACAGCCGCCGAATCCGTCCCGAAATAGACGCGATGCTTTACGGCCGACTTCGCCGCCGTCCACGAAAGCGTCAGCGCCCCGCTTTCGTGCGGAGCGTGATAATCCAAATCCGCAGGCGAAGGCCCTGTCGCCTGTGCCGCCGCATTGGGCACGTTCAGTTCAAAGCCGTTCAGAGTAACCGTACCCGTATTCAACTTTATCGCGGTCGAGGCACCCGTACCGCTTACATTAAAAGTCACGTAGGCAATCGCCGCCTCGCCTGTCGAGAGCGCACGATTCGTGGGCTTGACCGACGCCTGCTTCGAGTTGTTCACATAGACATCGATGCTGTTGCTTACCGCCGTCCCATCGACATTGTTCAGGTACAAAAGGAGGCTGTGCGTCCCTGCCGCAAGATTCGAGAAGGTGAGCGTAATCGCCCCGCCACCTTCGACCATCACGCCATCGCATACAAGGCGTGCATAGCTTGGGGACTGCACCCCGGCCTTGTACCAATTCGCCTTAAGATTTCCGCTACCAGAAACATTCACCTTCACCCCCGAAAGGGACGTGTCCTTGGAGGAAACACCTGAAACCACCCAAGGCACGTAATTCGGTTCCGTCACTTCACTCGAATTGCGCCCGTTCATGTCAAAATCGACCTTGATGACGGGCGATGCGGCAAAGGCAAGCGCCGCCGAGAGGCCCAATACGCGAATAGAGTTCAAACATCCCATACATAACTCCTTTCTGCCCACAAAAATACCCTCGGATTTGCTCCGGAGGTAGGGTAAAAGAAATTTCCAGTTGTCCGCAGACTACGGCGGGCACCTGCGGTGCTTTTGTTACTTCGCAAAAACGGGCCGTCGGGCCTTGCGCAAACGCATTTCCTTTACCCGCGGGCTGTCCGCAGTTCCCAACAGGCGCCCGCGCACATCGTAAACCTTCGCGCCACGCATATCCTGCAGGCTGCGTCCCGTTTCAACGCCATTGCGAACCGCAAACGACGTGGTCGAAGAATCAGGATCTTCCACCTGGATTTGCGTGCTGTCGCCCGCCACGCTATTCACGGAAACCGAAAGCAGGTCGACCACACTCTTCTCACAAGTAAACCCGAGCAACATCTCGGCAGTCGATGTGCCCCTGTTTACCGCCTTGTAGTGATACGCCTTGCCATCTTGCGCCGTGATGCGGGCCGAGTAGGTAACGACATCCTTTTCGCGCGAGACATCCATCACCACTTCGGCGTTGCGCATGATGCCAGCGAAATCGTCCCAGTTCCAGTCGAAATCGTAATCGAACGTCCCCGCGTTATCCATCGCAAAGGCATCGGCACGCAACAGCGTTGTCGCCCCGCCGGCAGTCGCACGCACAATGTAATTGTCCCAGTTGTTCACCTTGTTCGCATCGGCAAGCCCGTAAACCGGCTTGTTTCCGTAATTCATAAAGCGGAATGTTGCGCTAAAGTCGCCCGAGACCTTGTATTCAGCCGTCTTCTGCGCATTGAACGCTACATTGTATTCGCCACCGTCGTTTATCGTACCCGCCACGATGCGATTTTCAAGCGTCCCGTAGGCAACGCGGCTCAACTCGAGCGACGCCGCGTCGGCACCGAGCAATATTTCGTAATCACCAACCGGTGTCCCCGTAGCCGTAACCGCATACACTAGCGAGTCGGATCCATCCTTCGCCGCACCGCGCAAGAACGCATACACATTTATCAGGTAGCCGTCCTTTTCTGCACGCAGGCGGACTTTTGCACCGTCGTACATCTTCTTGAAGGCATCCCAGTTTTCACCCCAGGCGTTCCAGTAGTGCACCGTATTTTCTCCACCGAGCGTTTCCACGGAATAGCCGTCGGCACGCAGGTACCACATGTCGCCACCGTTCCTAAAGACGAGCACCCAGTTGTTCCAGTTTTCGGCTCCGCTCTTTACCTTGTTCCTGAATTCAAATTCCGCGACAAAGTTCCCGCTTACCTTCACGGACTCAAATTCGTCATAGGCATCCCATGCCGTGCTAAAGTCCTTTTTCCCAACGACCTTCACGCTGTCGCCGTAATAGCGGGCATCCTGCAGCACTTCGGTTTTCGGCACACGGTAACCCCAGAAGGCACGGTTCCCCGCCTTGTTCATCGCCGAGAACGTAAGCGTCCGCTTGCTCATATCGTTCTGCAACTGGTCAAGCTCCACACCCTCGTAGACAGTTCCACCCAGAGTAAGCGTCACGTAGCTCCGGCCCTTCGCATAGTCGTAATCCCAGGTTCCCGTGTAGGCGCCTGTCACCGTACCGTCGGCATTGAGCTGCATGTCCTGTTCCTGGTTCACCGCCACAGAATCTTCCCAGGTCTGCGGGTTGTTCCTAGGCGGGTTATGCATAATCACCTTGTACGGGCCCGCGATATCGCTGCGGTCGAGCGCACGCGCCGGTAGCCCGTAACCCTCGTGATACTCAAAAGGTGCCGCCACAATCCAGCCCATTCTGTTAAAGAACAGCTGGTGAGTCTCGACATTGTGCCAACCCGTATGGTTGTTGAACTTGCGGTGATAAACCAGGTACATGCCGCCATCGTCGTCGCGCAACAGCGAATTGTGCCCGTCCGCAATTTCGGCCCGGTCTTCGGCCCAGAAACTCCAGCGGTAATTCGCGACAATCGGGAATCCGCGGTCGGTATTGCCCCAATAGTTCAGGATAAACTTTTCAAAAATCGCAGGAGTCCCATCCACATCGACATAGGGTCCCTTCACGTCCTTGCTGCGGAACACGCGCATGGTGTAGCCGCCCTCGGGTGAATAGAACCCGTAACTCACGAACAGGTAGTAGTAGCCATTGCCGTCCGCATCCTTGAAATACTGGATGTACGAACCCTCGCCACTCACATAATAACCGCCACCCACGTGGATGCCCATGTAAGGGTCCTCGAGCATCGAAGTCCCGCTCCACTTGGCAGCGCCGTTGTTCCCGTACTTGTACGAATAGTCCCTGAGACCGGTAGACTCATCGAGCTTGACCAGGAAAAGCCCGCCGCTCCACGAACCGTACAGGAGCCACAGGTTTCCGTCCTCGTCGTAGAACACGTTCGGGTCGATGCAGCTGGAACCATAGCCGCCATCCCACTTGCCCAAATTAGTGACACCGTTGTTCGCGATATAGTAACGCTCGTCGATTGTCGAAGAACCGGTCACCTTCGCGTAGTCGGCATTGGCGGCAGAACCCGCCGTCTGCTTGTCCATCCCGCCGTAGACGACCGCACCCTTGTACTCGTACGGTCCCTCGATCTTGTCGGATGTCAGGAGCACAATGGAACTTTTCCAGTCCTCGCCCGCCATCGAAAAGTACAGGCACCACTTTTTCAGCTTCTTGTTCCACACGATATCGGGCGCCCACAGGTTCCCCTTGGCGGTCGCGGAATTCGTATGTTCCGCATAGTCGGCTTCCGCCTTGAACACGCTGTAGTAATCGTCCCTAGCCTCGTTGCCAGTGACATACACCGTGCCGCCCCTCGAAAGCTGCGGCGTAAACGGGGTCCAGTCCAGCATATCGCGGGAATATGCCGCCCCGTTCATGGTCCCGAATATGTAATAATACTTCGTCCGCGACTTGGCCGCATCGTTTTCAGGATACGAATTCCCGCCCGCGTCCTTATAGACCACAATGACGGAAGGATCGTGAACGGCGACCGAGGCCGCAAATGCGGCAACAGCCGCGAGAGATAAGGCGACACACGCCGCCCTGAATGTTTCCAATACACCCATACCACACTCCTTTCCAGAGAATATATAAAAAATCTACACTTTTTGCAATTAAAAGTCAATAGTTTTACAATAGTTTTAAACAATTTGATGATGTTTTTACAACACTTTTATTAAAAAAAAGTCCACGTTTTACAAAAATTCATTTCCAAAACGACCTACTTTTAAGCCCACAGACTACGACACGAAACATGTGGACATACTTGTCCACAGTAAAAAGAATTTGAACACCATATCTATGCTATTCAAGCATATATTTAAAGTACCCATTATAATTAAGGTTGTTTAACACAATGGGTTTGGGTTTCTGTTTGGCGAAAGGAGTGAAACATGAAAAAGGGCCTCCATACGGCGCTTCTTTTTGGTTTATGTTCTATGGTATTTGCAGAAATACCGCTTAATTTCGACACCGAAAACCGCGGCAAGGATCTTGGCGCCAAGGCGGGCGAACTTAAGAGCAATAGAAAACTCCCCAACCCATTCGAATTCCACGACGGCTCCAAGGTCACCAAGTATGGCGACTGGAGCAAGCGCCGTAACGAAATCAAGGCCGATATCGAAAAGTACGAAATTGGCGACAAGCCGATTCCTTCCGACGTGAGCGCCACTTACAGCGGCGGCACCCTTACGGTCACCGTCAAGGAAGGCGGCAAGACGATGACGATCACATCGAAATTCAACATTCCGTCTGGCAACGGCCCGCACCCGATTATCATCGGCATGAATAGCGGTACGGGGTCGCTTTCCTCGAGCCTGTTCAGCGGCTTTGTGCAGGTGCCTTTCAGCCACGACCAGGTGGCGAAATACTCCATGAACGGTCAGAAGGACACGAACGTGGGCTTCTACAAGTTCTACGGCAACAAAAACCAGAACGGTGACTATTCCGCATGGTCTTGGGGCGTAAGCCGCCTGATTGACGGCCTTGCGCAAATTGCCGACCAGTACCACCTGGACATGAGCAAAATTGCAGTCACAGGTTGTTCCTATGCGGGCAAGATGGCACTCTTCGCAGGCGCCTTTGACGAACGCGTGACGCTCACCATTGCCCAGGAATCGGGTGGCGGCGGCATCAACTCGTGGCGCACTTCCGCAGACTTCGCAAGCCGCGGCACGAACATCGAAAAAATCGACAACACAAACTACAGCTGGTTCATGCAGAGCCTCAAGAGCCAAGACCCGTACAAGCTCCCGCACGATCACCACGAACTCATCGCGATGATTGCCCCGCGTGCGGTGGTTGCGCTCGGAAACCCCGGCTACGAATGGCTGGGCGACGAATCGGGCTACAAGTCCATGATGGTAGCAAGCGAAGTGTGGAAGTCCATGGGCATCGAGGACCGCATCGGCTTTGACTTTACCGGCGGCCACGAGCATTGCCAGGCAGCCAGCAGCCAGAACAACACCGTGACAGCATTTGTCGACAAGTTCCTGCGCGGCAAGAGTGCCAATACCGATATTCACGTCAAGCCCACGAACGGCAAGGGTTTCAAGATTGACAACTATGGCGACTGGATTGACTGGGAAACGCCTTCGCTCCCGTACGAAGAAGCCAAGCCGGACACTTCCAAGCAGGACACGACCGTGCAGGACACTTCCAAACAGGACACTTCGAAGACCTCCCTGAAGATGGCACACCTCGCTCCGTCAATGAACATGTTTGTATCAAACGGTTTCTTGCATGTACAAGGTGCACCCGAGGGCACGAAGGTTCGCTTATTCGACTTGCAGGGAAATCTCGTCCGTGAATTCGGCGAAAAAGGCGGAAGCCTGGCAGGCATCCGAGTCGGTAAGTTGACAGCGGTATTTGTCAGCAGTTGCGGTCAAAAGTTCGGTTACAAATCGTTCAGCTATACAGGATTCTAGATGATAACGTCCATCATTCAATGATGAGCCGTTTTCAACAGATATTCTTGAATAATTGCGACAACAGCAATTATAGCGACATTAACATGCAGCACCGCCAACGCCATCACCCCCAATAAGTTGGTTTCGGGCGGACTTCCGGCACATACGGGCGCCACCACCACCGACTACTTGACCGACGGCTACGTTGCCGCTACCATCGAGAACAACCCCGTGATGGCTCATTATTTTTCCACCACGCGGCCCGAAAGCTCGCGGAAATCGTTCGATTTATACAAGGTGACGCCCGGAGAAATCAGGTGGTATATGGACTGCGCGGCAAGCGATTCAAAGTTGAATTCGAAAGAATCAAGGCGAATGCGGTAGCTGTCCGTAGAATTGTCAAATGACACCATGTAAGGCGGCTTTTTGAGTTTTCCCTGCTTTATGAGCGAAAGCAGTTCCGCGCCCACATAGTCATTTGCCACCACCCAAGCATCTACGGACGGAATAGTTTTAGCAAGCGACAACAGGATGCTTCTGAAATGAGACTTGGAACGAGATTCACGCATAAAATCAAACGGACTTGCATGCGTTGCATCGGTAGCCTCGTACACGTGTAATCCCGCCCTTTTTAGCCCATGCAAACGGTCAATGGACCAAGAACTGGAATGGTATGGCGAAACATACGCCACGCTCGCCACACCACGTTCCTTCAAGAATCGTCCCACCGCACGCCCCGGAAATTCACCAAAGGCGAGGTTGAAAAATGCGTAACGTTTTTCACTTTTGAGCGCACGTGGAATCGTTGAAAGCGAGTGTTCCCACCACACTGCCACAGGGAACCGTGTGCGAGCAAGTTCAGCAAACAGTCTGTTCATGTTGAACACTAGCATTGTCGAGATAATCGCTCCGAAACATTCGCGGAAATTTTCCATCTCGACACGATTGCCGCTCGCATCCAGGAAGGCCCCCGTTTTTTCAAAATAACCAAGTAGTTTGACCTTAAGATTATTGCGGTGAGCTTCTGCGTACACCTTCTGCACAAACAGGAGTTCTCGTTCACCGAGACAATTAAAATCGCCACTCGGATTGCAACGCATAATCAACAAGATTTCCTTAGACTTCATCGAGGAGGGCTGTGCACTAACGAAATAGTAGCGTCCTTTTCCCCTGCGTTTAAGTACCCCTTTACCACGTAACGCCTCTAGTGCACGCTGCATTTGACTCGACAAAGTTTCAAACGTCGAGCTCAGTTCCTTGATGGAGGGAAGTGGGCCATTCGTTGAAATTCTTCCGGATTTCCACGCTTCCAATAGCAGTCGTTCCAATCGATCGCTTTCGCGTTCATGCACGTCAACGGCAAATTCGGGTTTTCGCCCCCAAAAATGACCATTCCCGTGCTCGGCATAGATTTTCCCCTCTTCCACCATTTTTTTATACGCGCGGAAAACGGTACACGTTGACGCCCCCGAAGACGAGGCAACATCACGCACAGAAGGGAGTCTGTCCCCATCTTTGAACCCAGCAGATTCAAGCCATTTGCAAAAATCTTCGACTTTCATATTGTTTCCTACCGCTTAATGCCTACCATCAGGAACACTAGATACACTTTGATTCAAATATAAACAAGTTTCGCGAGCAAAGGGAAATTTCATATTTATTTTACAAAAAAAAGATGGACAACTCTCTTTACGCCAGGAATCCCGCCTATGAACACACTTGCATTCCAGATCGGCGCCTGGGTCGGCGGCCCAGGTGAAACCCCGCAGCCCACAGCCGAAAACGTACAGGCATTTCAAGATTTGCAAGGCAGCCATCTTGACCTCATCAACCATTTCGCACTGTTCGACATCAACGACTGGGACAACGTGAAGCAATATGCCGATGTTGCCAAGGCAAACGGTTCGACACTGGTGATTACATGGATGCCAAATGGCTACGGAGCACAAGACATTGTCGACGGCAAGACCGATAATTACATTCGCGAATTTTCGAAGGGAGTCAAGGAATTTGGCGACGAAATTTGGCTACGTCCGTTGCACGAGGCAAATGGCGACTGGTACGACTGGGGCGTGGGCAAGAAAGACGCTGGCAACACCGATGCAAACGTAGCCGAAGCATTTCGCCATATCGTGAACATATTCCGCGAAGAAAGCGTAACAAATGTCAAATGGGTGTGGACTACAAACGCTTCAAATCACGGCCACGGCACAACCTTTACAGGAAACTACCCCGGCGACGATTACGTAGACTACATTTCCATCGACGGCTACAACTGGGGCAAGAGTCAAGATTGGTCTAATTGGCAAACCTTCACGCAAGTGTTCAAAAAATCCTACGAAGCGCTTTCCACCATCAACAAGCCGCTCTTTATTGCAGAAATTTCATGTTCTGAAAAAGGTGGCAACAAAGCGGAATGGATTACCGACATGTTCGAGCAGTTCCAGACAAACTTTTCTAGAGTATTCGCCGTAATGTGGTTCAGCCAAAGCAAGGATTACGAAGGCGACTGGGCGCTCAACACATCGCAAGCCGCCGTGGATGCCTGGAAAGCTGGAATAGCCAAGTAATTATATTTAAAGTTTTTTCATCGCGAGTACTCTGTTGCCAGCCGTCAGGCGCACCACAAATGCGCCACGGCCAACGGCACCGAGATCAAGCGTCACAGCACTGCCAGAGAATTTTTCTGAATAGAGCAAGTGACCTTGCATATCGAACAGGCGCACACTCTTGAGGCCAGGAACATCTGCAAGCACATGGAGCAAGCGACCTTCCTGCAAGAACTGCACCTGCGACATAGAAACAGTCGCTGCAATTCCCATAATAGCCGAAGACGAACTAGACTCCAGCTTTTCGCTAGAAGAAGATTTTACCACAGTCTGGCTAGAACTCGATTTCACACTACTAGAACTTCTGGCGATGCTGCTGGAACTTCTAGCCACACTGCTAGAACTTGCAACACTGCTGGAGCTTGCAACAGACGAACTCGATTCTTCGGGGCAAGCCGTCAAAGACATTCCCTGCGAAGTCGTAAAGCACGCCCTTTCATCACCATCTAGCACAATATTGTAAATACCCGGCACAGAAGCCCTGCCACTCTTGTTCACATAGGTAAAGTCTGCATAATAACCCTTGGCCGCCTGCACCGCCTTGATCGCCACGCGCTGGTGATTAATATCGCCATTTGCATTATTGTTTGTCACACAAATCGTTTTATCGTAATCGATATACCACACATACACGCCGTTGCCACGTTGGTTCCAATTGATAGAGCTCTTTATATAAGAATCATAAGATTCCGCCGGGCGGTATTCAACAATGTAGTATTCATCGTTTTGATTCGGATTTGTGACAGAATAGGCCTGCATTTCGCTCAATTTCTTGAGGGAATATACCTTGTCCGCTTCCAATTCGGTCAGCTTCAACCAACCCATAATTTCTTTTTCATAAGCGGAATAACCCATAGGCGCATTGCCTTCGTTAAACGTCGTTCCGTTATACATGCCAAGCGACATAACGTCATAGGCACCCGGGCCATCGACCTGACGGTTATTCGAATCTTTGCCGTAGTGATCATTCAAGCCCATCACATGACTGAATTCATGGGCGAAAATTCCCATTTTGTTGATTTTACCATTTCGAGACCCATCGGCATATTGAGCTATAAACAGGTACTTGTCAAAGGTATAGCCACCGGCCTTGTATGCCGATGGGAACCAGCCCGACGAAGACCCGTTGCTCTGCATCCAGAACTGGTGACCCCAAAAAAGTTCACTTTGTTTCAAGGCGTCCTGCTCCATACCGGGGAACAAGAAAATAAAACCATCGACATTGGAGTTTTTCATGCAGTATTTTTTAGCCTTTGCCAAAAAATCACTGCGTTTGACAAGGGAATCAATTCCCATTGCCGTAAACTGCCCTTCCTTAAAGTTATCCCCCGTTCCAAAGTCGGTCAAAGCTTTATTAAGCGTTATCGGATATACGTCAAAATGCGGGTCGAACAGGCTGTCTGAGACATACAAGAAATAGTCGCGCAGGCTTCCCACATTATTATTCTTGGTGTAACCAGGCTGGTTCAAAAAACTGTAGAATTCAGCAGAATCACCATGAGCCTTGTCGGTTGTCCCGATTAAAAGCACGGGGAACCAGCGCTCACCAGTTGTCCACTTTTCAGAAGTCGGACGGCGAAGCATCTTGGTAGACACGCCATCCTGATTATAAGACATCACTGGCGCATGGCTAAAGCTTTCGTTTTCGTTCAGTCCTTCTTCCTCGGGAAATCGGCCCCCATTCAGTTCTTGGTGCTTCTGATGAACCGCCTCCTGATTTAAACTGTTCAAGAATGACTTTTCTTCGGAGGTGCGATCAGCCACGTTTTTTGCGATAACATCGCTTGCGGTACCATCTTCGCCCACATACACATAGCTACCGTCACCATTACCCGTCACCAACATTCCGTCGGAGGTTTCGGTATAGTGATAATGTTCATCGCCAAAATGACGAATCGAAACAGAACTACCGTCTTTATTGGAAACTGTCTGGAATCCTGGAGCAGCCGGACGCGCATTTGCCGGAATCACCAGAGCGCACACCGCCGCAACCATATATATGAATAGCACCTTTTTCATACCCAAAATCCTTTTCCTTAAAAATAATCCATTTTGGAATAAAAAGTATGTTCTCGGCAAGTAAAAACGTGTTAGCGCTGTGCAAAAACGTTTTTTTTATCATCTTTTTTTGAGGAAAATGGCCTAAAACGCCCCAATTTTTCACTTTTTGGCCATTTTGTGATAAACATAACAAAGCCCCGAAAAGACAATTATTTTTTGACAATGTTCTCAAAAATTATGTATATTAAGGTCGTGAATCGTTTTCTAGACATATACCAGTTTACGCACTTCCGCAAATTTTTGGAAGAATACCAGGTTGCCCGCGCCAAAGAGGAACCCGGTTTTACCCGTACCGAAATCTGCAATTTGCTCGGTCTCGAAAAGAGCCGTAGCTACTTCGCCGATGTGGTCAGAGGTAAAAAGGTCACCCCCCGCATGGTCGCCAAATTTATCGAAATTCTGGAACTCGACAAGAAAGAAGCCAAGTATTTCGAAACCCTGGTAGAACTCGACCAAGCCAAAAACGAAACGATTCGAAATGCCGCGATGCAAGAGCTCTTGAAACAGCATCCGAATCCGCAGCATATTTTAAACGAAGACGCCTACGAATACTACAGTCACTGGTATAACAGCGCCCTTTTTGCAATTCTTGACGCCATGGACGTAGATGACGACATGACGCCCGTGCAAAAGCGAATTTTCCCGAAGGTTCCGCTTGGAAAACTCAAGGATTCCCTCGCCCTCTTGGAAAGACTCGGACTCGCCCGCAAAAACGAAGCCGGATTCTGGAAACCCACTAAAGAAAGCATTAGTAGCGGCCCCTACAATAACGCCGACTTAATCAAGCAATACCAATTGCAATGTTTCGAACTTTCGAAGCAAGCCCTCATGACGCCGCCCAAGCAACCAACTGTAATGAGCACGCTTACCTTCAGCATTTCAAGCGACGCATACAAAAAACTCGAAGCCGAACTGCAGGAATTCAAGGCGAAGGCCCGCCGCATTATTGGCGAAGACAAAGAAAAAGCCGATGGCGTTTATCAGATGAACATCCACCTGTTCTCAAATTTGGAGTAAACCATGACAAGACGAGAAACGACAAAATTTGCAACGCTCGCCTTCTCTATGGCGACACTCTTTACCGCATGTACTTTACCGAACGATTCCCATGAATCGGATCACGCAGGCGTGCTCACCGAAACCGAATCGGGCCACACGGTTGCATTCGCTATTGAAAAAGAAATCTCCGAAATAAACGTTTCCGCCAAGAAATCGGGTACGGTCCATTTCGCGCTCACTAAAATTGTAGACGGCAAAACAGAACTATTCGACTCCACCACCGTGAAATACGGCGACTTTGCCGTATTTGAAGACGTACACGGAGCCTATAGCGTCGTCGCTACAGCAGCAGGGGTAAACGGCGAAAAAGACACTCTCTACGGCGTCGACGTCTTGAAACGGAACGATACCGACACCGTTTATGTCAGCGTGCAGGAACCCGCCACGCTACAGATTTCGACAGATTACAAGATCTGGGAAAATTCCGATTCCGTCAGCGTTTTCGCCCAGGGCGACACGCTCTGCATCACAGGCACGCTTGCCTGCAAGCAAATCACTAAAGACGACTTAGATCAAGGCTACATCACCCTCAATAACATACCGCTGTTCAACGAAGGTGACATCGCAAAACAAATCGAAATTTCCAACGGCGAAGATTTCCGCGCCGTCGGGGTCAACCTAGACCTGAATGCCGGCGACACATTGTTCGTAGACAACGTCCTTAACATCAAGCGCCTTTACGATATCGAGCTATCCCTGCCTAAGTCAGACCTGTTCGATTCCCTGGGTGAATACTCGCTAGATTCGCTTATAGTGCCGATCCATTTCTGGTACAACAGCAAATCTTACATAAGAAGCGCCAGTTACTACACAGATAAATTTATTGACGCTCAGAAAAACATTCTTCTTGGACCAAGATACAGCAGAGTGTTCGCAGAAGACTCCTTTTACGCCTGGTATGTGATTCCCAAAATGGATTCCGTCACGACGTTGACCGCATTCGAAGGAGATATCAACTGGGGCAACGCTCCTAGTTCGTATGATCGCATTCGCGAATTCGTTTCTGAGCCCGTAACCGATTCTCTCCTTACAACCCGCAAGGTATTTACCGACAACAACAGTTTCGCGCTTTCTTTCTGGTTTGAACTGGATAGCCTCGAAAAAGACGGCCGTCTGTTCTATTCGGGCAACGACAGCCTAGGCTTTGAAATCCGTCGCTCTGAAAAGGATTCTACCGCGCTCTGCGTCAAGATTTATAACGGAATCGACACCGCCTCGACCGACTCCATGGAATACGGCAAGGCAAATGTCATCGACGGCAAACGCCACCACTATTCATTCGTCATGCACAAAAAACACTTGACGATCGCCATCGACGGAGAAACCATCCGCGACACCGACATCAAGCTTTCGACAGAATTCTTCGATCTCGAAGAAATCTACACCGGTAGCGCCCCGGTACAAGACGTAATGTTCTATTCCTTCGGAGATTACATCAAGCAAAGCGGCGAAAAGAACTGGTACCGCCTCAAAGCCTGGCTATACGCATTCTACGAAATGCAGAAAGATCTATAAAAGAAATGCTCGCGAAACCGCGAGCATTTTCAATTAAATCAACGTACATTTTTATTCGCCGACAACGAACTTCATATACAACTCTTTAAGAGCATCGCCCCACAAGTACATAAACGGGGCGGCCACTGCAAGAAACGGGCCAAACGGAATCTGGCCAGCACCTTCGTCTTCTGCCTCCTCAGCGGAGGCATTTTTATTTTGCGAGGCCTTGCTTTGGACAGCCTTTTTAGCGGCACGTTTTTCAGCAATCTTTGCGTACGGCACCATAATCAAGATACCGAGAACCGAGGCAACCACCAGCACTTCCACCGCACGGGTCACGCCCATGATGGCACCGAAACCGGCCAAGAGCTTGACATCGCCAAAACCCATGGCAGCCTTGTTCAGCACCTTGGTCGCCACCCAGCCGAGCAAATAAAGTCCGCCACCGGCTGCAACAGCGCCCACAATGCTTTCAACCGGAGTCAAGCCGCCCGGGATAAAAGAAATGATAAGGCCAGCGACAATACCGCCCACCGAAATAGAATCAGGAATTAATTTGTACTTAAAGTCAACGGCGCTCACCGGGTAAATGCCAAGCAACAGCCAAAAAAGCGCCAGAGCATCGGCCCATACTTCTAGGCTTTGTACCGGAGCCGTAAAATTCGTGGTAAAACCGGTCGCCGCATAGAGGGCCAGAGCCCCCAAAAGACCGCACAAGCTTTCCCCAATCGGATATATAATACTAATGGGCTGTTTACAGCAGGCACTCTTCCCTCTTAGAATAATCCAACCTATAATAGGCAAGTTATAATATAGTGGTATATGCTTTTTGCACAAAGGACAGTGCGAAGGCGGATTTATCAGCGAAATTCCGCGGGGCATGCGGTATACAATCACATTGTAGAAACTGCCAACGCAGGCTCCTAGCACGAAAAATACCGCCAAACTATACCAAAGAGGGATTTCTTCCATAAACTTGCTCCTTCAGTGTAAATTTTCACTCACGCTTTTCAAATAAAAAAGATAGATTTAAAGTGTAAAAATTGTTTAGTATTTCATTGAGGATGTGCTATGCGTGTACCCCATTTCCTAATGTTCACCCTCGGCCTTAGCGCTGCACTAGCCCTTTTCGGATGTTCTAGGGAATCTTCCGTCAAGGAAAACGTCAACCTGAAAAACAACCACTCCCGCGTTTTTGCGTTTGACAAGCGCGTCGAAGATGGACAATCATTCATCGACGCCATGGCGGACACCCCGGTAAACGAAGCGGACACCATTCCGGACACTTTAACCGTGACTGTAAACGATACGGTCTACCTGATTGGTCTACTCCCCTACAACGTGGACAAGATTTACCGATTCCAGTGGACTCTGACTAAAAAGAATGGCAAAGACACCACTGTTGTCGGCGACAATGCCAAACTGCAGGCTTGGGCCTACGCCAAGGCAGGGCTCTACGAGCCTAAGTTCATTGCCATTGACGGTAACAACGCAACAGACACTGCCGGTACGGCCACCCGCAAGGCATGGATCAAGGTGATTGACACCAAGCCTGTCTTATATGTACCTAAGGATACCCTCTGGACCAAGCACGACGGTGACATCACCTTCCCGATCCTCGCAAGCGACTCCTTTGGCACGATTGTAGATGTAAAGGTCGACCTCGATGCAAGCGGCAAGAAAGATTCCGCCAAGAGCGTCAAGTACAAGAGGTACGAAGACAACGATTCGCTCTACCTGACCATCAAGAACGACAAGAGCCGGATGGATTCCCTCGGCAACCAAAAGATTTACGTCATCGTGACCGACGACGACGGCAACGAGACCAAGGATAGCGTGAACCTGCACTTCAACCGCATTCCTAAGCTCAAGATTATTTACCCGCAAGACGGCGCCCGCCACAACATTAATGACCGTTTCTACTTCTACTACGAAGGCATTGATGACGACAACCCGCAGGACTTGCAGTACTTTATTTACGCGCAGGTTTCCAAGAACGGTCAGCCGCCCCAAAAGGCATTCACTGACGAAGACTTGATTGCAAAGGCTTTCACCTCGAACATATTCGAACCGATTGACAAAGACGGAAAGAACAGAATCACTCTGATTAGCGATCCGGGCAAGGCCCTGACAGGCCGTATTTACTGGGACATGTACGTTACCGACGGTTATGATATTGTAAGACTCGAACGTATCAAGAACGAAGGCGAAAGCTCTAGCCGCCCGTGGAACTTCTACATTGGCGACCTCAGTTCGTCTCAGGGAACCTTTGCAGGCGTTGTCAAGTACCAAGGCAAACAGACCCACTCCGGTATCCACGTCGTATTCAACAATGGTAGCAAGTCCTTCGACGCCCACACCGGTAATCAAGGTAACTACACCGTCAAGGTCGACGCAGGCAACTATACCGCCACCATTACTTCTGATTCGCTCAGGGAATACCAGAGCCGCACGATCGATGACCTCTATATTGAATCGGGCAGCACCATCGAACTGGAAGAAATCGTGTTGAAAGACACCGTACCGCCCATGCTCCTTGTGAAAAACATCGACACCCTGACAACACGCGCCTTTAACCAGACGGTCTACGCCCGCGACCTGGGTGCCGGCATCGATACAGTCACAGCAAGCATCGATGGCGAAGCAAAGCCTTTAACATGCAGCATCGGCGAAGAAGGCGCCATCTACAACTGCGCCTTGAGCCTGAACAACCTACTCGACGGAGACCACAAGTTCATTTACACCGCCAAGGATAACGCCGGCAACCTCGAGAAACTGGAACAGACCATCACCATCAAGGCAACAAAGATTACCCTCGATGTTAACGGTGACAAGAACGCTCGTATTGGCGAAGGCGAATCGCTCGTATTTACCGCAACAGTCAGCGAAGCCATTCCGGCCCCCAAGAAGGTCGAATGGTCTTGGGACTTGGATGACACCAAGAAAACGGCCGATGTCGATGAAGACGGCAAGGCCACAATCACCTATACTTATGAAGAGCTCAAGACTTTGGCGACCGCAGGTGAAGAATACCTGATGACCGTTGCTTACACCGAAAACGGAGCAGACGTTAAAGCTCAGGTCAAATTCGGTATCCGCGGAGACAACCCCACAATCATCTTTACGGAACCCGCTTTCGATGACACCGTAAGCCTTAACGACGCAGTCGCATTCAAGGTGAAGACCTACCCGGGCAAGGCTAGCACAAGCTGGATTGTCAAGTGGACCTGCTCCAACGTAGACAAGATGGCAACCGGTTACACCTGCCCCGCAGATGACACTCAGGAAGCAAACATTGCTTATAAGGCTGTAGGGACCTACACGATTACCGCAACCATCACAGACCAAGACGGCAAATCTGGTACGGCCTCTACCAAGATTATCGTAATTAGCGATCCGCCGACAATCGATGTAACCACCGAAAGCAAGACGAACGAATACAAGATCAACAGCGTCGTTACCGTGAAGGCTTCTGCAAGCGACAAGTTCGGCACCATCAACAAGATTGAATGGGGTTGCAGCAACGGCATGGTCAGTTACGATTATAAGAAAGACATTGATCCGCCCACCGCATCGGTCAGCGACATCGCCCTCCAGTTAACACTTCCGGGCACTGAAGTCAGCAACCACCGCTGCATCTTTAGGGCTACCGACGATGACGGCGAACAAGGCTTTGACACGCTTACCTTCAAGACTTTGCTCGACCCGCCCACCGTTCGCCTGAACACCAAGAGAGACACGGTCAAGATCAACAGTCAGCAGACAATCAAGGCAAATGCGTCTGACAAGCTCGGCTATATCGCCAAATACGAAAGCGCCTGTAGCGAAAACTTGAACGAACTCAAGAACCCGACTTGGGACGAAATGAGTTCAGCCCAGACAGTTGTGGTCATGCCGCAGACTGCCGTGAACGCTTACTACTGCGTGGTCCAGGTCACCGACGATGACGGCAACACTGCACGCGACACTGCTATTTACAAAGTCATTGTCGGCATGCCCTCAGTCACTGCATACGTCAACTACAACAAGGTCACCATCAAGGACATGGTGGAACTGAACGCACACGCTCAGGATTCCTTGGGTAGCATTGTCAAGTACGAATGGGGCTGCGGAGCCTCGTCCGCCGAAAATATCGGATTCACCTATTCTTCGACAACAACGCCGCGCACCACGATGACCATGCCTGCAACCGCACAAAACGGTTACCAGTGTATCGCACGTGTGACAGACGACGACGGCAATATTGCCAAGGATACGGTAAAGATTGACATCGTTCTTGCACCGCCTACCGTGACGGTCGCTAACAAGAAGTTGACTGTTCGCCCCGACTTCAACATTACTCTTGATGCTACCGCAAGCGACAACAACAATCTGCCTTCTGACCCGGGTTCTATCGTAAAGCAGGAATGGAGCTGCGGCACGCCGGAACAGATTGAAAAGAACTGGAAAACTGTTGTTGACTTCGATACCGTTTGGAAAGCTCCGGCTCAGCAAACCGTATTCTACTGCGTCGCAAGAGCTACCGACAACGACGGCAATACGGCTGTCGACACGGTACGCATTTCGTTCACAAATGAAATTCCGTCTCTGAAGGTCTCCTACGACTTGCTCTATGTCAACGTAGGCGATGCATTCACGCTCGACGCCTCGGCCAACTCTGCATGGCAGGGAATCGACTGGTTCAAATGGGAATGCCGTTACAAAGACACCGGCGCTCTCATCAAGAAATCTGACACCACCAAGTTCAGCTACGACCTTAACGGACAATCGTTCAGAATGAGCAAGGATTCTTCTTACTCCGAAAAGGGCAAGGATATGCTTTGCATTATCTCGGCCCGCGAAACAAGCGGCAAGGATGTTCTGAGCGACACCACCGAAGTCAAGATTCTCAAGCAACACCCGCAGGGCGTTATTACCGCGGCAGACACCGTGTACCTGTGGAGCGGCGACGAATCGGTCGACGACGAAGCCATTTACTTCTACACTCCGGAATGGGGCGGATTCAATTCCAAGAAGGGCGAACTCGGTAACGACAAGATGCAGGATTACTGGTGGAAATTCAGCAACGTCGACGGAAGCTTCTATCAAGGCAAGACTGACGGTAGCCTCGACACGAGCATCGCTGAATTCAACACGGCATTCATCCGTAAGACTAAGGCTGGCTCTATCACCATCACCTTGGATTACCGCGACAGTACCACGACTGCACCGACCTACGCCTTCTACAGCCGTCATCGTGCCGAAGAAGTCAGCCGTACGGTATACTTCAGCAAAGCTTGGCGCAATCAAGGCCCTGACACCGTCATTGCAAAGACCAATTCGAACACGCCGTCGGTCATGACGCTTGTAAACGACGCTCCTACCGTCGCCTACCATGATGACGCTGCCAAGAAGATTGTTGTAAAGCAACTCCAAGGCAACGCTTGGGGCGACCTCGGTTCCATTAGCTTTACCCAACCGGTAGCTTCGATCCAGTTGGTTGCAGATGGTTCTACGGTCTATGTCGGCGTACTCGATAGCACTGGCAAATACAGCGTGTACAAATCGTACACTCAAATTGGCAACACCATTGAAGGTGTTACGCAGGCAAAGCTTCTTGTAAAGAGCGGTGCTACAAACGCTATGGTCATGTACCTCAAGAGCAACGCTGTTTACCTGGCAGAACTGAACGGTGGTTCTTGGAAGAACAACTCCACCTTCAACCGCCTCAAGTACAGCTTTAGCAACGGCAACAATAACACGACTACAGTAAACTATCGTGAATTCGACGCTCTGTTCGCTAGCAACGGAAGCCTCGTCATTATCGCGGTCGACAACACCTCTGACTACACAGGATACAAGTTCATCTACAGCAGCAGTTATCAGAATACTCATGCCGAAAAAATCGACAAGCACATGAGCAAGATTTCTCTCGCTGAAAAGTCGAACACCCTGTACTTAGGCTTTGCAAACCGCGACGTGGAACATGGTAAATATGGTCCGTACCTGTACAAGGGAACGATTACCAACAATAGTCTCACCCTCGACAAGTCCGGAGTATACAGCAAGTCCATCCACGAAGGCTTGATTGCTTACAACATCAGTCTCGCCGTCTCTGGAAACATTCTGTATGTCGCCATGGACGACGCCGGACGTCCCAACCTGTCGCAGGTTCACGTGTACAGGCTCGAAGGTGGCAAATGGCACCTGCATGGTGAGAACCAGTTGCCCTACTTCAGCTCTGTATTCTACAATATGAACAAGTACTATCTGCGCGGTTCGAGCCCGACAATTGCAACGAGCAGCAACGGAAAGGTTTACGTTTCGATGCTTGCCCGCGAAACCGCGTATGGCAGCACACACACAGTCAAAAACAACGGCCCGCTCGTTATGAAGTACGTGGCCGACACCTGGGAGATTAAATAATGAATATTGAAATTGCTTCTATTTGTGATGCCGCGACCGCGAACGGAGTTGGCGGGCGCCTGAATATCCTTGGAGCATTTGATCGAATTTTTGCAAAGTTTCCGCTTGTGATTCCGCAGTGTTCAACGGCTTTCCGCATTCGTTACATGCGTAGCGAGGCAGGAGTGCACGATCTGACGCTTGTATTCGAAGACGTATGCGGGAAGCCGATTGTGCCGCCCATGCAGTCTAAGATTCCGCTGGAACCTGTGGCCCAGGGTTTTGACACGGCTGCGGTGAACATGGTCTTGAATCTGCAGCGCTTCCAGATTAAACGCCCGGACAAGTACATGATTCGCCTGCTGGTCGACAATGAAGAACTCGTGAGTCTGCCGCTGTATGCACTCGAAGCTCCGAACCAGCCGGGAGAGGCTGCGCCGGATGCCCCGATTGCAAGCGGCGAACAGGATCTCACCTAATTAGACGAAAGACGAAAGGACGCCGCTATGCGGCTACAGACGAGAGACCGCAATGCATAAGGCTGCGGGAGTCTGCATTCCGACAACCGCAGCGTCCAAATCCACAAAATGAACTTCATGGCCCGATGCTTCTAACTGCACCGGGCTTTTTAGCATGTTCCGGCGGAGCGAGCCTTCAAAGAATTCACCACCCACGCACTTATAAAAAGCCTCTTTGCGGCACCAGAGCTTAAAGAATTCCTTCAAGGCGCATTCACCTTCGAGACGTGCGAGTTCCGTTGACTCCTCTTTGCTAAAGAATCGCTCTGCGAGGTGCAAGCGTTTCGGCGAATAGCGTTCCAGGTCTACGCCGATTCTCAAAGTTCCAAGCGAACCGCGGCTGCCATAGGCACACACGCAGTAGCCGTCGGAATGCGTCCAGTTTACGTCGAAATCGAAGCTCGGAAATTGAGGCCGAGTGTCTTCTTTGGATTCTACGAGGTCGGCGGCGGTTACAGGGCGCCCTAGGTAATCCGACAGAATTTTGAATATCACAGAGCGGTGATCCGGCTTTTGCATGAACCCCGCCAAATGGACCACCCCAAGAGGAGTTTCCACATCCAATTTACGGATTTCACGAGCATTGTCTATGGCGGTATTTTCGTTCATGATAAGTCTAGCACAAAGATAATTTCTACTTTAGGGGTATGAACCTGACTTTCCGCAAAAAAGCCTGTATCGCCCTAGGGACAATCGCGATTGCGCTCAGCGCCTGCGGCGACATTAACAGCAGCTGGGAAGTCAAAGGCGGCGGCTATATCAAGTACAGCGTAAACGACGAAGGCCCCTTTACCATAGAACTGGCTAAAAACGACGTGGAACCCCCGTATTACGTAAACAACAGCCACCACTACTTTTACCTTTGCACTCGCCTAGAAGAAAGCGACCGCGGTGACCAGCTAGCGCTCATGGTCAACAACCCGCAAACGGGCAAATTCCTCACTCCTGTGAGCCGCGCAAGCATAAACGGCCACTACGAGACGGTTACGTGGTTCAGGGCGCAAACGACCGACGAGGCCCCCCTTATCGCGGACAGCAGCACCATCAAATTCGACGAAATCATCGGAGATTCCCTGTGGACGGCCGATTTGGACCTTTATTTCAAGGATTGCCGCTCGGGACTGTGCAGCGACAAGCTTCCCCCGCTCCATGTAACCGGTCGCCTGCGTTATTGGGTTCCTGATTCAGAGCGATAATTTACCCCTTGACAAGCCTAAAACGGTTTACTATATTTGGTCTCACCTCGGTCGATTAGCTCAGTTGGTTAGAGCGCTACCTTGACATGGTAGAGGTCACAGATTCGAGTTCTGTATCGACCACTGAAAGAGCCTCGCTTCAAGCGAGGCTTCTTTGTTTTCTAGACTTTTTTATTCATCTCTTTAAATTTAAAAGGGAGAAGGCTCTCCCTAATTACAGCCCCTGCTCGAGCCTGCTCCGCACACGAACATGGATTCGGCCTTCGGCCTCTAATGTTCGCTTAGCGGCCAGTCTCTCACCGGGTTTTCCATTACCCTTTCGCCTAAGGGCTCTGCCCTTAAAATCCCGTATAAAAAACAAAAACCGCCTGAGAGGCGGTCTTTGTTCAGGAAGAAAAATCCTTCAATTACTTAGCAGCAGAGTCTGCCGGAGCGGCAACTTCAACCTTTGCTGCGGCGGCGCTATCAACAGCAACTGCGGCAGCGCTGTCAGCGACAGCGGGAGCGGCGGGAGCTTCAACCACCTTTTCGGCGGCAGCAGGTGCAGCCGGAGCGGCTTCAGCAGCCTTAGGAACCGGAGTACCGAAGAAGTTCACCTTGGCAAGGAAGATCATCATCACCCAAGAGAGGACGAGGCCGGAGAGACCCATCACAACACCGGTCTTAGCCATGCCGTTGGTGTCGGTGTAACCCGTAGCGTGGGCCAAGGCGTTAGGCGGAGTCGAAATCGGGAGGCTCATGCCGAGAGAGCTTGCAAAGGCAACAGAAACGAGCAGAGCGGTCACGCCACCGAGGCCAACGAGGTTGTCCTGGCAAGCAATGCCCACGGCGCAAAGAATCGGAACCAAGAGCGTAGCCGTAGAGGTATGGCTCATGAAGTTAGCCATGAACAAGCAGATGATACCGCAACCGATCATGAGGGCGATCGGAGACCAGCTTGCAAACGGAATCGTCTTGATCAAGTGAGCGGCAAGGCCAGTAGCGTTCAGGCCAACACCCAGAGCAAAACCGCCAGCCACGAGCCAGAGCACGTCCCAGCTCATTGCGTTCAGGTCTTTCTTGGTAATCACGCCGGTCAAAGCAAACACAGCCATCGGGATCATAGCGATTGCGTTATCGTTAATGCCGTGGACACCCTTACCGGTCACCCACAAGACAACGCACACGACAAAGGTAATGTACACGATAATGGCCTTGGGGCTGGTATCAAACTTGCCGGCACCTTCAATGTTCAGGATCATTTCCTTCATCTTGATCGGGTAAATCTTAAGGAGCAAGACCCAAGCAATCACCATCAAAATAATCACATACGGAATACCGAAAGCCATCCACTGACCGAAGCTCACCGGGTTAGCAACGAGGTCGCCACGGGCAACAGCGTCGTTCAAGGCGCCAAGGGCAATAGCGTTAGGAGGCGTACCAATCGGGGTACCCATACCACCGATATTGGCGCCCAGCGGAATAGCGAGGGCAAAGGCAGCTTTACCGCGGTCATCTTCGTCGAAGAGCTTGAGCACCGGAGCAAGAATTGCAAGCATCATGGCAGCGGTAGCAGTGTTGCTCATGAACATGGAGAACACGGCAGTAATGAGCATGAGGCCAAGAAGCACGAACTTCGGGTTCTTGCCGAACGGCTTCAGGAGCACGCGGGCAAGGTTCAAGTCCATCTTGTACTTGGTAGCGGCAGCAGCAAGGAAGAAGCCGCCCAAGAAGAGCATGATGATCGGGTTTGCAAACGTAGCCATAATGGACTTATGGCTGATCATGGTCACGCCGTCCACGCGGAAAGGCGCAAGGGCGGAGTCAGACATCGTCACAATCATGAGCACGATGACAAGCATCGATGTCGACCAGATCGGGAACGGTTGCAGAATCCAGAACAGGGCCGCCATCACGAAAACGCCAATAACGCGAATTTCGAGCGGGTTCAGGATTCCCATGGGGCTTGCGGCATCGAATCCGAGGGATTCGTAGGGCAAGAAGAGAGCGGCGATGGCAAGCACCGACGCGATGATGAACTTGATGAATTTAGCCTTTGTCATAGTGCGGCCAAATTTAGAAAAATGCCGCCCTAATGGCAAGATTACGGCATTGTTACAAAGGGGGAAGATTCCCCCTGGTTGCTGCCCCTGCTCGAGCCTGCTCCGCACACGAACATGGATTCGGCCTTCGGCCTCTAATGTTCGCTTAGCGGCCAGTCTCTCACAAGGTCTTCCACCACCCCCACTGCGGGGACACCCCGCAACGCCCCGAATTATCGTGAAATCGCCACTTTACGGGTGGCCTGGAGTCCCCCTACGCGCACGCGGAGCAGGTACAGGCCCGGTTTCGGGGCTGTAAGTGCGAGCGTGTTGTGGCCAGCGGTCGATTTGCCGCGGTAGGTGGCGGCAATCTTGCCGTTTATGCCCACGAGCTGCACGCGGTAGCTTGCGCCGGCCAGGTCGCTAGACACGTCGAATCCGACCTGGAGGGCGCCCGGAACGCGCTGGAAACGCAGATTTTCGAGCTTCGAGGCGACGGTCTGGATTTCGGACGCCGAGACGCGGACGGTCGCCGTAGAGCCTGCGGCCTTGAGCATGACCCTCAGAGAATCCCCAGAGCCAAGTTCAGTCGTCTTGCCGTCAACCGTCACATAAACCCTCAGTCCAATCTCATTCAGGGCCTTTACGCCCTCGAATTTGAGGTAGCCCACGCGGTCAGTTGTCGCGCTCAAGGCCAAATTCCATTCATAATCGCCATCGTCGGCGCTCTTGATAGACTTCAACAAGGCCTTCTTGCCCTCGACCACCGACAGGTTCACGTAGTCTCCCATACCTGCAGGCGGTTCCAACCTTTCGTTAGCCTCACCCACTCCAAGCACGTTCCAAGAATCGCTATGGCCCTTGGTATCGTTAAGCACTGCCTGCAAAGTCCAGCTTTCGCGAGTAGCCTTCGCCAAGGCGGCCTTCTGCAAGCCCTTGGCATTCAAGTTCGCACCGAACCAAGGTTCAGCTTTAACAGGAAGCGTTTTCTTGGTATCGGATGGCAGCCACACGGCTTCGTACGGTCCCAATACAGACACAGGCACAGGTCCGGTGCTGGCCTCCCATTTATAGAGTTCAAGGGCATACTCGTCCAGCGAAATATTCCAGCCATACGGATTGGCCACCATATTCCAGCCGCTATCCAGTTCCCATACCATTTCATGAGCACCATAAGCCACGTCACTACCCGTCACCGCATCCTTGCGCAACACAAGCGGTCGACCTTCCAAGGAATTGTACCAGTAGCCCTGCTGAGCATTCACTGCACCACCATTATACTTCTGGTACTTCCAGGCAACGCCGTATTCGGCAGATTCGTCCCAGTAATAGAACGCCGGATCATCGTCCCAAACGATTGAACTTTCATCTACATCCGAAAGCGAAACCATCTGCCAGGTATCCGGAGCCGCCGCAATTTCGGAACTCACCGTAAACGGCCCGAAATCAACCGGCGGTATTGAATCAGCATCATTCTTAAGAGCCACCCTAACCCTATAGTCACCCGGTAACAACGGATACACATCCCAATCGAGAGAACCAGTATCTGTAACGCTTTCAATCTTTGGATCAGGAAGCGGCACGCCCAACGCATCCACAAAAGTCGCGCGCAATTCCGCAACCTTGCCCGATTTCACTTTCCATTCAAGAGTCAGGCGCATTGCATTTCCAGACAGAATCGGTTCATGACGCACAAACTCAAAATCACCACCTGGGCTAACCACCGGCGCTTTATCTTCCGAGAAGTAGGCCTTCATCGGCAAATAGCCCTGAATTGAATCAGCCAATTTATCTCCCTCGACAAGCTTGATGCGTCCGTCTATCACAACGGAATCAAGCTTATACCCCTTTTCTGGAGCACCGCGAACCACCCACGTGGAATGAGCGTAATCCTGCGGTAAAAGCATCGTAGAATCTTCAGCAAAGGCATGCGTCTTTTCGGAAACTTTGATCTTATTAATTTCAACAATTTCGACAATTTCCACAGTTCCATGTTCCGATTCCAGTTTCAGGCGACGATAACCCGCATTTTCCACGCAAGCATCAGCACTGCCCCATGCCCCATACAAAGTCTTTTCACTAGTCACCTTAGCAATCAAATCATTACTCGAAACAACGCCATGATCATAATCTGCGCCATCAGGCGTTACAGACCATCCAAGCACACACTCCGTCGGAGTATAGACCCACTTAGGCAAACGCGTAGTCCCGATTTCCTTCAAGCGAATCGTGTCCACTTTAGATTCCGAGCCATAAAAGACATCGTTTCGACCGACCTTAACACTGACATCGATATAGCCTGCATACACGGCCTCGAGCGTATATGTCATACCCGCCGCAGGCGCAATCTGGAACGACGTGTCACCAGGTTCCAACGCGTCGCCAGTTTTAAACTTAATTGGCAATTCAGTTCCATCAGCCTTTTTCAACGTGAGTTTTGCAAGAGCGTATTCTTTATTGGTCTGGACAGATGCCACATGCAACGTCATTGCATCTGCGGAAACAGGAATTTCAAGTTTTCCAGAGTTAAACTTATGCGTAAAAGTCTCAGTGTCTTTTCCGAGCTTTTTGTAAGACTGATTCAAAGTAACCGTTCCGTAATCGCCTTCGACACCCGTTTTGTCAACCACTTTCAAAATCATCTCGGTATTTTGAGGTTCGCAGGCAACTTTATTGCCTTTAACTGCAGAATCCCAGAATCCATACAGGCTAAACGATGTTTCATCGCTCGGATTTGCTTTCAAAAGAAGGTCTCCGTCAAGAGATGTATAATGAGACTCACCCATCACGCCGATTTTATCTTTATCCCAGCCCTTAAAGCAGGCTTTTGTCGAAAGCAGACCTTCAGGGAGTTTTGCCGTTTCATCATTTTCACGGGAATAACTCTCTTTAATCACAAACTTGTCCGTCAAAAACACATCTGAACTACCCGCACGGATATCGAAAGTAACCTTGTACGGGATCGCTGTCACATGCACGGAATCGATTCCCAAGAACATTGGCGCATTCGGAGCCTTTTGGGGAGCAGCTATAGACATGGCTTGGACCATCGAATCCAAATCCAACATTTCATCGGCACCAAGTTTCATCGACCACACCATCAACCGAGACAAACCGTTGGTTATCGTTGCATTCAACTGATTTTCTAAGACTGATTCTCTATCGAAATAATTCTCGGTGAGATTTTCATACTTATTAAGATTTGATTCTTCGCACTTTGCAGGTTTGTTTACTTCGTTATAGCATTCTTTAATCACGTCAGTGGTTTTATCGAACAAATCGACCCAGAAATCAACTTTTAAAGAATCCAGTATAAAACCACGTTCAGCAAGGCCGATCCCGTACTTTGATACAATGTCTACATTAGGTTGCAAAGATTTGGTGTTTCCTAGTTCATACGAATCAATCTCAGTAAGCGTCCCATTTTTATCATAGCCGTATGTGGACACATTGATTTTAGCTTTGCTATTAAACAATCCAACTTCTACCTGTGGCAAGTAGTTAACGTCCTCGCTCGAAGCAAACAACTTATAGTATAAGTGTATTTCATCTCCATTTTTATCGTTTATATGCGTTCTCACCTCCTTAAGAACAGCCTCAATATTATTCATTTGCTTTTGCGCCAACGAAATACCACTTGAAAAAACATTTTTGCAACCAGCAAAGAACACTGCATTCGCCGGGCACGTATACGCTTGATATAAAGCCAAATCATATTTGGTATTGTTATAACCCAAAAGAGCCGTCGGAACGATATTCTTACTAGATAACAGGCGAACTTTTTCCACCTTTGGCCACGCAAGAGTCACGTCATCCACATAATCATCCATTAGCACGGGCGTAGGAAAACCGCCAAACTGATCTGGATTTTCTATATAGCAAATCACTTTTATTTCACGATCTGTCAGGCCTTTCGCTTTATCATCTTTGGTAAAAGTTCGACTTAAATCATAGACATCACCGTCTTCATCAATGACCATAAAACCGGCCTTCAATGCGTCAAAGTCATATTTCAAGCCCGGTTTTAGCACAGCTTTATTTTCTGAGGATCCTTTTTCTGTATAGACATACAAAGAGCATTTTCCGGCCTCACATTTTGCAGGCAAATAATCTTTTAAAGCAACCTTGTCTTCATCCTTCAATTCTTTATAATCCGCATCAGTCAGGCTTATTGCAAGCCTATACGCCGTTCTCTGCGACGAAATAGTCGGCAAACTTGATGGTTCATTATCCCAAGCAACAGAGGCTGACGGTTGCGTTGCATTCATCACATAAGTGAACAAGCGCGATTTCATGACATCAGCATCGATAATGCCGTTATACCAATAATCACCATCTTTTGTATTCACTATAATTTTACCGGAGCCATCCTTACTCAAGACGCCAGAAACCGACAACGCCGAATCGCCTTTCAACTCATTACGGTAATTGAAGCAAATATTCAAATTTTCCGAACACTTGTCTCTCCAATCCGATTTTTTCTTCCCCTGGCCCGCGATTTTCAGCGAGTCCACCGCATCAACAACAGACATATCCATTGAGCCATAGTGAAAATTGTCCCTCACGCTAACGGTTGTTGCGGAATTTTCACTCACAAGAGTTCCTGCGACATACCCCCGATATATTCTGTATGCAAAATCATTGCCTACAATAGTTTTTGGAAACAAATCACCAATAGAGGAATTGTTGCTTACATCTATGCTACTAAACCACCCCAAACCGATTTCGGCTCCCAAGGCACCAGCTGCAACCACCCCACTGTTAGCGATGTAGATATTGCCTTCGGCATGGTTTTGCAGGATATTGATATTTCCGCCACGACTCACCGCATTGCCCACCAGGTAACCCGCACAGACCGTATTTATCGTTTCTGCCGTAGTCATAATCAAGTTCGTTGCTTTCGCCTTGACACTAGATTTCTTGACAAGGACTTCACCACTAGTTTCGTTATTAGGACTGGGAACAAATGCCACCTGTCCCAGAACTCCGCCCGCATAAACCACGCCAGCAGAGGTCTGCATTTCTGCCGTCACCACATTATTTTCGGCATAAATATCAACAGGAGTATCATCCTCTTCACCATAAACATATCCAACAAGTCCACCCATGCAGGCTTTGGAATTCAAATAATCCGTTTCGCGATGCCAAGTCGCCGAAACATCAACCGTATCGTTCGACAAAGAAATCTGTCCCCTTAACCAATGCAATTCCCCAACAAGGCCGCCAAAAAAACGCGCTTTGTTGTTGCCACCCGAATGCACCGCCGAGTTCAAAGTCACCTTCGCATTCGCCAGCTTAAAATAGGACGCACCCGTAAGAGAATTATTGTCAATATAAGCTCGTCCAAACAAGCCGCCCACCCAAAGGCCGCTCAAATCAGCCGACACACTTATTCTACCTAAGGTAAAACCGTCATCATCTGCCGAAGGTTCGAAACGTCCCGCAACGCCACCGACATAGCGATCCCCAATATATTCATGGCCAGAAACACTCTTATAGACTTCTGAAATAGCATCAGGAATTTTCAGTTTCGACACTTCGATGTTATCCATTACAGGATACCCACCGATATTTGCAATAACGCCACCACTTGCCGACTGCAGATTTTCAAGAGAGCCAAACGTCGAGTGACCTGCAATAACATCCTTAGTTATGCCTAAAGTCACATTCTGAATCTTAATTTTAGAAAGCGCAACCGCAGGGTTATCTCTGTCACTAGACGAAGCTCCAGAATATACAGCCAAAGCCGCGGTCTGCCAACCATACACCAGCGAATTGCTCACAGTCACATTCTTAAAGCTGACATTTGCCACCCTGTAAGCCACAACCGCCGCATCGAAGTTCGTCCCTGAAGTCACCGTCGCCTTGACATAGGCCATATCGAATGTAATATTTTGAACCTTAGAATTTTGCAGATCCCCGAAGAACGAAGCATTTATGTTTTCGGTAATATAGCAGAAATTCTTTATCGTCTTACCGTTACCATCAATCGTCGGCTGGAACGCAAGCGGTCCAAAATTCATGGGAGCAAAAGTAGCGTCTCTACAAGTGATAACATCGCCTGTTTTTTGGTATCCACCAAAGTCGATATTAGAATTAAAACGAATTACAAACCCATTATATTCAGTTTTTGCAGACGGATTTTTGGAAATATCCAATTTCGATTCAATCTCAGTCTGAAAAGCCTGTAAAAAACTTCCCCATGTCGTGTAGGTATTTGCAGTCGGCTTTGACGATTGAAGCTGTTCAATACCGCAAGTATAGACATCATCAGTAGACTTAGAACAACTAAACTTAAGCGCATACGGCAAATCAGCAAAAGACACCCCTACCAAAAGCAGGGTGCAAATCAAAAAGAGCTTCGCTATTTTTCCCATCATAGCCTCCAACAACGTTTATCCCAAACGCTACAAGTTAATAATAATTTTTTATGCAACAAAAAAGTAAGAACGAGCGCAAAAAAGGCAGGCACTAGGCCCGCCTTTTGACAAGTGTCACATTTTTGCTTAAAATTCTGTGCGTTATTTCACAAGTACCTTGCCCGAGAGCAGCTGGCTGCCGACCTTGATCTTCACAAAGTACACGCCAGACTTCGGAGCGTTCAGGCTAAACTGGTTCGTACCGGCCGTTGCCTTGAACTGGCCCGCAGCCACCTTCTTGCCATCGACACCGACCACAGCGTAGCTTGCGCGTGCCCCGGCCAAAGCCTCGGGAGCCGTAAAACCAACCTGCAGCGTGCCACCCGCAAGGGTAGAGCCAAAGCCGCTGATCTTGGAAGAGGCGACCACAGCATTGCCTGCTGCCACGCGGACTTCCACCTGCTTAGCAGACTTGGCGAGCGCCACATTCAAGGAATTTTCATTCGTGACTTCAGTCGTTTCGCCGTCTGCGGTTACGAACAGCTTAAGTCCCTGGCGGCTCAATTCCTTGACGCCTTCAAACTTAAGTTTGCCTTCGCGCACAGAGCTTGCGCTCACATCGAGAATCCAGCTATATTCGTCGGCAACAGCCTTGATGCTCTTTGCAAGCTTAGCACCCTTTTCGCTATTGCGGATTGCGAGCGCCACATGGTTACCCATGCCTGCAGGCGGTTCTTCGAGCGATTCTTCGGCACCGGCACCAATCACGTTCCAGGAATCCTGCTTACCGTAATCGTCGGCAAGGGACACCTTCAGGCTCCATGCACCCTTAATGCCAGCGGCATCCTTATGCATAGCCATCTTTGTTTCGGCAACCGTTCTTTCTTCGATCTTGAATTCCGGAGCAGCAGACATACGCCAGATCGTAGACTTGGAAACCTTTGCCCACACGGCTTCGTACGGGCCAAGCACCTTAGGCATCGGGTCGTAATTGCCTGTTGCAGAATTCCAGCGCCAGAAAGTAACCTGGGCATCATTATCGGCGGAGCCCTTAGACATGTCCACATACCAGCCGTACGGGTTAGCCACCAGGTTCCAGCCGCTGTACAGGCTATCGAGTTCCCACACGATTTCGCTTTCCTTAGAGCCGGTCGATTCACGAATCACCAACGGTTCGCCATCGGCCGTGCCGTACCAGAAGCCGCGAGTGCCCTCAACGACACCGCCATCAAAGGCGCGGTACTGCCAGTAATCGCCCACCGGATTGCGTTCATCCCACCAGTAGAAGGCAGCATCGTCGGCCTTAACACTCTTTTTGTCGAGTGCCGACAGAGAAACCATCTGCCAGCTACCCGGAGCGGCCTTGATTTCAGAGGCGACTTCAAACTTGCCTTCGTATTCAGCGAAATTCACTTGGTCACCCACAGTCAAGGTTACCGTAAACTTGCCAATCGGAGCCGGAGTCATTTGCCACTGACCGCCGTTCACAACCGACTTCTTAATAATAGTATCCAAGATACCACCATTTTCGCCGGTCACCACCACGCGAGCAGAATCCAATTCGCCAGCATTTTCGGTATCGAAGGTCAAGAGGATTGCATTGCCAGACTGCTTGATTGTCGGTTCTACAATCTTGATTTCGCCAGTAATGCTAGAGCTAGAGACTTCCGGAACGCTGCTAGAGCTTTCGACAGAGCTAGAGGATTCTTCGAACACGCTAGAGCTAGAGGCCGGAATCACGCTGCTAGAACTTCCAACAGAACTAGAGGATTCAACAGAACTGGAGCTTTCGGCAGAGCTAGAAGATTCCGGAAGCTTTTCATAGAGAGCCTTCACTTCGGTGTCTTCGATAATCTTATCAAATCTGCCATCCCAACCAAAGAACGCAAAACCATCACGCTTCGGTTCGGCAGGCGCCACAGCAGCAGCACCGTATTCAACCGTCTGGACATCGCCAATGCGGCTTCCATCGTAATCCAAGAAGGTCACCGAGTAGGAATTCTTCAAGGAGTCATAGACAGCCTTATAGACCTTATCTCCGAGCACCTTGGTCACAACAGGGTCCCAACCCTTGAACAGGTAGCTGTATTCTGCAGTCGAGGAACGAGTAAGGTTTTTCGGAGCTGAAACAGAACCTTCGTAAAGCACGGAGTCGGCCTTGACTTGATCGCCATTGTAATCCTGGAATACAACCCAGTATTTCTGACGTTCGTAGACAGCCTTTACTTCGATGCTCTTGGTAATCACATCGAACTTACGGTCCCAACCAGTGAACTTGTAGCCTTCGCGAGTCGGAGCAGCGGGTGCCACAGCGGCAGAGCCGTATTCCACCCAAACGGTATCACCAATCGGGGTTTCATCGTAATCAACGAAGGTCACCGCATACTTGACCTTGGCAGAATCGTACTCTGCCGTATATTCAGCATCGGCACTCACAACAGCAACGTCTGGAGTCCAGCTCTTAAACGTGTACTTGTATTCTGCCGTAGAAGCACGTTTCACATCCTTCGGCGTTACAACAGTTGCACCGTAAACAAGCGAGTCTGCCTTGAGTTCGCTGCCATCGAAGTCCTTGAACACAATCCAGAACTTGAGCAGTTCATAGACAGCCTTCACTTCAATGCTCTTGGTAATCACGTCGAACTTACGGTCCCAACCCACGAATGCGTAGCCTTCGCGAGTCGGGTCAGCAGGAGCCACGGCAGAATCGCCGTATTCCACCATCTGGGCATCGCCAATCGGGGTATCGTCGTAATCCACAAAGGTCACAGCATACTTAACCTTGGTCGAGTCGTAAGTAGCAGTGTAAACGGCATCGCCATTCACATTAACCACTTCAGGAGTCCAACCCAAGAATTCATAGGTGTATTCAGCGGTAGCCTCACGCTTCACGTCAACCGGCTGAGGCACAGCCGCATTAAACGGAATATAAGCAGAATCCAAGGCTGTTCCGTCATAATCCTTAAACACAATCAAGTACTTATTCGGCACATATGTGGCATGAACATCCAAATCCTTCGTCACGCTGACAAAGGTCGAATCATCCCAACCGGCAAAGGTATAACCCACGCGTTCCGGGTCATTCGGAGCCGTTGCAGATTCTTGATACAATACCGACTGATTCGTTCCGAACTGAGTATCGTCAAAGTCAAAGAACCGGACTGTATACGAATTCTTATCGTAAACAGCCGTTACGGTCAAGTCACTGATAATATTATCAAAATCTTTATCCCACGAACCCGTAAAGGTGTAACCTTCAATCTTAGTCACCACAGAATCGACCGGAGCCGTTGCAGCGCCACCATGGACCACCGTTTGCTGTGCAATCGGTTTACCATTCATATCTGCAAAAACAACGACATGACTAACAACCGTTGTCGGAGCAATCGGTTCGTATTGGCCATTGGCAAAGAACGGAAGGTTATTGTTATTATCCTTCGCAAACGTCCAAACGTAATCAGCGGCATCGGCATAAGCCTCATTCAAGGTTCCGGCAAATTGAGAAGACTTCATGGTCTTTGCAATTTCAGTACCGTTATAGCGAGCCGATTGCTGCGAGGCAGAGCTGTTTCTCAACACATAAGAAATGGAATCACTATCAACCCAGGTATTCGTCTCCTGTTCCGTCTTCAAGAATCCTACCGGCAATGTTACAGTTTCATCGTCGTCTTCACCGAAATGGTAACTGGACTTAATTTCATAGCCCTTGTTCACTTCAGCCTTACCAATCAGGTAACCCACCTTTTTGTCGTAACTGTTGAGGGAAGCATTGTTGGCCGTGACCGAAATATCGCCCACATTGTAAGTGTTCTTAACAACAGTCCTCACATTGTTTGCCTGCGTATTACCAATTAAACCACCCACATAAAGATAGTTGCCCGCATGCTTTCCAACAACACTAATGTCGCCCACGGCAGCCACTAGGCTCATTTCGCTAATTTCATTGCAAAGGCCGCATACGCCACCGATATTTGCAACCTGAACATTCGAGGTCGATACCGTTCCAGCTTCTTTTGCGGTATACTTGATCAACTGGTTTGTGCCTTTAGCAATCACATCGTTCAAAATCAAAGTCCTTCCACCTTGGTCATTCGTAAAGCCGCCAAGAACACCACCCACAAATACATTGTTCAGGCTGTCTTCAACCACAATAGAACCTTCGTAATACAAGTGAGCTACGGTTGCAGCAGCGTTATACATCATAATGCTTGCAAAACCGACGATACCGCCCACATACACACTATCACGAGCATTGGCTCCATTGACTTTCTTGTTTCCATCAACAGAGGTTTTTACCTTCGAGGTAATCTGGACAGACGAAGTATCATTTGTGATTCCCAAGCCTTTAGTCTGGGCAATGCACGCAGAACCCACGACGCCACCTAAGAAGGCATCACTATGGAGTCCAGGAACCGCCGCTCCCGATGCTGAAAGCGCAATCGAACCGGTCGTTTTTGCTCCCGTAACGCTCAAAAATTCATCGCCATTTGAGCCACCTTGCACACAAGAGGAACCATAACCCACAATACCACCGGCATAATACTGATAAAGACGGGCATCCTTCAAAGAATCCTTGACATCGATATTGGCAGCGCTGTTCATCACTCGAACCGAGGTCTGCGCATCGGAGGAATCATAACCAAGAATACCACCCACAGCAATCACATTAGGTGAAGCGGCGTCGTAAATTTTACCGTCGAACCTGCTGTTCGACACCACAAAATTGCCTGCATCCGCGACATTGTTATCACGCGGAACATACGACGCACCAAAAATACCGCCCATCGAAGCGCCACCCGAAATCTTGGTCGGGATCACTTCGCCGCCGTCTTTATTCTTCGTGTAAACATACAAGTTGTTGGCCGGACCACCAATGGTCTGGTTCAAACCGGCAATGCCACCCAAGGCAGACCTGTGCCCCATGGCATAGTCATGAACATCGACCTTTACAGAATCGTTTTTAAACGTGGCATCTTCTGTGCTTTGCGTACGGACCGCCACACCGGCAATACCACCCAGGAACACATTATGGCCAACCAAAGTACCAGCCGACTTATTAATTTCCTCAGAGCCCGCATATCCCGTGGTAATCGAAACGATGTTCGAAATATGGATATCGTCGTCGCCCGTGATGTTTGAAATCGTAGAATTCTTGACAAAACCGACAACGCCACCTGCAATTGGAGCCTGGATAGAATCGTTAGCAATGTTTACACTATCGACCGTCACCAAGTTGACAGAACCCGCAAGAGCTCCTACGGGGTAATAATCGGCACCATCGGTACTTTCACCATTGATGTAGATACGAACGCCGTTAAGTTTCACATTCGTCATGGACACATTCGATGCCGACTTGAAAAAACCTACCGGAGTTTCCATCGGTTTTGCCGTCGTGACAGTCGCATTGTAGCAAAGATGACTAATCGTAAAACCATTACCGTTAAACGATGTGCTATCCATCATCGGAAGCGGCACATGGTTTACAGCGCATTCGCCAACCTTTGTATTGGCTGCAAATTCCTTAAGGTCAATATTGGACCACAATTCAAGCGGGACTTTCTTCATCGTAGAGTCGCCATTAATCCAATTATCTTCGAGCAAGGCGGCCAAGTTCGCAGGAGTATCTTCAACAGAGGCAACACATTGTCCCGCAGATGTAAAACTCGTCGTCGTCCCCCCCCAAGGAGAAGGAGTAGTAGAATAATAGCCAATGCTAGTTCCGTTACTCGAGTATGTGGTACCCTTGAAGTTCAACTTCCAATCAGTGGCATTGGAACATTTTGCGGCACCTTGGCTCAGCACCAAGGTCGTCGATCTGTTACCCATGCCATACCCCCACATTCCCGCTTGGACAACATGGGTAGTCAGGTTATAATAGGATTTCGGCGTTTCGGCCGCGGCTCCAGGAGCGGCAAAAACCACGCTGCTATAGGCCAGCATGGTCAACACAAACAAACTGATTTTTGCCTTCATATAATCCCTCTGTATCTTTCTCTGTAAAAATATTTAAAAAATCCCAAAAAAGATAGGGGAGTACCCCGAAAAACCTGTCTACTGTGACATGGAACAAAAAAAGCGTACACATCACACACCTCAAGAAAGCCCGATTTCGCAACCCATTGAGTATCAAGCACATAGCCCGCCCCCTTTATTGTGAAAAATATCACACTTGATAAAAAAGTCCTTGACTTTGACGCAACAAATGTTACATTTAGGTTACAAACATTTTACAAGGAGAATACACATGTTTAAGAAAATCGCTCTTGCAGCAGCTCTTACGGCAACAGCATCTTTCGCAACCTGGGACTACTTCCCGGTTCAGGAAGCCCACAAGGGTCAGGCCGAAATCCATTTTGACTACATGATGCAGGACGATTTGAGCCGTGGCGCTCTCTCTGCAGGCGCCCGCTACACTATCGTTCAGAATTTTGAAGCCGGCGTAATCGTTCCGTTCGTCCTCTTTACCAGCTGGGACGGCGAAGACATGAAGCAAGACGGTCTTGCCAACATCCAGCTCATGCTGCGCTACCAGTTCATGCCGATTTTGAACGCCTTCTTGGACGTTGAAGTCCCCACCTGCAACGAAGACCTCTGCGGTGATGACGACCCGTTCGGTTTCCACTTTGGTGTGCAGTTCTCCCAGAAGTTCGGCATTGTCGACTTCGGCTCTGAACTCGGCCTCGCTCTCGAAACCAAGGGTGACGACAAGACTACGCCGCCTTGGGACATGAACCTCGGTCTTGAAGCCGACTTCGCTGTTAGCGAAATGGTTGTTCCTTACGTCGGTATCGACATCAACATGCTCCTCGGTAAGGTTACCGCTGACGGCGAAAATATAGGCGAAAGCCACACTGGCGACATGGGCATTGCTCCGTACCTCGGCCTCACCTTCAACATCAACCCGATGTTCTATGCTGGCGCCCAGGCTCAGTTCTGCTTCGGCGACGACTACTATGGCGAAGAAATGCTCACCATCCTTACCGCCAAGGTCGGTGTAAACTTCTAATTCGCTACAAAACAGCAATTAAAAGCACTCCTGATTCCATCGGGAGTGTTTTTTTATTAGATTATTCTATAAATTCTAAATATAAGGAGACTCCTAATGCTTAAGAAAATTGCACTCGTAGCAGCAGTTGCCGCTAGCGCTTCCTTCGCTACCTACAACTTCTTCCCGGTTGGCGACGCCAACAAGGGTGAAGTTGAAATCAGCGATAACTACACCTGGCATGACCACTGGTCCGCGAACCGAATCAACCTGGCCGCCAAGTACAATGTCATCCAGAACTTGGAAATTTCTCTCCAGAATATCGGTTACCAGATCTGGAACGAAGACGACCGCTGCGATGACACCAAGTCTTGCCCGGATAACGATGGTATCTACGCTATGACCATTGGTGCCCGTTACCAGTTCCTGCCGATTTTGATTGGCGCATTGGACATTCGTCTTCCGCTCACATCCGAAGATGTTACGGGTGACTACGACCCGTTTGGTCTGTACGCTGCTATCCAGTTCACCAAGGAATTCATTCCTAACTTGTGGTTCGGCTCCGAACTCGGTTTTGACTGGATGTTCGAAGACGAAAAGGTTGAAGAAGGCGTCACGATGACCATTCAGGCCGAATTGGACTACACGATTGCCGCCATCGGTCTGACTCCGTGGATTGGTATTGAATTCGACAAGCAGCTCACCGAAGACAAGATTGACGGCAACGATGCCGGTGGCGACGAAAACCAGCTCACCTTCTGGGTCGGCGCTCAGTACGACATCAATCAGATGTTTGCAGTCAAGGTCAACTTCGCTATTTCGAACGGCGACCTCTATGGTGACAGCAACACCCTCAAGGGCGCATTCCTCATCCGTTTCTAACCGGCTGTAAACAGCTGTTTACCATCCCCGGACAAAAGTCCGGGGTATCTTTTTTTTACATCCCTAGCTAAATGACATTTACTAGATTTTAAGCCAAAACTTATCCAAGGAGTCTGGTATGTTCAAAAAAATCGCTCTCGCTGCAGCTCTCGCAGCAAGTGCTGCATTCGCAACGTGGGACTACTACCCCGTTCTCGAAGGCGGCAAGGGTTCTGCTAAAGGCAACCTCTATTACGACTGGGATCATGACTGGTCTCAAGCTGGTCTCGGCGTTGGCGCACGTTTCAGTGTGATCAACGGCCTCGAAATTTCTTTGCAGGATTGGGGCTACCAGTTCTGGGGCGAATGGGATTGCAGTGGCTGCGTAAACGGCGGTAGCGGCCTGCGCGACCTTACCATTGGCGCTCGTTACCAGTTTGACCCGATGTTCAACGTGTTCTTGGACTTGCACCTGCCCGTCGGCAATGACGATGTCGATGCAAACGCCATCAGCAGCACGACACCCCCTTCTACCGAAGAAATCGCCCTTTATTTTGGTGGCCAGTTCAGCATGGCAGTCAAGGATGCTCCGGGCCTCAAGTTCGGTACCGAAGCCGGCCTTGACTGGGGCTTTGAACACGACAACTATGAACGCGGCCTCGACCTGCACCTCGGCGGTGAAATCGCTTACACGGTTCAGGGCGTTGGCATTACCCCATTCTTCGGTCTCCAATTCAAGTTCCGCCTGACCGAAAGCGAATGGGAAGAAGGCGATCATGAAGCAGGTGCCGATGATGACGGCGACAAGCAGGTCAATATCTGGCTCGGTGCAGACTACTTCGTAATTCCGAACATGCTTGATGTTTGGGCCAAGTTGATTGTGCGTAGCGGTGATATCGGCGGCGACGCAACCGGCCTCAATGTCGGTGTTGAATTCTTCTTCTAAGTCTGATTTGTCATGCCGGGCTTGACCCGGCATCTCCTTTTATATTTGTACTTTTGTACAAAAGGCGAGCTTTTCAGCCCGCCTTTTTTTCATACTCTTCTAAGTTCTGCAGTGCCGAAGGCACGATCTAAATTCTGCCAACTACTTCACGTCGTATTCCGGAATCGGGAGCGATTCGCCAGCCTTCATGGCCTTGTCGAGAGCGGCAGACTTCGTGGGGTCTAGCCACCAGTAAACAGGGATTGCGTCTTCGCGGTTGAAGCGGTCGAATACCTTTTCCGGAGTGCCGTAACGATTCCAGTAGAGAATGCGATGGTGGTCGCATTGCCACATGAGCACATAAGGCACGATTTCAGCGAGACGGTTGTCCAGCGCCTTCAGGATTTCGTTACGCTTGGCCAAATCGAATTCAGTCTTCTGCAAGTTGATGAGGCTATCCACCACCTTGTCTTGCACGCCAGCGAGGTTGTTCGTTCCCTTCTGCAATGCGGTCGTAGAAATCCAGCTGGCTTCCGGGTCGCGGAGGCGGCCTGCGCCCCAGTTCACCCAGTACAAATCAAAGTCGGCATCGTCCAAGCGCTTGCGAAGCGTACTCTGCGACATCTGTTCGATAGTTGCGACAACGCCCACCTTCTTCAAGTCTTCCTGGAACAACGTGAGGTGACGCAAGTCTTCTTGGCTCGTGATAAAGTTGATGGCGAACGGCTTGCCGTCTTTTTCGAGCACGCCCTGCGCATTCACCTTGTAGCCCGCTTCTGCAAAGAGGGCGCGAGCGCTATCCGGATTGAACTTGTAGAGAGTCGCAGTCGGATTCTGGTTGCCTTCCCACAGGTCAGGGTAATAGCTGTTGAGCAAGAAGTACTGGTTGTACATGTACTTTTCATTCATGGCTTCGCGGTTCAGGAGCATGTTGAGGGCGCGGCGCACGCGAACATCTTGGAACTGCGGCTTGCGCAAGTTGATGGCCATCCCCTGGAAACCAATCGGTTCCTTGTTGAAGATACGCTGCTTGACTGCCCAGCCCTTCTGAATAGCGTCGAAGTCAGTCTGCTTCATCCAAATGCTGCTGGTGTAAATCGCGTAGGCGTTGATGTCTTGCTTTTTGAACGCTTCAAGAGCCTTCGTCTGATCGTTCATGAAGCGGTAGCGAATCTTTTCGAAGTTGTACTTGCCGCGGTTCCAGTTCTTCTTGAAGCCCCACCAGTCGGCGCGACGAGCAAGTTCCACGTAGCGGTCTTCGCGGAAAGTCTTGATTTTATACGGGCCAGACACCACCGGGAATTCGTAGCGAATCTGGTTGAAGTCCTTACCGGCCCACACGTGCTTCGGGAAGGCGAGCATGCCTGCGGCTTCCCAGAAGTTGCCCCAGTGCGATTCCTTGGCAGTCATCTTCACCGTAAGGCTATCGACGACTTCGGGGCGATCAAAGCGGCTGAGCCCCACCTTGAAAATCGGCGTGAGGTTTTTCTCGTCCATGATGACGTCGTAGTAGAACTGCACATCTTCGGCGGTCACCGATTTACCGTCGCTCCACTTGGCGCGCGGGTCCACATGGAAGGTGAACGTCTTGCCGTCTTCGCTAACGCTCCAACTGTCAGCGAGGATTCCCACTTCGCGGTCTTCGGTGCTATGCAGGCTCACGAGCGGTTCAAACATCATGCCCATGAGTTCAGCCGAGAAACTGTTGTAGTCTTCCCACATGTTAAAGGATTTGGGCATCGCGGAGCCCCACAAGGTAATTGCACCGCAGGGGCGGGCATCCTTCGAGGCAATCGGGTCAAACTCGCCCGTGGCCGTAGAATCAAACGGCGATTCAGGGCAATTCAATTCGGCATTCTTGCCAGCAGACTTTGTACCCTTGGAGCCGGATTCATTGCAAGCGCTAAGCGACAGCGCCGAAACCATCAAAGCCGCAGACATAAACGCGGCACTATAAAACTTCATTTTCTTATTCTTCATTTTAAATCTCGTAGATTTCTTAAATACTCGATAAATATCACTAAAGTCCACTAAAAATTTAACATAAAATCACTTATTTATTAGCATATTCACTGGCCCGACGACAACTTCTGACGAATCATTTTCGTCAGGTACGTCAATACAATTACAAGTAATTTTTTCGTCAGAGCAAGAACAAACGATTAGGACACTGAATAACGTCACCCCGAAAGCGATAATATTTTTCATGTTCTTCATAAGCCTAAATATATAAAAAGATGCGGGTTTTATAATTTAAATTACTTTATCAGTAACCACACGCCATTCACCTGGTTTTAAATCGTTCAGAGGAATGTTTCCGATTTGCTCACGAATCAGGCGAAGCGTCGGGAACCCCACCGCCGCCGTCATGTGACGAACCTGGCGATTTTTGCCTTCGATAAGCGTAAGGCGCACCCAGCTTGTGGGAATATTTGCGCGGAAACGTACGGGCGGATTGCGGGGCCAAAGCCAGTCCGGTTCTTCGGCAATTTCTGCCTTGCAAGGTTTGGTATGATAGCCTTTGATGTCTACCCCTTTCGCAAGTTTGCGCACGGCCTCTTCGGTAATTTGGCCGTCGACTTGCGCCAAGTAGGTACGCGGGTGTTCAAATTTCGGGTCCAGCAACTTCTTGATTAACTTGCCATTATCCGTCAGCAAGAGCGCGCCCTCACTATCGTGATCCAAGCGCCCGGCCGCATACACCCCCGGCGGGAACCCGAATGTATCGAGAGCCGCATGGCCCGATTCCGGCGTAAACTGGCTCAAAACGCCAAAAGGCTTGTTGAAAAGAATGACCGTGGACATCGGGAATAAAGGTAGAAAAAGAAAATACTATCTTTCCCCACATGAAGATTCTTGTTACTGGTGCTGCAGGTTTTATTGGCTCCAAGCTCATGTTCATGCTCGCGGAACGCGGCGACGAAGTGGTGGGCCTCGACAATATTAATGACTATTATGATGTACGCCTCAAGTACGGTCGACTCCGCGAAGGCGGCATTGAGCAGCCCGGCGACAACTTCGCCTACGGCGCCATGGTTCAAAGCACCAAGTACAAGAACTGCCGATTCGTAAAGATGGGTATCGACGACAAAGAACCGCTCGACAAGCTCTTTGCCGAAGAAAAGTTTGACAAGGTCGTGAACCTCGCCGCACAGGCTGGCGTTCGCTACTCTATCACAAATCCGTATGCCTACCTGCAAAGCAACCTGGTCGGTTTCCTGAACATTCTGGAAGCCTGCCGCCATAACGAAGTCAAGTACCTCGTGTTCGCCTCGTCGAGTTCCGTGTATGGCCTTAATAGCAAGGTTCCCTACAGCGAAGACGACAAGGTCGACAATCCGGTAAGCCTGTATGCCGCCAGCAAAAAGAGCAACGAGCTCATGGCCCACAGCTACAGCAAGCTTTACAACCTGCCCGTCGCGGGTCTACGGTTCTTTACCGTATACGGTCCGTGGGGACGTCCCGATATGTCGCCTATGCTTTTTGCCCGCGCTATTTCGAAGGGCGAACCTATCAAGGTGTTCAACAACGGCGACATGATTCGCGACTTTACCTACATCGACGACATCGCCGAAGGCACCATCCATACGCTGGACCATGTACCCGATGCTGCCAAGTGCCCGAACAACGTGCCCTACAAGATTTACAACATCGGCTGCAGCCACCCCGTAAAGCTCATGGACTTTATTGCCGAAATCGAAAACGCTTACGGTGAGCCTGCCAAGAAGAACTTCTTGCCCATGCAGCCTGGTGACGTGTACCAGACCAACGCCGATACCACCAAGCTAGAAACCGAGTGCGGCTACAAGCCCCACTGGAGTCTGCACGACGGCATCGGCGAATTCATGAAGTGGTACAAGAGCGACAAGAACCCGCTGAGATAGCAAATTTACAGAGGTACTCCTATGAAAAAGATCTCCCGTATTATTGCAGGCACTCTGCTCGCCACCGGCATCTCCTTTGCTCAAGTTCAAATTGGCGGACACGCTGCGGTGAACTTCAGCACCCTCTGGGGCGACGGCGCCTCTGAAATGGAAATTCCTTGGAGCCTCGGCGTTTTAGCCGGTGTTGCCACTAAGGTTCCCGTAAACGAAAAGATCTGCGTTGTTCCCGAAATGAATGTGGACTGGCGCCGTCAAAAAGACGACGAAATCACCTGGAACACTTGGGCAATCGAAGTTCCCGTTCTCGCCCGCTACAGCGTGGTTCCTCAGATGTACTTAGAAGCCGGCCCGCAGCTCGGATTCCTCTTGAGTTCTGAAATCGAACGCAAATTCGATACCGGTCCGGGCGCCGAAAAGATCAAGCTCGGCGACCGCAAAGTTGACGCACTCCACATTTTTGAAATCGGCCTCGATGCCGGCGTCGGTTTCTCGGTCGCACAGAATCTGGACCTTGACATTCGCTTTGCAGTCGGTTTGAATTCTATTGTTGACGGCAAAAAATTTGACAACGACGACCAAGCCTTCAAGAACATGCAAATTCAGATCGGCGGAACCTACTGGTTCAAATAATCGAACATCAATTTCTATGGAAAACGGGCTGCTTTAGAGCAGCCCGTTTTATTTTACAAGTGACACTAGCGCGTTTTACCACCTAGAAATTTGGCAAGACAAGGTTCCCGTACATTCAGTCGAGAATTTCCCAGTACATGTAGTCGGAGATCCTCCATTCCCATAACCAGCACAAACCTGATTGGTTACAAGATTATTTTCAGTCTTAGGATTGCCGCCAACACTTCCAGCCGGAGCACCACTACACACAAGCACAGTATTATTCCATTGAGCCTGTTCAACAGATACTGTTATCGATTTTCCACATGCGACATCATGTGCCTTGTCAACATCCTTTATTTCGACAACGCCCAAACTAGTAGCACTAGAACTCGGCTCAGGTTCAGCACTCGAACTTGAAGCGGCTCCCGTATAGGTCACCTTGTAGGTTCCGCCACAAGGCTTATCAGCTTCGGCACCACGCTTAATATCCACCTTATAATTATGTACACCCGGTTCAGTTGCCCCAGTGAAATAGAGATTATAGCCACTAGTGAAATTGCCACTGCCAACGACTTCCGCACCATCCTTAATCGTATAGGTACATCCACCATCGTCACAGCCAGTCACCGTCACCGAGCTAGCCGGAATTGCCATAGACTCCCCACCATCAGAAACAGCAGCCGTTTCTTCCGCATTTGAAAGACTGCACTCAACCTTTTCCTTGGCAGGCTTTGTAATCTTAAAGGTTTTTGTACAAGCCGGGAAAGTAGCCGCATCGTTTGAGCTACGGAAAACCAACGTATGTTCAGACTTGTCCGCCAACGGATTTTGCTTCGTATTAATGCTATTCGTTACCGATGTCGGCAAACTTGAGTAACCACTTGTGTTACCTGTTCCTTCATATATTTTCTCATTGTCAAGCAAAATTTCATAAGAACAGGATTTTCCTTCTGGGCACGTGAGGCTGTACAGGAACGGCGGGAATCCGGCCCCCTGAGCCAAGTGATAAGGCCCTGCCCCAGGATGTTCATTCCATTTGCAAGACGCAGCAATATCAGTCAGCGAAAGCGAAATCGTGCACGGAGAATTTTCTACTTCTTCTCCGGCATCATTCTTCATGCTTACCGTAAAGAGATATTCCTTTGCTCCGTTTATCGCATAGGGATTGTATTCCTTGGTAACAAGCAGAATATTGTCCTCATCATCGCTTTGCAGGCACTCTCCTGCAGAACAATCCTGAGTCATCTTCAAGTCATCGACAAGTTGGTTGTTTTCTTTAACCGTCATTTCATAAGACGATGCCCTATTCGAATTCTTGACATTAACCGTCACCTTGAACTTATTCGCATCGTATTCAACATCTCTACATTCAACACGGGGAACAAAATCACAATCCATATGGATTTGTTCAACCGTAAACTGATATGCACCAAGATTTCTAACAATCACACCGGTCACATGTTCAGGATCAAAGCCTTCCACGTCCGAAACATCATCTACATTGATGTTCAAGACAGTCCCATTGCCCGTTGTGACAACCGGCTTGCTATAATAGACATTCGGGCTTCCGTTCACCTGACTACGCAGATATATTTCAGCCTCGCTGGCAAATTCATTTGCAAGCAGCACTTTCAATCGTGCAGAACGCATATTAGTCGCATCGCTCAAGGCGAAAAGTTCATACGCATCAAAGGATTCCAATTCAGCATTCTTCGTATGAGTTGTAATCACTCTTGAATTGTCCGTATTCGTCGGGAATATGGCGAGTTTTTCATTGCACAGTTCAACGTGACCCACCCAGAAGGAACCGCATTTTGCCTGTTCTGCATAAAGGAGGGCCCTATTTGCATCCGAAAGCGATGCCGCGCAATTCTGCACCATAGCCATGGCCATACGAGTTTCTGTTGTTACGTTATTTTCGACACTCGTAACACCATGCGCCCCTTCAGCATCAAATACATACGAATCACTGAAACATTCGGAATATTCTCCCGTTGTGCTTCTACCGCACGCATCGTCACCATTGTACCAATACTGAGGAGTACAATCCTTTCTATCGAACCAGCTTGAAAGTCCGACCCACGGTCTCGTTACCGAGTCCTTGGGAACCACGCCGCCCTCATAAGCGGCCTTGAACGAGCACCTAACCGTAGGATACGAATCCCAGCATTCTCGTTCATAGGTTTTACTCTTCCAGCCAATATCATAGAGCACAAAGTCGGGGCTAGACAGACTAAAGCCGACAAATTCATTCGCATTCGTCAAAGTACCACCGTATCCGTCAAGCGAAGAAAGCTCAAATGTTGCCGTTGCCGTTCTGTAATTGCCCATATAGCCCGTAATCGTTTCGACATCAAGATAGTCGCTTCCTGTAGCGCTCCTGATTGTCGCAGACATCGTGACTATATCTGTGCTATACACACGGCCATTTTCCGCCAGCGCACTTTCTTGACAAGATGAACCAAAACACACGCGAGCAATAAGATTACCGTCTGCATTTGCATACACATTCAACATAAGGTACGATTGTGCGGCATTATCGGAATGAAGCATAAAGCCAGATCCGTCAATAGACTTATTATCGTCACCGATCAATCGGGGCACCCTAAACTGAGCACGCATTGTTCCATAAAGTCCTGCATTTACAGAGCTAAGGATTTTCAATGCACTTCTATCGGCCAGCTTGTTTCCATAAACGTTTCCATTTTCCAACCAGATTTTTCCATCAGAATACTGGAGACGGTCACGCAGGGTACTGTTGCCCATTACAAGCCATTTGGCATATCCATTAAAAGTTCCGTTTCCGATAGCACAATCTCCGGAACTACTGCAATAGTCAAAGCAATATTTCCATTCATTTTCTGTACCGCTTGCAGTACATTCTCTTGCCGTTTTAAATTCATCGAAGAAACAATGTTGATCTTTCTGGTAGAACCAAGCTTCGACTCGGTTATTACCTGTCAACGCATTAACGGTAAATGTTTCTCCAGTGTTATTTCCGGTCTCTTTACAATCGGTGCTGTTATCAACATCGCACTTCCAATAGGCTAAATCGTCATCAGCGGTAAACGTGATATTATCCCCAGAGAACAAGGTAAAATCGCAACCAGCCGAAGAATAGGCACACGTTTGATAAGTGGCACCGAACCTGTTAGAGCTCACCCTAATGATTTTTCCACTCAGACGGTCACCCTTGAAATCCACATGGAAATTCACCTTGTCGCGCTTTAAGGAGCCATACAGACTATAACTATGATCTGCCTCCAAAGCACTCATCGGCAACGTATACGAAGGCACAATGGCCGAGCACCCTACGGGAACGCCCGATGCAATCGCGTTCAACTTAAGATCACTAGATCTTCCACAAGTCCATGCATCGTTAGGATTCGTTGCGCTAGCAGAACAATTGTTCGTTACAGAAGCGTCGGTGCCCACAGCCTTAACCCATGTCCCTGTCGAAGGACAATCCGGCCAATCGGCCTGAGCCATTTCATAATAGGAGCCACCCTGTTCGCAAACGCTCTTTCCATGACCCGGGCCACCCACGCCGCAATATTCCGCGATTCCAAAACGGTTCACCGTCACAGAATTAGAAATCGAGAAGGTTTCTGAACTGGGATTTTCCGGTTGGCAACCCGAGCAATTGACAATTTGGAAATCCACCGTTCCAGAGACGGCATCAATGGTTTTCACCGTAAACAAAGTCAGCGGGCTTTGGTCATCAAAATGCAATGCGAACGTACATTCCGGCGAAGCATCATCGCAAGTCGTTCCCGCCTTCAATGGTGCCTGCGGCGTCACGACCCACGATTCAGGCAAGCCCGTGGGCTTCGAAATAGTCACTTCAAAAGCTTCCGCTCCCGTAGTCGAAATATACTTCAACTTAAGCGGGGCCTCATAATTCGCGCTCATTTCCTGATGACTGTCCATAAAATGAACAAAAGGAGCGTTGCTCACCGTTTCATTCTGGACTCTAACGTAGAACGGAACCTCTTGGCTATTTGCCGTATACTTACATTCATACAAACCAGGAGCGAGATATTCTGCCGTAGCCCCTTCCGTTCGATTATACAAAAGATTCGGATCTTTCGGAATTTCGGTACAACCCGACACGTTTGTCATACTCTTGGTAACCGCGCCACCATTCAAGTTGACCACGCTAAAGTAATCGCCCAATTTACCATAAGGATTCTTAGGCAAATAGATAACGCGAGGGAGAACGATAAACGACGTTGCAACTTCGACATTTGCCGCAGCTCCTGAAGGAGCTTCTTCGGAACTTTCCGATTGGCTAACCAGCGTAACATGGAGTTGCGGAGCAGTCGCAATGAAATATGCGTCATGGCCACCCGCAACAGAGACACCAGAGCCTCCTGCAGCGGATTCATCACCATTAACAACCGCCGTATATTCGGGATTTTGTTCAATTATTCCCGCCTGAGCAAGGTCCGAAAGGACTTTGCTATTATAATTCAAGTGCACGCCACCATCAGAAATCGCAGCCTTACTGCCATTGGCCATCACTACAGAACCATTTATTTGCAGTTCCTTGAATTCCAATTGACTTTCGGTGCCACCATCTGCGTATATGAAATAGTTAAAGACATAAGGTCCAACATGTTCTGCATCTGTTTTAGCAGAGTAAAGCGTTCCGCCACCTCTCGAAGTAAACAGCATAATTGTCGTCTCTTCTGTCGTAGGCGGCAAATAGAAAGCGCCGCTTATTTGAGATTCAAAGAAGAAAACATATTTTCCCCTCAACACCTCGGTGACGGTTTGCTTCATATTCATTCCCGCGCCGCCATCAAACTTCACGACCATAAATCCATTATAAAGAATCGGGTCGCCTTCGTTAGACAATTTCTGATAGCAATCATTGAGGTCAACCCACACGCTATCGTCATTTTGCATGTCGCCATTAGCAATTTTTCCCGCGTTGGATTTATCCACCTTTAAGAATCCCAATTCTCGACAGCGGGCATTAGCCGATTTCTTCGCCCAAGTGGTAGAATCCTTAAGGAGAACCGGCTGAGGAATCGTATTCGTTTCTTCTTTAATCAAACGACCATAGGCATTCATCTTATCGATGTTTTTCCAATAATCATCACCGACATCTTTCAAAACGTTATCGTTTCTGTCCCACGAAGAAATGCGAGTAGACCTCACCCTTCCATTCGAGCCGGGAGACTTAAACGAGAAATATCGATTATCCGGAACGCCAATAGTAGAACGATACGTTCCATAATCTTTTTCGGCACACGAAGTGAAAAAGCCTTCACAATAAGTATTTGCCTCAAGGCCAGTTCCACCTGCGCAGCGGTTCATGCACGAATTCATGTGGACTTCATCGCTAATCACGCAGCCATTCTGACAATATTGAGCCGGGAAAGACGAATAAAGATAAATATCCGTTCCAAGATTAACAATTCTGTTATTGCTAGCATCTTTTCCGGAAACACTCGCCAAATAGGATTTTTTCCCAACACCTTCCTTATGAGTACCAGCGCCACCCACCAGGGTAGAAACACCGGTCCAATTAAAGTCGCCATTTTTCTTGAACACCAAGTTCTTTCCAATCTTGAACCTTCTATCAGCACCATCACGATAGAGGGTTCCACCGACAGTCATGTTTCCATCGATTTCAATATTACAATCTGCAGGGAAGCTTCCTTCTACCAAAAAGTCTCCCTTCGGATGGAATTCGCTACCACCTTCGCACTTAACGACATCACCACCAACATAGGCAACCTTTCCCGGGCCACCAATATTTGTATTGCCATTTAAAGTCAGGTTACCCTTCACATAAAGATCCGCACCAGCCAAGCCCTTTGCACCATTAACAGGGCCTTGCAAAGTCACATTACCCGTAACAACCAATTCATTGTCGACAGAAGGCTGGTTACCCGAAAAATCACCATTGACAATAGCAGACTCGATTGTCGGTGAGTTAGTCATATTCGTCAGCGTTCCCGAGAAGGCCTTATCAAAGTCCATCGGAATGCTTTCGCTCGGAATCTTAACCCGGTACAAACCATCTACATTAAGCACGGCGGCTTCTGTATGCACAGAAGACCCTCTCGAAGTACCTCGAGAAAGGATTTTCAACTTGAAGTTATGAGCCGACTCCGTATTAACACCCGTCAGCCAAACATCATAATTCTGGTCTGCACGAAGCCAAGGAGTCAACCGGTTGTTCAACTTAATCGGTTGATTGCCATTATCGTAATACTGCTTAATCAAGGCACCGACATCATTACCATGGAAAGTCATCCACGCTCGGGTGTTCTCGATTCCAGCAATGGAGCTTTGGTAAGCCTCACGCTTAAGCATACGACTCGCACTAGAACGCCCCTCACTTGAAATCCATTTCCAAGTGGCGGTTGCGGCGATAGTCGCAATAAGCATAAATAAAAGTACAGCGATTAAGGAAACGCCTGCTTTATTTATTTTCGATGTTGTCTGCATGGGGATATCCTCGCTAATCATACGGACCATTGCTAGGAGTCGGAATTATCAATACGACATTTCCCGTTTCTCCGCTAGCACCATTTTTATCCCCTCGATTTACTTGCATCTCCATCTTAAAAGCTTTAACACGTTCCTTGTCCTTGATAGGAAATTCCTTGGACGAAGCGTAGTTAAAAGAGTAATTTGCCGTTTCAACTTTTTTCAACAGCAAGTCAGAAATTGTAATTCGACCATTGGCGACCAACGGTGAATAACATGCAAACGTAAAGGCAATGCAAACATTCTCAATTTTATTGGGAACCGTAAAACGCATTGTCCGTGTACCAGACGCCTGATCCGTCGCCGGCGGGAAGAACATAAAGTCATCTATACCAGCAGGCTTGGCACCGTCCTGAGTTCTAAAGCCCACCGCCATGTGGTCCGTTCCCGGGATAAACATCCTTGATTTATCCGCATTGTTTATCATATCAAAGGACAATTCGTACAGGGTATTCTTTTCTAACGTAAAATGATTGCCTGCTTCGCTACAACGAGCCGACCAAGAACCAGTGCCATCAGAATTTCCGATTGCATACACCTGGTTAATTCTTGGCGAAGTACTAGAAACGGCATTCGTATTGTTATCATAATTGGTTACGAATCCAGAAAGATGAACAATCTTGTGTGTTTCCGCATCAGAAGAAATCGTAAGGCCAATATAGTCGCCACCTCCTTCACGAGCAACCATACGGAAAGCCTTGGGGCATGGCTCTGCAGAGCAATAAGGGAACAGCTGACCCACGGAACCATCCTGTACACCAGGCATTGCAGGAGTCACATTGAATTTCGACACGCCTGTCGCCATATTGACGGCATCCGCTTTCGCCTGATCTGCAGTTTTTCCACTCGGGCAATAATCCATACCTGCCGAAGACGGCGATATCGTGCGACAAGAACGCTTTAATGTCTTATTTTCAACAAACCACCCGATTTCTTCCACCGCAACAAAATGTCCGGCATCATCAAATCGGAAGCGCCTAAAGACGATTTCATCATTGGCGCCCGCAATAAGCTTATACGAGGACTTATCAATATTTGACGCATCTACATCGGATGCCTTCATATAAACATCTTGAGCCAAGGACAATGTCGAAAACACGTCACTCGATCCACCCGCACCGCTCGATTCCTTGGAGCTTTTCGCACCCATCTGTTCAAGGTCTTCTTTGAACAGTGTTCCTACATTTTCGGCTTCTTGCGTAGCCTTAATCATGTTGTCGGTACGAATGCGGAACTTGGTCGAATTGCTAAATGCCTGTCCAGCGACAATGACAACAATGCCTACAATCGCCATGTAGACAAGAAGTTCCATCAGGGTAAAGCCCGACTTTTTGAGGGGTTTCATCGAATCACCCCCGAAACTACAATAGATTGTATCGAGTTTTTGAACTGCCAGCTTACCTTGACATCAAGCCGTTTCGCATACACGTGAGAAACATTCTGCAACATCGTGGAATTTTGCACCATGTACTCATTATCACGCGATACAGAAACTTCGGCGTTATAAACAACCTTCATGTCGTGTTCAATAACACCCGGCTGGCCTTTCCATGTTCGTTCAATATTCGGAATCGCAATGGGATTCAACTTGCCATCGCCACCGACCCCCAGATTAGCATCTGAAAGGCTCGCAATACCTAACGAACCCAACGAATCAATAATATTTTGAGCTACTTCGGTCGCACCATCGCGACCACGAATACGAAGGAGAGCATCACGATTGCCACCTTGCAAGTTCATCACTGCCATGTACAAAAAGCCGAGCACGGCAGCAGCAATTAGTACCTCTACAATGCCAAAGCCTCGCTTTCCACGCGCACACGGCCTAACAACCGAATGTCTGTTCACCATCGCCATACACCACCTAACCAAAGACTACAGGTCCATCCAGTCAGCCCCATTTGCAGTCACATCGTTTCCGACCTTCCATTGCGCCCTAACTGAATTGGACGTTTTAAGCTTTCGAGCCGCACCAAAAATTTGGTCGGAACCATACTGAATGCAGATTGCCCCTTCAACCGGTACTGCAGAAAGTCCCGTTTTCGGCTTAAAGAAACGCTTGTTAACATCGGTAGATGTCAGCATATTGGGGACATCGGCCGGCATGCCGCAAGCTGCCATAGTCGTAAACTTGTTCGGGGCATCAATCACCAAAGAATCAATTCGCGTTCCGTGGCATTCTGTTTTAGAATCCACCTTATACGCTAAAATTTTTTGATCGCCACTCTGGGCAAGGCAAATTTCGGAGGACATGCGGATTGCTTCATTACCCACACGTTCAACAAAGGCTGCGGTATTGACAGCAGCGTCTTTAACGCGGGCATTGGCAACGGCACGCTGCAGGCCCACAACACCCATAGCCGAAAGAATTCCCATGATAGTGACAACTACCAGGACTTCAACCAGAGTAAAACCAGCTTTTCTTGTGCGAATATTTTGCTTTGCTAACAGCATAATCCTACCTTACACAGCCTTGAAGTTTTCAGCCTCTTATTAAAATAACTTATTTTTTTACAAAACGGTCAAGAAAAACACAAAAATGGCGAAATAACGCAAAAAACGCAAATTTTATGTAAATTTTTGCTAAAGAAAAGTGCAATTTCTCACACTTATTAGCACTGTAAGTTTTTCGTCATTTTTTGGTAAAATAACCATCACTTACGAGGGATTTTTGGGGACAACAAAAAACACTTCACCCTTTCGGATGAAGTGTTTTTTAAAACGGGTTGACAACTAAGCCTTAACGGTGGTGAAGCTGAATGCCTCGCCGTCGGCGTCGTTAGCTTCCAAGCCATCGGCAGCGGCAGCCCACTTGATAGAGACCGCTTGGGTCTCGCCGGCGATGTAAGCCTCGTTCTCCGCGACAGCCTGCTTGAACACGTCGCTTGCAGAGAACAGCGTCACTTCGATCTTGTCGGTGATGGCGTAGTTCTGATCCTTACGGCGGTTCTGGATGCGGTTCACGAGTTCGCGGGCCACGCAGGCGCGGCGGAGTTCGTCGGTAATCTTCAAGTCCAGAGCCACAGTGAAGTGCTGGTTAGCTTCCACAGCCATGCCGTCGGCCACGATGCGGTTGAGCATCAAGCAGTCGGCACCGACTTCACCAAAGTCGAACTTGATGGTTTCGCCATTCTGCAGAGCCTTGATTTCATCGACAGTCAGCGAATTCAGCTTGGCGGAAATCACCTTCATGTTCTTCGCATAGTCCGGGCCCTTCGCCTTGATAGCGAGGAAGTTCGGCTTGGCGGAGAGCTGCACGAGTTTCGTCTCATCTTCAAGGAACTTCATTTCACGAACATTGAGTTCTTCGAGGATCAAGTCCTTCATGGTCTCGGCGACGTCCTTTTCGACCTTACCGTGAGCAACCACCGTCATGCTGGCAATCGGCATACGGTTCTTTACGTTGTTCGTAGCACGAATCACGCGGCCCATTTCGACCATGCCACGCACCATGGCGATGCGTTCCACGAGCTTTTCGTCCATCAGGGACTTGTCGGCACTCGGGAATTCGCAGAGGTGCACGCTCACCGGGGCGTTGGCATCCACTTCGCGGACGAGAATCTGGTAGATTTCTTCGGCGAGGAGCGGGAGGAACGGAGCGAGAATCTTGGAGAAGTCTACGAGCACCTTGTACATGGTAGCGTAGGCGGCGTTCTTGTCGCCATCGTTTTCAGACTTCCAGAAACGGCGGCGGCTGCGGCGCACGTACCAGTTCGTGAGGTCATCCACCGCGGCAATCACGGCGGGCACCACGTTGTACAGGCGGTAAGCCTTCATTTCCACTTCGACCTTGGCAGCGAGATCCTGCAGCGTTGCAAGCATCCAGCGGTCAAGTTCGTTGTCGCTCTTCACTTCCTGACCGGGCTTCCAGTTGAGCTGGCCCTTGGCGGCATCGGCGTTGTGGTTAGAGACAAAGAATGCAACAGCGTTCCAAAGCGGCAACATCACCTGCTTCACGATGCCCTTCACGCCTTCTTCGCTGAAGCGGAGGTCTTCAGCCTTCAAAGCAGCGGAGTTGATCATGAACAAGCGGATAGCGTCGGCACCCGTGCGTTCGATGAGGTCGTTCGGGTCCGGGTAGTTGCGCTTAGACTTACTCATCTTGGAGCCGTCTTCGGCCAAGATAATACCGTTCACAATCACGTTCTTGAATGCGGGCTTCTGGAACAGAGCGTTAGAAAGCACGGTCAACGTGTAGAACCAACCACGAGTCTGGTCAAGGCCTTCGGCAATGAAGTCCGCAGGGAAGCTGCGTTCCACGAGTTCCTTGTTTTCGAACGGGTAATGGCGGCTGGCATACGGCATAGAACCGGATTCGAACCAGCAGTCGAAAACTTCCGGCGTACGGCGGTAAACTTTGCCGTTCTTTTCGATGGTGAGCTTGTCCACAAAGTGCTTGTGCAAGTCATCGAGCTTCACGCCAGTGAGCTGCTGGAGTTCTTCGATAGAACCCACGGCAATCATGTCGCCGTCATCAGAGAGCCACACCGGAATCGGCGTACCCCAGAAGCGGTTACGGGAAAGGTTCCAGTCTCGGGCGCCTTCGAGCCACTTGCCAAAGCGGCCGTTCTTGATGTGATCCGGAACCCAGTTCACCGTCTGGTTGTTTTCGACCATCCATTCCTTCAAAGTCTTGGTCACGCCGTCCTTGCTTGTAACAGGAGCGTCGATCTTCAAGAACCAAGTCTTGAGGGCGCGGTAAATCAGAGGAACGCCAGTACGCCAGCAGTGCGGGTAGCTATGCACAATCGTGTCCTGCTTGAACACGCGGCCCTGTTCCTTGAAGTAGCGGATAATTTCCTTGTCGGCATCCTTTGCGCCCAGGCCCTTCCACATCGGGACCTTGTCGGTGAACTTGCCTTCGGTATCGAGCGGGTCGAAAAGGCCGAGGTCGAGTTCGGCGCCCTTCTGGAAGTCTTCTTCACCGAAGGAAGGAGCGGTATGCACGGCACCGGTACCGTCTTCGGTACTCACGTAGTCGGCGGGGTAAATCTTGTAGTGGCGGGACAGCTGGTCCGGCGTCACGAATGCATCGGAAATGCGGGAAAGCGGCTCGTAGTCCTTGCCCACGAGTTCGGAACCCTTGCAGGTATCCACGATGTTCGGGTTCTTGAAGTAGGCGGAGGTACGGCTTGCGGCAATCCAGTACTTCTTGCCATCCTGTTCCACAAGGTTGTAGTCCATGTCCGGGCCCACAACAATGCAGAAGTTGGAATAAAGTGTCCACGGGGTCGTCGTCCACACGAGGATGCTCGTGTCCTTAAACTTGGCTTCATCCGTGTTGAGCGGGAAGATGAGGGTCAGGGACGGGTCCTGACGGTCCTTATAGCCCTGGTTCGTTTCGAAGTTCGAAAGCGGAGTAGCGAGAGCCGGGCTGTACGGCTGGATGCGGTAGCCCTGGTAGATGAGGCCCTTGTCGAAGCACTGCTTGAACACCCACCACACAGATTCCATGAAGTTCTTGTCCATGGTCTTGTAGCCCTTGTCGAAGTCCACCCAGCGGCCCATGCGGCGCACGGTCTTCTTCCATTCGCTGGTGTACTTGAGCACCTTGCCGCGGCAAGTTTCGTTGAACTTATCGACACCGAGCTTCTGGATTTCGGCAACGCCCGCGAGACCGAGTTCGTTCTGCACGAGAGATTCAATCGGAAGGCCGTGGCAGTCCCAACCGAAACCGCGGGGAACCTTCTTGCCCTTCATGGTCCAGTAACGCGGAACGATATCCTTGATGGTACCGGCAAGCAGGTGACCGTAGTGCGGAAGGCCCGTCGCAAACGGAGGGCCATCGTAGAAAGTGTACGGTTCAGTTTCCGGACGGGAGTCCAGCGACTTCTTGAACGATTCATCCTTATCCCACAAGCCGAGCACGCGCTCTTCTATTTGCGGAAACGATTCTTCTTTCTTTACTTCACGAAACATGGGTTACCTCAAACCCCGCAGCACAGCGCTGCGGGCACTAAATTTTCGGGCGTAAATGTAGAAATTAGCGAAAGCTACGGCAACGCACCTGTATTACACAAGCCCAAAATTCGGATACCCGATTTAAAATAAAAAATGCACTTCTGTAACAAGAGTTCAATAGCAAAATACCTAGAATATTCCAACTTGGAATATAATTTATCTTAAAAAAAGACGCCAAAAGTTGCCTTTTGGGGCAAACATCACCTATATTGTCTATATATCCATCAACGCAAAAAGGGGGCTTAAATGTCCAACGCAAAGTCCAACATGGGACACATTCTACTCATAACCCTATCTGCCGCTATTGGCGGATTCCTATTCGGTTTCGATTCTTCCGTGATTAACGGGGCGAACGGAGCCTTGAAAATCCACTTTAACGCAACTGACTATCAACTTGCCTGGGCTGTGTCGCTCGCACTGATTGGCGCTGCTGTGGGCGCCTACTTTGCGGGCCGTCTTGCCGATATGTTCGGCCGCGTTCGCTGTATGCTTGCCGCATCGGCCTTGTTCCTAGTGAGTGCTATCGGTTCGGGCGTTCCGTTCGGAATTCCTGACTTTATATTCTGGCGCGTCATTGGCGGTGTCGGTATCGGTGTCGCTTCTATTATCGCCCCGATTTACATCGCAGAAACTGCGCCAGCGCATTTACGTGGGCGCTTGGGTTCAATGCAGCAGTTTGCCATCGTGATCGGTATTTTCGTGGCACTACTATCGAACTATCTGATTGTTCGTTTAGCGGGTTCTGCAAATAACGTTCTCTTTGGCGGATTCAAGGCTTGGCAAATAATGTTCTGGGTCGAAATCGTTCCGGCAGCCCTCTACGGACTTGCCGCCTGGAAACTCCCCGAATCCCCGCGCTACCTTGTGCATAAGGGACGCCTAGAAGAGGCAAAAGAAGTCCTCGCCAAGATTGATTCCGAGGGTGTCGACAAAGAAATTGAAAACATTCACGAGACTTTCAAGAACGAAAAGCCTGCAAAACTGGCCGATTTGCTCGAATTGGTCGGTGGCAAAAAGCGAATCGCCCCCATTGTGTGGGCAGGCCTTGGCCTTGCTATTTTGCAACAACTTGTAGGCATTAACGTCATCTTCTATTATGGCACCATGCTTTGGCAGAGTGTAGGCTTCGGTGAAAGCGACGCCTTCCTCACCAGCGTTATTTCTAGTGGTGTAAACCTGGTGATGACGATTGTGGCCATTATGCTTATCGATAAGCTCGGCCGTAAACCGCTTCTCCTTATCGGCAGCGTGGGTATGGCCATTACCTTAAGCACGCTAACTGTATGCTTCATGAATGCCAATTCCGATGGAAGCCTCCCCAATGCCGCAGGCGTTATCGCCTTGATTGCAGCAAACCTTTACATCACGTTCTTTGCGGTGTCTTGGGGCCCGGTCATGTGGGTGATGCTTGGCGAAATGTTCAACAACCGTATTCGTGCCGTGGCAATTGCCATTTGCGGCCTCGCCCAATGGGGAGCAAACTTCATTGTGACTTGGAGTTTCCCGGTGCTTACGGGTAAAGACGGCATTGGCGTCGGGCCCACTTATGCCATCTACTCCTTCTTCGCTATCTTCAGCATCTTCTTTGTGGCAAAGTTCATTAAGGAAACAAAGGGCAAGGAACTCGAAGAAATGTAGTCCACTGCTACATACAATGTAGCAGTAAACTATAAACAATTTACTCCTTCACACACAACAAGAAGACCTCCGATTGAATCGGAGGTCTTCTTTAATTGCTTTGTTTAAGCTAGGATTACTTGACGTTCACCTTGGAGAGCTTGCCGTTCACGCGAACCAGGTAGATACCCTTGCTCGGAACAGTTACGGAAGCCTTGCCAGAAGCAATCTTCTTGCCCTGGAGAGAGAACACTGCGATATCCTGAGCAGCGCCAGCAGAGATGGTCATGCCAGAGACAGAGATCTTTGCAGCAGCCGGAGCAACAGCGGTCTTGATGCCGGTAATCGGACCAGACTGGATCTTGATGCCGGTAATCGTGGCCGGATCAATCACATTGCCGGAAGCATCGAGGAATTCGATGGACTTGATGGAGAATTCACCGATACCACCCTTAGCGTCCTTAACTTCCCACTTGAAGCCAGTCACAGCGGTAACGATCTGAGTTCCTTCCGGAGCTTCGTTCTTGTCAACCCAGTCAAGGAGGCCGCCGAAGTTATCGTTATCGAAGCCCTTGACACCCTGATCGTACGGAGTCATGTCATAAGTCGTAGCCTTGTAATCAGAACTCGTCGGAACGAAAATACCCGGTTCAGCACCAGCTTCGGCAGTGAATTCATTAAGGATAGCCATACGAATCGGGCCAGAAGACTTCATGGTCACGCGAACAGCCTTAATACCAAGAGTATTGAAGTTCACACCCTTCTTATCGTTAGCGAGGAAGGACATGGCGATACCGGCAGACGGATACTTGAGAAGACCTGCTTCGGCCTTTTCTTTGGTCCATTCCGGTTCCGGACCAATTTCCATAGAGGCTTCGGCATAAATCTGACCATCTTCCTTGAGGAAGAGCGGAGAAGAACCAGAATCCGGAACCATCTTGGTACCGATATTGAGCTTGTCATGGTATGCACCCCAGTTCCAGAAGCCAGAAAGACCAACTGTCGTATCCTTGGGCTGCATCTGAGTACCACCGATTTCAGAAACAGACGGAGCCTTGCTCGGATCCGGAGTGAACTTGGTGAACTTGGAAATATCATAGAGGTTCGGCATGTTACCGGTCATGAGGAGGAGGTAAAGGAGGTTCAAAGTAGCCGGATAGTACTTTTCACCGGCAACGCCTTCACCGCAACCCTGAGCAGTTTCGCAGCTCGTGAGAGAGGAAAGAGCCTTATAGGTCGTACCGAGGTAAGCCTTAGCGTCATCACCATCAACAGAAGAAGTGGCGAGGCCGAGACCACCAGAGAAGGTAGAAGAAACGAAACGACGCTTGGTAGAGAGTTCCGGCTGACCATCTACATAGTAACCGGAGTTCACGCCACTAGCGGTGTGAGTAGTCGGGATGAGCCAATCAGAAACCTTCTTGTTGAAGGCCTTTGCATCGGAATTACCATACCAGTAGTAAGCCCAAGCCATGCGCCACGGAGTACGGGCAGCGTCATCGAAGAAGCCTGCATTTTCGGTCTGGGCCACAGAAGCAGAAGTCTTAGTCGGCTTATGAGAGTTCCAGTCGCACCAGTCCGGGACAAGACCCGTAGAGGAGTTCTGGCAAGCCTTCAGGTCAGAAGCAGTGGTCGAAAGCACGTTGGACCACGGACCAGAAGCGTCAACAGACTTGAAGAGTTCAAAGTTAGCGAGCGTACCATAGCTCGGGTTGAAAGCATCGTTCCACTGGTTACCCGGCTTAACGTGGCCACCGTTAATATCGTTGGTGCCAATCCAAGAGATAATCTTCTTGGCGTCGGTCAAGTAGGAATCCTTGCTCCACTGCTTGGAAGCCATCACGAGAGCGAGAGCAGCGTCAACGTCTGCGTCAGTTGCAGAACCGGTACCGCCACCATCACCGATGCGCCAGTTCATACCACCGCCGTTACCGCCGTTGGATGTCCAAACGCTATAAACCTTATCGAACATGGACTGGTCATCCATGTAGACTGCAATCAACATACCGTAAGCGATAGCTTCGGAAACGGTAGAACCGGTTCCTTCCGGTGCATAAATCCAACCATTGTTGGAATTGTACCAGGCCTTTTTCCACTTCTGGTAGTGGGCCTTGATCATGTCCGTATCGGCATATTCAATGGTCGTGCCGTGCGGATGCTTCATGTTCTGCGGGAAGGGGTATTGACCCGCAAAGGAGGAGGTTGCCGCCGTGAGAGCGAGCGCACCAATCGCAACTTTGAGAATGTTCTTCATAGGAAATCCTTTTGATTATCTTTTACACCCAGTTCTTGTAAATATAAAATAGAACCCCCAAAGCGGTAAGGCCTGCTTTGTAATAATTCAGTTGCAAAAGTGGCGTTTTTGCGTAAATTTCTAGGAATATAGTGATTTCGTTCTCACCGCAAAATGCGGTTTTCGTTCACCAAATGTTCCCAAAAATTTTTCGGGAATTCACGTTCCGGCGCAACGTTAACAGGAGTTTACTTCACCGAGTTTTGGGCCAACTTGGCTTTTGCCTTTTTGCGACGCCAAACTTTGAACTCACTATACAGCGTGCTGACCGTATAAATGAAAATCAAGAGCAGAATGGTGTTCTTGGGCTGATTCAGGTTGCAAATGCCCCACGCAATCGTGATAATCGGCAAGTGAATCAAGTACGGATAGAACGAGGCGCGACCAATTTTACGGACAATGCCAATGCAGAAAAACTTTGCCACAAAGCCCTTGCCGGTCAAAAGCGAAACCAAGAAAAGGCCGTACAGCAAAATCGGGAGCGAATGGTGGAAGAAATAGTTGAATCCGGGATTCAGTTCCGGGCGCATTAAGAAAAGGCTACCGTAAATAGCAGCGAGCATCACGAACTGCGCGATGCCGCTTGCAAAGTTTCGCTTGAGGAAATCAAAGTGGCCTTCTTTAAAGAGTCTGAAAAGTACCATGCCGAACAGGTATTCGAAAATACGGACGGGCGCAAAAATGTGGAAGAATCGGTACTTGGCGTCGTAACTGTCGAACCAGAGGTTGTCAGAAAGGCCAAAGAAGGTTGCCCACAGAATGCCAGGAATAAAGAGTGTTCCGAAAAGCACCCAAAGAGTGCGGTCGCTTTGCTTGAAAAGCCAACGGCTAAACCAAGGTGTTACGGCATAGCACACAAAGAAACTGGTAAGAGACCAAGAGGGTTCATTCAACTTCATGCCCAAATCGGGCACGATGGACCAGGTAAGGGTAATGTGCAAAAGGAGGCTTCGCCACGGGTGGGTCATTTTAGCAAGGCCGGCGGCAAAGCAATCGCCAATTTCAGAGAGCCCGGGCAGGTGCGTATAACCGCTGAACTTGAAAACGAGCACAACAAACATGAGAAGCGTCATGAAGAAGTGCAAGCGGTAAAGCTTGGAGATGCGGGCGAACATGAAGGGGATAACGGGGATTTGGCGTTCGGGGTCGCTGAATTTACTTGCAAACAAGAAGCCTGCAAGCACGTAGAAGATGCCGGCGGCAAAGGCGGGCGCATTCACGATGGGCATGATCCACTTGTAATCGGACATGTAATTGAGGGCAGAAGAAGAACCCAAGTGAAGCATCACAATGTTAATGCTTGCGAGGAGTCGAAGGCCATCAAGAGCCGGGAAATAATTCGGTTTTGCTTTTTCCATAAAAAATCTTTTTAAAGCCACACGGATTCGTGTGACATTTTTTTCATTTTTCAAGGTCCTTTTGCATTTTGCTTTGTTGGCGGATGCGGGCAAGGGCTTTGGAGCGGCGGCGGGCGGTTTCTTGGAGGTCGATGGCTTCGTCGTATTCATCGACAATTTCGCGGCCGAGGATTTCTTCGAGGACGTCTTCGAGGCTGACGATGCCAGCAATGGCACCCCATTCATCGACAACGCCCACGATATGCCCGCGCTGCTTTAAGAAGCGAAGCAAAAGTTTGTCTAACGTAAGACTATCGGGAATGAGCTGCAGCGGGCGCATCATCTGACGGAGCTTGACATCGCGCAGGCCCTCGGCAAGCTTGTTGTAAGCATCGCGGCGAAGCACAATCCCAATCCAATTGTCTTTTTCTTTTTCGTAAAGCGGTACGCGAGAGAACGGCCAATTTCCGCGTTCATCGAGAGTCTCGCCGATAGAAGAATCCGCCTGGAGCGAAAACACCACCTGACGCGGCGTCATGACTTTACGCACCGGCACCGATTTCAGGGCCAAAATATTCTTGATAACCAGAGACTGTTGGCGGTCAATGACATCTTCGCGGAGCCCGAGGCTTACCAGACTATTGATGTCATCGATACTCACATCTTTCTTGTCTTCTTTTTCGCGAGTCCAGTGCTTGGTGAGCGTGAGGCAAAGCCAGATAATACCCGTCCACGAAAGAACAATCGTGATATAATAAAACGGCACCGCGACCAAGGGCGCCGCGATTTTCGCCTGCTTGACGCCGAGGGTTTTCGGCGTAATTTCGCCAAACAAAAGAATAAGCACCGTAAGAATAATCGGGAGCGAGACCTGCCCGAGCGGTGGCAAATTTTTAACAGCCAGCGCCGTAGCAAGCGATGCGCCCACCGTATTTGCAATCGTATTCACCACCAGCACCGAGGCAATGTAGCGGTCAATATTTTCCTTGACATGCACAATGTAGCGGGCGGTGAACTTTTTCTGTTTTTGCAGTTGTTCAATAGTTGCAGGCGGCATGCTATAAAACGACGCTTCTGTCACCGAACAGAACGCCGAAATGGCCAAGCAACCTAAAACCGTAAGGACGATATAAAACATTATTCAATACCTAACAAAGCCGGTTCAAAAAGCGCAGGTTCAACAGCCCAAAGTTGCGGGCGACTCAAGTCATAAATATATTCGGTCCAGTCGGACAATTGGTAAAGCATCTTGGCGCCCGAAGTCGGGAGCGTGAGCGAATGGCCGGAGCCGAGCACTTTCAAGTCAATATCGGTATTCGGACCGATGTCGGCGAGTTGCTTGGCGACGGCGATTGCGTCGTCGATTCCGCCGAGGTCGTGGACAAGTCCTGCGGCAAGAGCCTTGATGCCAATCATGACGCGGCCGCCACCGTAGGCGGTATCGACGGTCGCCTGCGGGATACCTGTAGCCTTCGAGACGACTCCCGTAAAGCGCTCGTAGAATTCATCCATGTACGCTTGCAAGGCGGCCTTTTCGCGGTCCGTCCAGGAGCGCGTATAGGTCGTCGCATCAGCATATTCATGCGTCTTGACGGTTTCGGCCTTGAGCCCGATTTTTTCCATCAAGCCAGAGGCATCGATTTTACCGCCATAGATACCAATGCTACCCACAATAGCCATCGGTTCTGCAAGAATCTTGTCGCCGGCGCAGGCGATGTAGTAACCGCCCGAAGCACCCATGTAGCCGATGCTAGAAACCACCGGAATCCCCTGCTCGCTAACATTGCGGAGCGCCGCCCAAATCTTGTCAGAAGCGATAGCGGAACCACCCGGCGAAGAAATGCGCACGATCAAAGCTTCGGCACCAGACGAGGGCAATTTGCGAATCAATTCAAGAACCGAGTGCTCCATGCGAGAATCGATGGTGCCATCGATATTGAGGAGAGCAATCTTTGCACGCGGAGCCCAGCTTTCGTTGAAAATCTTTTTATCCGTGGGCGTCCAAGTGCGGTACGCTGCATTCGGGTAGTCGATATCGAAGAATGTCTTTAACGCATACGACGGCACCTGATCCAAGTAAAGCAAGGTATCCACAAGGCCAGCATGCTTTGCCGCAGAAGCAGTCACCAAGGGTTCACCCGCCAAGGAATCCAGATGGGCATACATCTTGGGAGCAGTCATTTCAGCGCTTACACCACGCATAGAAATGTAGGTCTGCAAAGCAGTCCACAAATCCGTATACAGCGTGTCTAAATTTGCGCGAGCCTCTGCCGACATAGAATCAGCAACATAAGGTTCTACAGCGGACTTGTACGCCCCATGACGCAAGAATTCCGCCTTCACGCCTAGTTTGTCAAACAAACCCTTATAAAAGAGAATGTTTCCGCCGAGACCGCGCCAGTTCATGTGGGCTGAAGGCTCCACCGCAATGCGGTCCGCATGCGCCGAAGCGAGCAATACAGACGGGCGGATGTCATCCATATAGGCGACAATCTTGCTGCCGCGGGCCTTGAGTTTTTTGACGTAGCGGTCAATTTCGCTTGAAATTCCGATATTGCCCTTGTAGCCTGAGAAATCAAGAAGTACAAGACCGCAGGCCGGGTCGCGCAACATGTGTTCGAACAGATTGCGCACATGCCAAATGCTAATGGAGCTCTTGCGGAAGAACGAGAATTCGTCTTCGGTTTCAGAGATTTGCATATCAAGCGGTACGCGAACAATTTGGGCACTCAAAGAAGCGTTCGGGTTGCGAGAACTGTGATAGCCCCACGCGCCACCCTTGGGCAAGAAGTCATCGTACACATGCAAGGCGACATTGTTGTAGCCACCGAAACTGGTGGAAAATGTAAGGCGGTATTCGTCGTCGCCATAGAGCGGCACGCGCAAACCCCAGCGCACACCATAAAGTCCAAGTTCAACAAGCAGGCGATGGTCTTCGAAATTTTCGACATCGTAGCTTACGCTAAACATGGAGCCAATGCGAACGGTGGCGCCCAAGTTCTGCACGCGTTCAGGAGCTTGCGGGCCCGTATAAAGTACGTTATCGCAAGAATAGCCAAGCGACATAAACGAAAACGGACGAACTATCAAACCCAAATCTAGGCTCCATTCCGTGCCAGAAAATTCCGCCGTACGAATGGCGTTCACACGCTCACCCACAAAGACTAGACGATTCCATAACGAATTTCCGTGAGTTAGGCTCCAGCGCGAAATATCTAAATGGTGCGGGCCCTGAATGTATTCAAAGCCGGCTGCCCAATGGTTCAAATTACCACCGACGCGGAAGTTCTTGATGGACTTATCGTAATCGTAGCTGAGAAGCAAGCCCTTGGAATCAAAGGCGGTAAGACCAGCCGGGTTGCCCCAAATACCGTGTTCGTTTTCAAGCGAAACAAAACCCGATTCTCCCGGAATATAAGCAAAGGCACACGTTGCACAGAACAAAAACAGCGCAGATACGGCCTTATTTTGCATCAGTTTCATTTACCCTCCCCTTTTTATATACTTCACCAATCAAAGAAACCAGTACGACCGCATTGCAGGCGTCGTAAAAACCACGATACCAATCGTATGCGGAATCTTCATCTTGTGTGGCATTCTTATAAGAGCTTAAACAATTTAGAAAAGCCTGATGTTCCTTTTGCAATGCATACGCCGGATTGCCATTGCGATAGGCGCCCAAATCTAGCGATACGGAACGGCCGTTCATCGAGATTTCTACCATGCGAGAATCTGTAGCACAATTGCGGTCCGCAATAAATTCAGCCTTTAGCGTACTCAAATCATAAAAGGCGTGAACGCGGTCGTCTGACAATTCTTCACAATGAAACGACTTGTACATCATGGCATTCTTGTCTACAAAGAAATTAAGCAAGTCCATGTCGTGAATCATTAAGTCGTATTCCACAGAGACGTCGCGATTGCGGGGCGAAAAGCCGTGTGTTCGCGTAAACTTGAAGGAAACCGGAGCGAAATCTTGTTTCTGAAGGTACCAGAATTTCAAGTAATCCTGCATTTCCTTGCAAAAGTCAGTCTTCACAAATTCTTCGATTGCCGGATTGTAGCGTTCCGAATGCCCGACAAAGACAAATGCGCACCGTTTCAGGGCAAGTTTCTGGTATTCTAGAGCATCAAGCCCAGACACCGACACAGGCTTTTCCACAAGCACTGGGAGTTTCGTTTTAATGCATTTTTTGACGTATTCATCGTGCGTTACGGCAGGAGATGCAACAACGGCAAAATCGGGAGCAAGTTCACCGGCTTTAATTCGTTTGAACAAGGCGGTAGCCTCGGCCGAAGTGTCCGCCACCCCGATAAATTCAACGCCGTCTTGTTCGAACAGCCGCTTGTGCCGCTCGCCCATGGTTCCATTACCAATCAGGATTGCCTTATAAGAACAGGAACTTTGCATAAAGCCCTAATGTGTGGCCGGTTTCCACTCCAAATAAATAGCCACGGTTTATTTCGTAAAAGAGGGCAATTCCCAAGGATTTCTTGAACACCGAGATGTAGCGGGCCGCATCGACGCGAATTCTAAAGCCGCGTTCCAAGTCATCCATTTTTCGGTAGGGTTTGTCCATGTTCATGTTTTCGGATTCCTGGATACGCCAGCGATACAGCAAGGTGTAATCGAGTTGCCAACCGGTATGGTTATCCGGGTCCCAAAGCAATTTCCACGAGAAGGAGCCTTTTACGCCCAGTTCGTCGCCTGGCTGATAATTCTGTTTTTCGAGAAACGTGAAATATTCTAGAGCTAGACCAAATGTCAAGTTTTTGGTAAAATCGTAAAGACCGAACGGAGAAATTCCAAGGCGATGAAAGCGATTCACCCTAGAGCCTTCGCGCGGCGGAAGTCGCCAATTGAAATCGACGCCGAAAAACGGGAACGGCATCATTTTGGCACCTAAGTACGATTCGTTAAGCCCGTTGACATGCAAGTTCAACGCTTCATGACGTTGATCGTGGAGCATGAGGTCGTACTCGTAGCTTAAAAGCCTATACGAGAAATCGCCATAAATGCTAAAGCACTTGCACGGGGCATACTCCCCCGCCAAATTCAAGTCGACACTATAGACATCGTCACGAAGTTCCGCTATACTCCCGAACAAAGCATAGCTTGCAGGCCCGCGAACAGGCGATACGGTTTCGCGGGCATGGAGCGAAACCACGCTGAACAAGAGTACGGCGAGCACGGAGTATGCAAAACACAGGCGTTGAGTCCGAGAAAGCATCGTAATAAATCTAGAAAATCTATATTTGCCTTATGTTCCACATCTCGGTTTTTCTTTTCATTTGCACATTGTTTTGTTCCTGCGTTTGGAACGATACGGAAAGAAATCCCGATTTTTTAGTTTTAGACGATTCTGATTATCCTTACGCGGGCCTGCCGCGACTCGTGATAGAAACTGAAGATTTCGCCCAAATTGGCGACCGAGAAACCGAACACAGCGCAAAATTGCAAATTTACGGAGAAAATTCGCCCGAAAGCGATGTATTGGACCTAGAAATCAAAGGCCGGGGCAACTCCAGTTTCTCCATGGCCAAATACAGCATCAAGCTCAAATTCGAGAGCAAACAATCGCTGTTCGGAATGCCCAAAGACAAAGAATGGGACCTAGTCGCAAACCACCGCGACAAAAGCATGCTCCGCAATTACATAACCTATCAACTCGCCCACACCCTGCACGACAGCTATTCCCCGCGAAACCAGTTTGTCGAAGTTTTCTTGAATCGCAGATACATGGGCGTTTACATGCTTGTGGAGCACATCAAAGTCTCTCCACAACGAGTCAAGATATACGAAGATGATTCCAGCTACTTATTCGAGAAAACTTCAGCTAATGCAACAGGCGAAAACCTGATTACAACAGACCTGGACTTTATCTATGACATTTGCTACCCCAAGAATCCATCCACTCAAATAAAGGAAACTCTAAAAAGCCACCTCAACGCCTTCGAGAGTTTCTTACAAAGTAAAGCCATCAACAATACAGATTCTCTGCGAAACTGGATTGACATAGACGATTTCATTCGCTATTACTGGATTCAAGAGTTTTCTCACAATACCGATGGTGCCTTTAGGCGAAGTCATTTTATTACTTGGCAAAAAGGTTTGCCCATGCAAATGGGCCCCGTGTGGGACTTTGACATTGCTTACGGAATATCGAGCAACGGAGTCGTATCTCCCCAAAACTGGTATGTTAAAAAATACGGTTGGTACCGCCTTATTTTCAAGAACAAGCAAGTCAAAAAGATGGTCGACAATTACTGGCAAGAAAACCGAAATCATTTTGAGGACATGCTAGATTCCATTGACCAAACGTGGCCGAAACTCGACAAGGCGATGCAAAACGAATTCAAGCGGTGGCCCGTTTTAGAAAACGATTCCGAGTGGCCCTTTATAGAAGCCTACGACAGCTATGAAGATGCTGTGAACGCCTTAAAAGAGTGGATTAACCAGCGTTTGAAATGGGTTGACGAAAATTACGACCTCTAAAATTTCTTATTTTTATTTTCATGAATATCGGTATTATTTTCGCAGGCGGTGTCGGCTCGAGAATGCATAGCAAAGATTTGCCCAAGCAGTTTTTGCGCATTTATGATAAGCCCATTATAATTCACACGATTCAACATTTTGAAAAGAACCCCATGATTGATGCGGTTGTAGTCGTGTGCGTTGCCGACTGGATTGACTACTTCAAGAATTTGGTTGCCCAATTCCACCTGCAGAAAATCAAGAAGATCGTACCTGGTGGAGAATCGGGCCAGCTTTCGATTTACAACGGTTTGGTTGCCGCAAAAGAAATCGCCCAAGACGAAGAAAGCATCGTCTTGATTCACGATGGCGTGCGCCCGCTTATCAACAGCGAACTCTTGACCAAGAACATCGAATGCGTCAAGAAGCACGGAAATTCGATTACAAGTGGCATCGTAAAAGAAACGATTGTTGAAATTGACGACGAAGGCGGAATCAAGATGGTTCCGGACAGAGCGCATTCCCGCGTGGCCAAAGCCCCGCAATGTTTCTGGCTTCATGACATTCTTTCTGCACACAACCGCGCGCTCGAAGAAGGCCGAAAAGACTTTATCGATTCCTGTACGCTCATGCAGCATTACGGATTCAAGCTGCACATGACAGACGGCCCTTACGAAAACATCAAGATTACGACTCCTGATGATTTCTACACCATGAGGGCTATTTTGCAGGTAAAAGAAGACGCCCAGATTTACGGTTTGGACTAAATGAAAAAAATTGCAATCTACACCGTTCTCACCGGAGGCTACGACCAATTAAAGCAGCCCTCCGTTACTGACGAACGGTTCGATTACATCTGTTTTTCTAACGACATTCCCAAGGACCGCATTGGCGTATGGGAAATCCGCAAGTTTGACGGGGAATTCTGTTCTAAGCAAATAGAATCCAGATACCCGAAGATGCACCCCTGGATTGTACTTTCGCAATACGATTACAGCGTCTATATGGACGCAAACATCTGTATTGCCTCGAAAGATTTTTATGAACGCGTCATTCAGAAGATTGAAAGCGGGGCCCTTCTTTCGGGCGTCAAGCACCCGTTCAGGGATTGTTGCTACAACGAAGGCTACGTTGTTTTCACCTACGGGCTCGATAGGTTCTCGGCCATCGTGAAAGAGATGCGGTTTATCCGCAAGCAAGGGCTTCCGCGCCATTACGGCATGTTTGAAGCTAACATCATCTTGCGCAGGCATGACAACGAAAAGGTGCGCCGGCAGTGCGAACTATGGTGGGAAATTATTAACAAGTATTCTCGCCGAGACCAGCTTTCGTACCCTTACACACTATGGAAAGAAGGGATTCCGTTCGACTACTTGCTGCCCGAAAATGAAAACGCACGCAATTGTCCTTGGCTTCAGTTCGAAAGCCATGTGCGCGAGAAAAATATTTGGGGCAAGAAATTAAAGCGAGTCGGGCGATTCGTTTATCGCAAGTTGGTGGGATACGGAAAGTAACCTAATGTTTCTTTCCGATTGATTTTAAATCCAACATTTCGCCAAAAAAGTTATCCCACTTCGACGGGGTGAATTTAAAGAATCCCGCATCGTGGAAGAAAGTCATTTCGCCAAAATAGACCTGATTGTTGCAGCAGAAAAAGTCCACTCTCACATGGGGAATGCCTTCTGACAGCTTTTTAGCAAGGCTAACCATTTCGTCAAATTTTTCAGGCTTTGCCGGAGGAACAGAAGCATTCGGCTGGTCTATGACGCATTCCAAATGATTGTAGTCCATATCGAAAAAGTCTGTCACCGTATCTTGAGCGCCATCATTGGATATATACATGAACTTCGGTTCGCCATGAAAACAGAAAAACTTGTAGTCATAAGGGACTTCGTCTTTTTCTGATCCTTGCAAGAACTGTTCTGCAATAACAAGCGGCTTAATGTCCTTATACGGCCATTCTCTGAATCTATAATAGTAATTCTTTTTCAGAGACTCTTTAAAACGAGATTTTATCTGATTTTCATCAATTTTACTTTTGTCATGGCAAACGACAACACTGCCGGAATCATGATTGCATTTCAAAACAAATTGATTCGGCAATTTACTGAAATCAATCTTATCGGGATCGTCCCACACTCCCAAAATAGGAATAAGGTACTGCTTTCCGATTTTATTTTCTACAAAAGACCGGACTTCATATTTGTCGGCCTGTTTGCTAAATGACGGCTGACGGTAGTTCAACTTCAGCCATTGCATTTTTTCATTAAAGCCTTGCGGATTGGCCCAATTTAGCCAATAGCCCATTTTGCTTCGCCACATCAACGACAGATAAATTTTATCAGGCAACCAGTTCAATCGGCCCTTTTTCGCCCATCGATCGAACAACGACAGCGGTCGTTTTGTATAGCGAATTGCAGACTGAAAAAACTTCATCCTAGGGCTCTAGTTAAACAAACTCTTTAAAAGAGTTGCAATTATTTTCTACGGGTCCAAATATAACTTTTTTCATTTGCCAATTATTCTATCTTTATTTAAAATGAGTTCAAAAAAAAGATTCATTATAAATAGCTTCGCCCAGGTATTTGCCTTTTTGGTCAGTTTAGGCATTACCTTTTTCTTAACTCCATATATAGTCAGCCAACTTGGGGCGGCTGCATATGGTTTTGTCGGATTGGCGAGCAATTTTGTGGGTTACGCTCAAATTATCACCATTGCGCTGAATTCCATGGCCGGACGCTTTATAACCATCAGCGTCCACCAGAACAGAATCGAAGACGCCCGTCGCTATTTCAGTTCCGTTTTCTTTTCAAATATCATCATTGTCGCATTTGTGAGCATTATAGGCGTCGTCGTTCTCGCGAAATTAGAGTGTCTCATCGATATCCCGCCAGAACTCATTCGAGATGTCAAACTTTTATTCTTCTGCATCTTCCTAAACTTCTTCATCAGCATTATTTTCAACGTTTATAATGTCAGCACCTTTATTGCGAACCGACTGGATCTCTCGTCCATCAGGACAATCATTGCAAACATTCTCAAAGCAATACTCCTCGTTGGCTTATTCTATTTGTTTGATGCAGCCGTATGGTACATTGGTTTAGCAACCATTATCAGCACGATCTATATCATTTGCACCAATATCGTTCTTAAGCGAAGGCTGACTCCCGAATTGTCCGTTTCTTTAAGTCACTTTGACAAAAATTCCATCAAGGAACTATTGTCTGCAGGCGTTTGGAACGTTGTCGAAAAGCTCAGTGCTATCCTCAGTACCGGTTTCGATTTGCTCCTCGCAAACTTGTTTATCGGCGCAACGCAAATGGGCGTTTTAGCAATTACAAGAAGAATCCCGACCTTAACGCTAACCCTGTTTGAACGCATCAACTCCATTTTTGCGCCCCCATGGACAAAGCTTTACGCAACAGACCAAAACGAAGCTTTACATAGGCAAATCATCAAAACACTTCGCTTTTTCGGGTTGATAAGCATCATTCCCAATGCTTTCATCTTTGCATTTAGCGACATGTTTTATGCTTTGTGGCTCCCGTCGCAAGACACCAAACTTTTATACTGCTTAACACTTGCCGCATGCATCGACCTCCCCATCGCCATGCCGCTACAACCCATCTATAATCTTTACCCTATCACAAACAAAGTCAAGGCCAATTCTCTTTTCAGCCTATTCACCTTCGGTTTGACATTCGTCATTGTTTTCGTAGGGTTAAACGTAACGAGCGGAACGTTTACGCATTTGATGATTATCTCTTGCACAAGCGCCGTCTTTAACATTGTTAAAGCGCTTACGTTCCTTCCCTTGTATGGCGCACACTGCATTAAAATGAAGGCCAAGTTCCTTTATGTTTGCACTATCCGAAGCGTATTGTCCTTTACCGTTTTGCTTAGCCTTCTGCTTTGGATTAAAACAATGTTCCCTCAAGCGAGTTGGGAATTGTTGGGCGTTTGTGGCGTGGTCACCTGCATTCTAGGAACCATAATTGGCTCCTTGATTATATTGAATTCCGCAGACCGAAAGGAAATTTTCGGACTCGTTTCCAAATTATTCCACTAGCAAAATTCATTCAATTGCGAAATGTAGTTCCGAATGGTTTCGCCTTCGTAATTTTTCGAAACGCATTCAAACAGAGCCTCTAAATCAGAATAGAGTCTCTCTATAGATTCATCCGTTCTAAAAGTCGGGCTACCGCCAGCCATCAGTTCTGAAGAATGAATCATGAACATAAGGTACGGAAAATCCGACTTTGCCATCTGCGCTACATAACGGAGCACCTGTTTGAGATTTTTACCGTTCGGGCGCACCCATACGAGTCGCCCTTTACGTGCCGATTTCAATTCTTCCAAAATTTTCTGTGGATGTTTCAGGACTCTTTTTGCCCGGAAATGATGGTCAAAGCCCACCGTAACAGGAACTTCTATGATGGATTCTTTTCCATTGCTCGAAGTTATAAAAGACGGCGTTTCCGCCATATTGCGATAATCGGAACCGCAACTATTTTTCGTCAACCCCACAGATGTCCGCCAATCGATATGCGGGGTAACAGAACAATCCACCAGATAGCCTTTTTCAATCAGCAAATCAAAATAGGTCTGATTCATGGCCCAGCGCCCCGCACGGTGCGTTACAGGCTTCACGCCGAATTTTTCCGTGAGCAAATCATCCATCACATGGATTTTTTCTCGCATCACCGATTCGGGATATTCAATGAGATAAGGCAGGCCTTTTTCGGCAGCCGGCAATTCAAAATAAGGAGGATTATTCCATGCGTGCAAGTGCATGCCCACTTCGCAACGACCTTCATTCTGCGCCGCCTTTGCAAATTCGACATAGAATGGATCCTGAGCCATTTCATAATTTGTCAAGTAAACCGGCTTGAAGCCGAACTTGTCACAAAGTTTTTGAAAGCGGGGCAAAGCACGGGCGTTTTTCGTTTCAACCGGATCACCGATTTTATATTCCCAAAGATTATCGCCTTCCGTATCAATCGTTATCAAAAACTTTTTCACTTTTTGGCATACTCCTCAAAAAGTTTTGCATAGCCATCGGCCATTTTCTGGGTCGTATACTGCTGCACAATCTCAAGGGATTTAGCACCCTTGTCTTTGCAAATTTCAGGATTTTTGTACAATTCGCGCATGGCGTTGAACATAGCGTTTTCGTCATCGTCTTCAATCAAGTAGCCATTCTCTTGAGCCAAATCGCGAACGCCACCCACATCGGTTGCAATCACGGGCAAGCCAAAAGCCATTCCCTCGAGAACAGAAAGGGGCAAACCTTCTCGATGGCTTGACGAAATATACACATCCGCTTTTGCCAAAAAAGGCCTCGGGTTTGCGATATAACCCGTAAAAATCACCTTGTCTTCGATATTCAATTCAGCAACCGTTTTTTGCAATTGCTCTTTGCATTCACCGTCGCCGACCAAATAAAGTTGAACATCAGAAGAAACTTCTTTCAAAAAGCGATTGAACGCCTTGATGATCAAAATCTGGTTTTTATTTTCATCTTGGCGGCCCACATTGATAAAAGAAAAGCAATCATGAGATTCCGGAACGCAACCGTCTATATTGACACCGTTGTTTACGTAACAAACCTCTTTCTCCGGAATATTCCAGTATTCCTGGCACAATTTTTTATTGAATGCAGAAATAGCGACCGTTATAATGGACTTCGTCTTTAACCCAAATTTATAAGCGCGCCTTGAATTTCTAAAAATGAACGAGCGAGCGGGTTTGGTATGAATCGTGATAATCGTTTTAACACGGGCCCAAAAACCCCAATAAGCCGCCACAATTCCGGTCTGATGCGCATGAATGACATCGGGTCTGATTTTAGTCAGTTCCCACATCAATTGCAAATATTTATAGCGACGCTTTTTCGGCTTCAAATAAATCACTTTGAAACCTTTCGCCAGAACTTCCTGTTCCAACATAGATGCAAAGGGGCGGGCTTTTTTAAAGCAAATAATCGTTATGTCGAATTTTTCCTTATCCAAATGAGTGATAATCTCATGCAATACATGCTGAGCACCTCCCATTTCCAATTCATCTATAACTTCGACAAGCTTTATCATAATTACGCATTCCCTTTAACCTAAATATAAAAAAATGCTATTTTTGCGGACAATGGAATCCAAAAAGAAATTTGCAATCAACGGCATCGCTCAGGTATTTTCATTTCTTGTAAGTATAGGAATTACCTTTTTCCTGACGCCCTACATTGTTAGCCGTTTGGGTGCCGCCGCGTATGGTTTCGTTGGTCTTGCAAGCAACTTTGTAAGCTACGCTCAAATCGCAACCATCGCCTTGAATTCCATGGCCGGACGATTTATAACTATTAGCGTTCACCAAAACGATATTGAAAAAGCCCGAAAATACTTCAGTTCCGTATTTTACTCTAACATCATTCTCGTTGCATTCATCAGCATCATAGGGCTTGCCGTACTATACAAGCTAGAACACATCATCGACATTCCTGCCAACAACCTGTACGATGTGAAAGTCCTTTTCGGATGCATATTCCTCAACTTTTTCATCAGCATCATATTCAACGTCTATAACGTCTGCACCTTCATCCGCAACCGTCTAGACCTTTCTTCAACAAGAACCATTATCGCAAACGCCCTCAAGGCTATTCTTCTCGTAGGAATCTTTTACTTTTTCGACCCGGCCGTCTGGTACATCGGCCTTGCAACAGTCATCAGCACAATCTACATTATCATAACCAACATTCATTTCCGGCGCAGACTTACGCCGGATCTTATCATCGGGCTCAAATATTTTGACACCAAAGCAATCAAGGAGTTGCTTTCTGCAGGCATCTGGAATATTGTATCTAGATTAAGCGGACTATTGCAACATGGTTTCGACCTTCTAATTGCGAACCTGTTGATTGGCCCAACCGAGATGGGTATTCTCGCCATCATTAAAAGAATCCCGACGCTGACGCTCACCCTTTTTGAACGAATCAATTCCATTTTCGCCCCGCCTTGGACAAAACTTTATGCCCAGAACAACTTTGACGAATTACACAAAAGCATTGAGCAGTCCCTTAGAATTTTTGGTTTCATCAGCTTTATTCCGACAGCATTCATTTTTGTTTTCTGCGACTGGTTTTATCAATTGTGGCTACCTTCTCAAGACGCCAAATTGTTGTACTTGTTGACCGCAGCAGGTTGCCTTGAATTGCCCTTGGCCATGCCGTTACAGCCCATATACAACATTTTCCCCTTAACAAACAAGCTCAAAGCGAACGCCTTGTTCAACCTTGTTATTTATACGGCTACATTTGCAACCGTTGTCATTGGGATTAACATTACCGAAAGCTCTCTGACGCACATGCTTTTGATTGCAGGAACGGGCTCATTCTTCAGCCTGTCTAAGGCTCTTATATTCCTGCCCATTTATGGCGCCAAATGCATCAAAATCAAGGCAAAGGCTCTATACTTAGGAATGCTACGTAGCGGCATCGCATTCGCCGTCTTGATTGTCCCGCTATTTATTCTGAAAAACCAAATTTCACATATCAGCTGGCCGATTCTTGCAACAAGTATTGTCGCCTGTTGCCTATTCGGTTTTATTATCGGTTATGCGATTATATTGAATAAAAATGACCGCAAAGGAATTGCAAGGCTATACAACAAAATAGCCCAAAGATTCCACCGATAATGTACTTACGGCTGTTTTAGCTTCATACTTTCTATTGTACGCTCAAACATTTGTTCCAAGTCGTACTCCGCTTTCCAACCAAGATTTTCCAACTTGTTCGTATCTAAACATATTTTCACAACCGGATTGTAGCCCAACTTTGCGCAATCTTCGGCAATATCAAAGACGACATTGCTTTTGCCATTGGAAAATTTGCGACACACAAGTTGCGCCATATCAGCAATCGTGATGGCCGTATTTTTGTTAGCTACGTTATAAGCCTCAGAAACATTTCCCTTTGCAAGAATCGTCAACAAGGCCGTCACGGCATCTGCCGTATAGCAATAGTTACGGAGCGTTTCACCCTTCGTTTTGAGAACGATATCTACGCCTTCAATCGCGCTGCGAGAAAATTGTGCAAAAACTCGATTGTCCTCATAGGGAACGCCCGCACCAAAAGTTTGTCCAAGACGAGCAACTTTTACCGGAACGCCATATTCCGAGGCGTAAGAGGCACAAAGACATTCTACCATGCGCTTGCCTTCGGAATAACAGCTACGAACCTTCATCGAATCAATGTAGCCCGCTTCAGATTCCAGCATATTGACATGGCCTTCGGCTGGAACGCCGTAGACTTCAAGCGAGGATAGGTAAAGGAAACCTTTCACCTTGCAACGGCGTGCAAGTTCCAGCACGTTGCGGGTGCCGTCGATTGCCGTCGCGATGGTTTCTACAGGATTCGTCACGAAATACTTCGAGCTAGTCGCACTTGCCGTATGAATGATGTAGTCCACTTCGCCGGCGCCTTCAATAGAAGCGTTCACATCACCTTCGACAATTTCGAATCCGGGTCGACCGAGAAGGCTTTCGAATACGCGTTCAGCCTTTTTCTTGTTGCGAGCGAGCGCCTTAATCTTGATTTCTTGATTAAACAACCTATTACGACAAGCAAGAGCCAGAACAATTAAGGAGCCAATGAGTCCTGTCGCACCAGTCACCAAAACAGACTTGGAACGAAAATCTTCCCAAGGGACACAAGAGCTATTCGAAATAAATTCAACATCCCTCTGCAAAAAAGAATCATAAGAAGATTCAATTTCAGTCATACATGGTCTCCTTATCAATTATACTTTTAATCAACAAAAACGATTACCGCACTACGCGACCAAGAGTCGCAGGGTCGATGGGCTTTTCAACACAAATGCTTGCGACAAGTTCAGCCACCTTTTGCGAGGCGCAGCCCTTTTCAATCACCTGTTCGCGTTCAATAAAGGCATCAATTGCCTTCTGGTAGGCGGCATCGTCAAACGAATCAATCGCCTTCACGATTTCGTCATTACTAAGGGAGCAACTAAACGGCAACTTGTACGGGTCAAAATGGAAGGAACGTTCCTGCAAGTAATGTTCCATATCCGGCGCATACATCAAAGCAGGCTTACGCGAAAGAATAAAGTCAAAAATGCACGAAGAATAATCCGTGCACAACACATCGGCAGCGCACATTAATTCTTGCATATCTTCGTACTTAGATGCATTAACCACACGGTCCGAGAACTGAATACGGCCTTCGTTCGCCTTGATGGCAAACGGATGCAATCTCAAAAGGCAGACCCAATTTCCGCCAATTTTTTTTTCAAGCGCTGCAAGCACTTTTTCCAAATCCAGGCTATCGCTTTGCCAGTCCGTACGAACCTTGCGGAAAGTCGGAGCATACAGGAACAGTTTGACATCCGAAGCCAGATTCAGAGATTTCCGAACTTTCTCGAAAACGCCTTCATTCGGATTCAGCATCAAGTCATTACGCGGGTATCCAACCTCCCAAACAGGTCCATTATACCAGAAAGCACGCTTGTAGACATCGGTGCAGAACTTGCTGTTAGAAATCATCATGTCAATCATGCGAGAATCATTGATGGCACAGCGTTTCCAATCTGCATTCACCAAATCGCCCATATCGCCTTCGCATTTCTTGATTCCAATGGCGCCATGCCATGTCTGCAAATACACCTGATTCGCCCTTTTGCGGACATATTCCTTTTGGCGGTTATTGGCCACCCATACTTTCGCCGTCGCCTGTTCATACACCGAACGCAGGGAGCCCAGTTTAACATTGCGACCGCCCTCGCGATCACACTTCATAAGTTCCTTTCGGGCAAGCCAGACTATATCTAGGGTCGGGTCAATTTGCTTGAGGGCCCGGGCAATATATTTGGGATTGCAACCGTAACCGCGGCCTATAAAGTTATCAAAAAGCACCTTCTTCTTTTGGACAGGGAAGATTCTGAAACAGTAAAATAGGATTTCTCTTAGGCGGTCTTTGAGTTTCAATTCAACGCTCCATTTTTTCAATTCAAATATAGCTCTATTTAAAAGTCGGCTTTTCCCAGCCTTCATAAAATTCTATTTTTTTCCTTAGCATTCTCAAGGACTTTTCGCACATGATTTCAATTGCAATGGCAACTTACAACGGGGCAAAATACCTCCAATTACAGTTGGATTCCATTCGAAACCAATCTTACAAAGATATCGAAATCATTATCTGCGACGACCATTCTTCGGACGACACTTGGGAAATTATCCAGAAGAACGCCACCGAAGATTCTCGTATCAAACCATTCCGCAACGAAGAAAATCTGGGTTTCAAGAAAAATTTTGAAAAGGCAATCAGGCTTTGCCAAGGCGAATACATCGCCCTTTCCGACCAAGATGACATTTGGGAGCTGAACCACTTGCAAATTCTTTTGGACACCATCGGAAACCACAGCATTGCCTGCGGAGATGCAAACCTGATTGGAAGTTCGGGAGAATCTTTAGGCATGACTTTGAGCGACGCCGACTGTCTCGAAATTCCTCCGGCCGCAAATCTCGAAGTTGCCTACCGAGTGTACTTCAACAGCAGTTGCTTTCAAGGCGCCTCAATGCTTATACGCAAGAATTTTCTTGAAAAAGCACTCCCCATTCCCGAAAAGGCCAAATATCACGACGCCTGGTTTGCCGCCCTCGCCCCCTTTGTAGACGGGCTTATTTACACAAAACAGATTATCACGCAGCACAGGCGCCACAACAGTAATTCTTCAAAGCCTCTGGAATGGAAAAAATTGGGTCCCATTCATTACCGCGAGGCCCCTCGACTTGCCGACAGAGCTTTCTGGCGCGAAGCGATTCTTGAACGAATTGACAACTTAACCGCCGATCAAAAAAAGTTCTTGAATTCGGTCAAGAAATATTATACTCGAAGACTTGCCCGCACCAGAAAATTCAAGAATTTCTTTTTCAGGCTCCCGCACTACAAAGCAATCTATACCACCGACTCCAAGATTTACCTTGAATGGTAAAGGCCGCTTTTCATGAAGCTTTCCGTTAAAAAATTGTACAGTCTGATTCCAGCTCCTCTCAAGAACCTGCAAAATTCGCTTCGCATCAAAGACCGTCTTCTTTTAGCCGGCAAAAGAAGCCGCGAAAAGAAGGCCGTTGCTAAAGTTCGCGCCAAAATCCAGCAGAACCAGAAGGTCAATGTCGTTTTCATGGCTATGTCTGTTTCTTTCTGGAAATACGACAACCTTTTCGAACTCATGCAAAAAAGTTCGCATTTCAAGCCGGTCGTACTGCTGACCAAGCGTCCGCAAGACACGCTCGAAATTCAGCAGATGCATCACGACAAGATGACTAAGTATTTTGGAGAAAAGGGATTCCCGGTTATAGAAACGCTCCAAGGAACCGACCCCGACATTCTCTTTTACGCGCAGCCATACAAGAACAGCATTACCGAAGAACTTCGCGCCTACAATTTCTTGGACAAGCTCATCTGCTACGTTCCTTACGCCTTCTTTATTTCAAACTACAAGTGGGCATACGACGCCCAAGTGCACAATTTGGCTTGGAAACTTTTCTACCCTTCGGAACTGCACAAAAAGAATGCCGAACAGATTTCCTTGATCCGAGGCAAGAATGTCGAAGTTGTAGGCTATCCTCTCGCCGACAAGTTTGCAACACCCGCTGCAAGCGATCCCTGGAAAATCAAGGATCCTAAAATCAAGCGAATCGTATGGGGCGTACACCATTCCGTATTGAGCGATGACCTGGCCGACTGCGGTACATTCCTAGCCCACGCAGAATCCATGCTTGATCGCGCTCGCAAAAACCCGGAATTCCAGTTTGCATTCAAGCCGCACCCGCATCTCAAGGAACACCTCTACCGTCACCCCGATTGGGGCAAAGCCCGCACCGACACCTACTTTGCAGCATGGAATGTCGCGTCGAACACATTCTTGTTCGACAACGACTATATCGATTTGTTCAAGACATCTGATGCATTGATTCATGACTGCGGTTCGTTCACGGTAGAATACCTTTATGTCGACAAGCCCGTACTCTACATCGGCAACCAGCGCGACGACATCCTTTGCAACTTCGGGAAGGCTTCTATGGAGGCCAACTACACGCAAAGCGATTTCAGCATCGACGAATTCCTTCAAATGGTCGCTGGCAAAGCCGGAGCCGACACCAAACGCGATGTACGTCAGAAGTTCATCAAAGAGCAACTGAATCCGCCCAACGGAATTTCATTCGCCCAGAACATCATGAACATTCTCGAAAAAGCTTTCGGCTAGGACATTTTCATGAAACCATTTTCTGTATTCCTTTTGAGTTGTCTGCTGTTTCTAGGAACAGGAATCAGCCTTGCTCAAAATCAGGAAAAGATCACCTTCGCTTCATGGAACATCCGGTGGCAAAGCGACGACGATGTTAAAAACGGGAACGCTTGGAAAAAAAGATTCGAGCCAATAGCCAACGTCATCCGATTTTACGATTTCGACATCGTTGCCATGCAAGAAGGCGCTGCCGGAAAACGCGACGACCTTGCCCCTCTATTGAAAGACTACGCCTTCATTGAAATCGATTCTACGGAACACAATCCCATTCTTATCAAGAAGGACAAGTTTAAGCTTTTAGATAAAGGCAAGTTTTATTTATCGCTGACACCCGAGAAAAAAAGCAAAAGCTGGGATTCAATGCACAAGCGATTCTGCCTTTGGGCCAAATTGCAAAAAGACAGCACGACCTTTTTTGTATTCAACACGCACTTTGACCATCGTGGAAAAGTTGCCAAAAACGAAGGCGCCAAAATCATATACCAATGGATTCCTTCCATAGCCCAGAGCTCGCCCTACATAATCTCTGGAGATTTCAACTCCGTCGAAGGTTCCGTTCCCTATGAAATTCTCATGTCAATACCCGGCATCAAAGATGCAAAGGATGTCGCACAATTCACTCATATCGTAAAAAAGAGCTTCAATCATTTTGACCCCACTCGCGACAGCAAATGGGACCTCGACCACATTTTTGTGGACTCTCGAATTCCCGTATACCGTTATGGGGTTCTCAACGAAATGTATTTTGACGGGGAAACCTATCGTTACCCCTCCGATCATTCGCCAATCATGATGGTATTTGAATTACCCGCTATAAAACAACCTTAAATAATTTCTATATTTCAGAATATGAAAAAGTACAAGCGAGCAATAACCTACGGAACATTCGACCTATTTCACGTAGGGCACCTCCGTCTATTAAAACGCGTTGCAGCCTTGGCCGATGAACTCTATGTCGCCGTATCTTCGGACGAGTTTAATTCTATCAAGGGTAAAACCTGTGTCATTCCGTTTGCAGAACGTGCCGAAATCATCGAATCGCTTGCCTGCGTCACAAAGGTCATCCGCGAAGACAATTGGGACCAAAAGATAAACGACGTCAAGGAAAACCACTGCGACCTGTTTGTCATGGGCGACGATTGGACTGGCAAATTCGATTTTCTTAAAGATTATTGCGACGTCATCTACCTGCCTAGAACGCCTGGTGTAAGCACGACTGACATCAAGAAGATTCTGAAAAAATAGGCTCGAACATGAGCATCCTCGTCCTACTCCTTTTTTTCGGAATCCTAGGAATCATCTACTATGGAGATTCCCAAAAAAGGTTTATGGCATTTTTCGCAGGAACGCTCTTATTTCCTAACGTTTGCCTTTTCGTTAAGAACCCCTCTATTTCGCCCCAACACATTATTCTTTATACATTTCTCGCGATAGAATGTCTAAAGAATCGCGAAGAATTTTTTCGCGGCGTATTCAGGAACCCGTTAGTAATCCCCCTGGGGCTTTCTGTCGCAAGCTACACTTGCACAGCCCTTTTCAATGGTGGACTACTCTCTATCGACATGTACTACGGCGTTCGCGATATCGTAGACACATTCGGCTACCTTATTGCAGCATACATCGTCGGCAAGAACAACGACATTCACGAATTCGCCAAATCGATTTATCCATTCATTGTCATCTGTTGCTTTTTCGGTATTATCGAAGGGTTGCTCAACGCCAACTATCCTTACAAGTTTATCAATTCGGCGTTCCCGCATTACAACGGTCTGTACAATTTGAATTCCGACATCTCGCTCGGTCAAAGCTGGCGAATCCGCACCTGCTTTACAACAAAGCACCCGACCGCCTTCGGAACATTCCTGATGACCATGTTCCTTTTCTACCTTCCCTATATAAAGAAAAAAGTCATTCCGTTTTCCAAGTTGTTGCTGATTCTCGGGCTCCTTGCCGTCAACATAGTCATGTGCGGTTCCCGAACAGCTTTATTCTGCACCTTGATTGGCGTCGCCCTGTACATTGCCGACCGATTCAGCATACTCGTCAAAATTGCCACCATCGGTTTGATCATCCTTTCTTTCACCGCAATTCTTGGGGTCATTGCCGACAATTTCAAAGGCGGGCAGGGGCGAGGTTCTTCGATTGACTTAAGAACTCAGCAGCTCATTTTTTCAATCGTCACTATCGACAAGTCCCCCATTTGGGGAAACGGCAACAAATACGCCTCGCATAACCTGTTCGAAGAAAACGATGCCGGACAGATGCGTGTCGAAGACAGTTCAGGAACGGACATGGGCGGCCTTGAATCTGTCGTATTCACACTACTCATCGACCGCGGCTTCGTCGGGCTGATTAGCTATTACCTGCTACTGTTCTGGATATTCTGGCTTTTCTACAGGTACCGCAACAGATTCAGCGAACGAGATGACGCCTTCATTATCGTGGGTGCAGGCATCCTGTTCCTAACGCTGTCGGGTTCAATCGGCAATAGTTCTGCATTCTTGTTCTCGATTCTTGGGTTGCAATTAGGCAACTTCGTTCAAGAAAAAGAAAAGCAAGAAGACGAAGAGGACGCTAACGCATTACCCTCTGCGGACCTGCATCAAGACGGACAAAAGCAAATACAGCTTGAATCTAACTAAGCGACCAAAAAGCCTTTCATTCATGACTAAAGGCTTGACCGCAATCTTCTTTAAGAACGGAACGTAGAATTCATTCGTGAGCAATTTCTTGCATTCACGATATTTGTTCCAAAATCCCATATTGCTTGCGAATATTTGTCCCACCTGCTTTTTGGCATAATAAATAAAGCGGGTTTCGTAAGCATCGTAAAAATCAGGCCCTTTAGCAAAACGTTCTGCCAGCGAACAGACTTCCGAAGAAATGCGCTTGTACAAGTCAATATTGTTGTACTTGTAAGAATGGCAAAGAGACGTTTCCAGAACGCGATAGTTATAGAACGGGACACTCAAATACGAAATCACTTTTGAATGTTCAAACGCGGTCAGCCCGAATATGCCATCTTCGAACAGGCTGATCGAGGTCGGAAAGTGCACTGCATTTTCAACAAGCATGCTACGGCGGAAAAGTTTTGTCCACTGCGCACCAAACAGGTAGCCGCATGAATTCGAAAAATACGGCGAATAACCGCTATACAGCATCGTTTGCTGCAGCTTTTCAATCAAAGTACGTTCGCTTGCGACAAAATTTTCAGAGAAAAAGTGGTAACGGCGACGGCCCTTAGAGCTTACCGCAAAGTAATCGCCAATTACGACATCGGCATTCACGCGAGTCGCTTCTTCATAAGCAATGCGCAGCGCATCTTGTTCCAGATAATCATCTGAATCCACGAACAGCACGTATTCGCCAGCAGCCACAACAAGGCCGTCGTTGCGGGCCGCCGACACACCACCATTTGCCTTGTGAATCACCTTGATGCGGGCGTCTTTCGCAGCGTATTCATCGAGAATTGCAGGAGAATCATCCGGACTTCCGTCATCGACAGCCACCACTTCCCAATCCGAAAAAGACTGAGCAAGCACGCTGTCTAGACAATCACGCAAATATTTTGCGGAATTATAAACCGGAATGACAACACTAATCTTCGGAAGCATTACTTACAGCCTGCAAACCATGGTGATTGCGGTCATCAACCTTCGGCGGCGTCATGTAGTCGCCATAAAGTTGCGTACAGACAAAGTCATAATCTTCGGGGCCACAAATTTCGGTATCTTCGAAGGGGTACATACGCCCCTTGCCGTAATACTTCTTATGGAACATCTCGCGGAACTTGTAGGCGCCCATGGCATTCACCAGGTAGTCCGACTTTTCGTACGGAGTCGCCGTCAGCGCGCGTTCCAAGCGGGCTAGGCATTTCTTAGTATCAAAGAATTTCTGAATTGGGGTATGGAGTCCAACCCAAACCAGAACACGTTCGTGCAAAGGACGCCCTTTCTTGTTCACATTCACCAAGCGATCAAAGCAAGAAAAGCGGTATATCGCACGCAAAAAGAGAACGTAAAAAACCTTCAGCTTACGCAGCAGGGCGTTGTTCGGCATGGCATCCAGCGGGAACAAGTCTATCCAGGCAAAAGCCTCTTCGACCTTGATGTTGTCATGGCGAACGATTTTCATACTTTCGTCTTCAATACGACCAAAGTAACGAATGTAATCTTGGGTATTTTTATAAGAACGGAACTTGATTTTCCCAGTACCGGACTTTTCTTCAAGAATCTTGCAAAGGCGTTCGTAATCCGGACGCGGAATGCCGACATCGATATCGTCATCCCAAGGAATAAAACCCTTATGGCGTACCGCACCCAGCAGTGTTCCGCCCAAGGCATAGTATTCAATATGATTGTCTTTGCAGACTTGCTGGAAATATTTCAGCAAGTCCAGTTCCTTCAGTTGCAATGCGCGCAGGGATTCGTCCATTAATACGCCTGTTGCTCAACAAGTTGAGCGTCATGCACGTTCTTGTCGCAATCTTCCGGTTCCTTCATGTAGTCACCGTACATTTGCGTAAGAACCTTGTCGGCATCTTCGGGGCCCATCAGTTGCATGTCTTCGAACTGATAAAGTTTACCCTTGCCGTAGTAGGACTTCGGGAACATTTCCTTGAACTTGTACTGTCCCATAAAGTTCACAATCCAGTTCGAATTCTGTACCTTATAGCGGCGAAGCACTAAATCAAGCTTGATCAACCACTTCTTGTAGTTCTTATGGCCGTTAACGCCCAAGTCCTTAACAAGCGCAATCACGATTCGTTCGGACAGCGGCCTATTCGGGCGGTTCAGGTTGACTTTGTCAAAGCAGGCCACATGGTAACGCAAGCGGAGCCACAACAGTTCCAGCATATGAATCTTGCGTACAAACCAATTGTTCGGCATGCCATCGAGGGGGAAAATATCAACCCAGAGATTTTCTGTTCTAGAGACCAGACTTCCGTTACGGTTCATCTCGTAGCGGGTGTCTACAATTCTCGAGAAATAATAATGGTGGTCGGACTTATCGCGGTACGAGCGCAATTCCAAATGCTTCGGAAGAATCTTCGGCACAAGCCTCAAGAAACGTTCGTAGTCTTCACGGACGATGCCAATGTCGATATCGTCATCCCAAGGAATGAATCCCTTATGCCGGACAGCACCCAGCAAGGTTCCGCCCAACAAATAGTACGGAATCGAATTCGCCTCAAGAACCGGCTTTATTTCCTTAAAGATTTTCAAAATAGGCACCTGCGCCCTAGATAGCGGCACAGGACGTCCTGTTTTTGAATCGAACCCCATTTTACTTTACTCCGCTTTCCCCTTACCAATACTTGAAACTTCGAAACCGATCTTCTTCAAAGCGTCTGCATCCAGGATGTTGCGGCCGTCAAATACGAAGGCAGGCTTGGCCATACCCTTGTAAATGCGGTTCCAATCCAGTTCAGCAAAGCACTTCCATTCCGTGCAGACCACCACGGCGTGAGCGCCTTCGGCAGCCTTGTACGGATCCTCCTCGAACTGAACCTGGTCAAGCACGTCCTTCAAATCGCGCTTGGCATCAGGAATAGCCTTCGGATCGGTAACAACCGGCAGTGCATGTTCAGCAAGCAGGTCACGCACAACAAGATTTGCAGGGCTTTCGCGAGTGTCGCCGGTATTTGCCTTGAAAGCGAAACCGAACACGGCAATCTTCTTGCTTGCAATCGTGTTGAACATGGTCTCGAGCATGCGGTCCACCACGCGGTGGGTCTGCCATTCATTGATTTTCACCACCGATTCCCAGTAAGCAGCCACTTCGGGAAGACCGTAGTAACCACACAGGTACACGAGGTTCAAAATATCTTTCTTAAAGCAAGAACCACCAAAGCCGATAGAGGCCTTGAGGAACTTGGGACCGATACGGCGGTCCTTACCCATCACGAATGCCACTTCATCCACATCGGCGCCGGTCTTTTCGCAAAGGGCGCTAATCGAGTTGATGGAGCTAATGCGCTGAGCCAAGAAGGCGTTTGCAGTCAGCTTCGTGAGTTCGGAACTCCAAAGATTCGTCGTGAGAATGCGTTCGCGCGGCACCCAGTGGGCATACACATCCACCAGCTTCTGGCAGGCGGCAAGGCCCGATTCCGTCTGGTGAGAACCGATGAGCACGCGGTCCGGTTCAAAAAGGTCGTTAATAGCGGTACCTTCGGCCAAGAATTCCGGGTTAGAAAGCACTTCAAAGTGCAGGCCCTTGTCGTTAGAGTTCAAGATTCGTTCCATGGCGGCAGCGGTACGCACCGGGAGCGTCGACTTTTCCACAATAATCTTGCCTTCGTCGGCGATTTCCAAGATATTGCGGGCGGTCTTTTCCCAATACTGCAGGTCAGAAGCCTTGCCGGCACCGTGGCCAAACGTCTTGGTCGGGGTATTCACAGAAACAAAAATAATGTCCGCTTCCTTGATGGCAGAGGGAATGTCGGTGCTAAAGAAGAGGTTACGGCCGCGGGCGCGCTTCACCACGTCATCGAGGCCAGGTTCAAAAATCGGGAGGTTGTCGCTATTCCAAGCGTCAATACGGGCCTGGTTGATATCAACCACAGTCACTTTCACATCGGGGCACTTGTCGGCAATAACAGTCATAGTGGGGCCACCGACATAGCCCGCGCCAATGCAAAGAATCTTGGTATTGTAACTCATAATGTGCCCAAATTTAGCAAAATACCGAATTTCTGACCTAGATTATAACTAAAGAAAACCCCGATGAGCACGTTCGTAAGGTTTATATTAGAACTTTCCGTTCACGGGGTGTTCGCAGTGGAAAGTCATGTAAAATTGAGTTAAAGAAACTCACTTGAAAACGGCGGTCAGGCTTTCCACCTCTCCCGGGGACACATAACGCGCCTGCTCCATCACCCCATCACTCCAACCAGCCCAAACGCCACCATTTGTCGGCACAGCTTCCAGCATCACGGGGAGCCCTTCAAAGAAATTGACCGTCAGCGGATACGAATCTATTTTCAGACCATGAACGTTTATTATACCCGGTCCGCTTACCGAAAGTGACAACGCAATCGGGCTACCCAATTCAAAATATTCGCGCAGTTCATCGTACACAACGCCCGGGCGCTCCTGCGCAAAATCCTTAATTTCCTCAAGTTGGCGCTCCATTCTCGAAGAGCTCAACTTCCACCGTTTTTGATCGCGCGGAATTTCCGATTCAATTTCATTCGTCATGCGCTCAATGCGCGCAAGCACACGCTCACTCGAGAAATTCATTTGCAACAGCACCGCCATACGGTTCACAAATGCCGCACGAAATCCCGAATTTTCAAGCAAACGCCTAAAAAGCAGTGTGTATTCAGGGCCGTTCGGCCAAGATTCGCCATCTTCTGCCGCAGCAAATTCAAAGATATTATTCGTGTATTCGCTATAACCATTCCCCATTCCGAAATCCATATCGTACAGGAACCATTTCCACGGCGTTTTCGGATTGTTGCTGCGCCACTTTTTCAGGTTGTTGCCCGGCCAGTCGCGGTTATTCGCATACATTTCAGTCTGCATATAATTGATAAAGTTGTCAACATCAATTTGCGAAGCCACATAGGCATAATTCTCTTCGCTTTCAAGGCTGTTCGATTCAAGCCAATCCATCAGCGCCACGTAATCGACAGCGGATCCTGCCGACACGGAATTATCCGCCTTAAGCAAATCGATATCGTCGGGATTCAAGCCGTAATGCGTTTCAAAGTAATATTCTGTCGAGCGCTCACGAATGCTATGAATACCATAGTATTCGCCGTTATAGTACACCACCGCAAATCGCCCGCGCTGGTAATCCACACCTAAGCCTTCGCTAATCGAACTTGCCAAGCGATCGCGAATGTAGTCATTGCCGAAATTGCTTCCGTTATTGCGCAGAATAAAGACCTTGAATTTGTTCAGCTCCGGAAAATCCGGGAACAGGCTGTAGCGCAAACGCTTGTCGCCATACTTTTCGCGGAAAGTAATCGCGACCGATTTCTTGTCATTCTGGCGGCTGTAATTTCCAAAAATCTTGAGGCCCGCGTGCTTCACGAAAGCAGGCGCATTCACACCCGGCTCCATGAATTCTACCGTCACGGGGATTTCCTTATCGAGCCAGTAATTCGCGCCGTAATGTGGAGCCTTGCTCTGCGCGAAATTTCCTTCCATGTATATGCCCGAATCGGGATCAAAAAGCGAATTCGGATCCGTCGTCAAGAACACCACCGGCAAGGAATGCTTTTCGCCCAAGACATACGTGCGCACCATTTCTTCACCCGGGAGTTTTCCCGCATCAAACGCAGCACAGCGAATCGTCATCGAAGAATCCACCGCAAGCGAAATAGCCAACGGAGAATCCACCGTAGGCGCAAAACCACCCTTTTCGCAGCGCACATTCGCACCCTCAGGCAAAGCAATCGCAAACGGCATATCGTAAAAACCAGACGGCGGAATTTCGGCCAAAGTATCGAGCGCCGGCGAGCGCGACTGCACCACCGGTTGCGTCACAAGGCCATAGGGCGAAGCGTCGCCAAAGCCAAAGCCCATCGTACCGTCGGCAAGCGTGCCGAAACTCCAAGTTTTCCCTACAGACATTTCTGGGTATGCAATAGAATCTACAATCGCCGTATCAGCATTCACCAAATACAAGCGCCCACCCGCCTCAGAAATCTTGAAACCCGCATGCGGTTCATGCCCACGGTTGCGAGCGATATAGCTAAACACCTTAACCGTTACTTCTTGCGATTCATTCGCCTCGGGGCTCATGCGCGTGCCGTAAATATTCTTGAGGTCCGGGAAAGTCGTCCCTGTCGGGAGAGTCGCGCGGTAAACCGTCGAAGAATCGCCCGTACCCGTAAACACGATTTCGTAACCTTTCCAGTCGTCAATATCGGGCTGCGTGAGTCTAAAAGACACCTTGCGGTCCTTAGTAATGTAGGCCTGCATCAAGATTTCATTCGCCGCCGAGATATCGAGTACATCTTCTTTATCAGAACTTCCGGTACCCACGAATACCGCAATCGAAGACCAGCCCAAATCTTCATTCTCGCCAAGCTTCATCACAGAACCAAAACGTCTTACGGCATCTTCCTTAAAGCAGTTCTTTTTCTGACCGGGCAAAGGATCAGCATAGCTTTCTCCCGGCGGATCATTCTGCGAATCGGTCCATGTCCAGCAACCGGGGCCAATCATATTCAGCGAATCATGCGGCAGCTGATAGTCAGGATAGTTCTTGCCCGACATAAACACAAGCAAGAACGTACTCGGAGCAAGTTTTACGTTTCCGAATTTCCACTTGAACGGCTCCGTTTTTGAATCAGTCAAGTACATTCCCGACAAATCTACCGTATCGGCCGAAGTATTGAAAAGTTCCACCCAGCCAGCATCGCCGCCTTCATGATCTTCATAGACAATGTTAATCGGATCAACCTCGGTAAAGATAACGGGGCCACCCACAAACGGAAGTTTCGCGTCGGCATCAATCACACTATCAGCAGGTGTTTCTTGTTCGGAATCTTTTGAGGAACTGGAATCATTATCGGAACACGCTGCAAAACACAGCGCAAGCAACGCAACCCAAACGGCAAAAAAGCCCCTCATTGCACAAACATCCCTACACATCAGGGATAATATATATTAATCCACAAGAAACCGGTAGCTCGAGAGCCTATCCAAAAGTTTCTTTTTTCTTTCTTCTGGGGCGGCGCACAATAAAGAGGCAGGCGCCAATCAGCACGAGGCTCACCGAAATCACCTTGCCCATCGGGAACGCTTCCGAAAATACAAGTACGCCAGCCAAAGTCGGCACTGCAGCGCCAACAGCCGCACTGAACGGAATAATGAACAGCGCACGACCGCGAGAGAACGACACTTGCGAATACAAGAAAGCAATGCTATAAGTCGCAATGTAGCCAAGCGTTCTAAAATCCAAAAGCAAGTTCGCAATCGAAGAAAGCTCAATGTGGTCCAAGTCAAAATCCATCGCGAGACTCTTGTAGAATGCGGCAGAAAGTCCAAAGCCCACGCCCATAATCAAAGAATCTACCATTTCGCGGTCCTTGACCCACAAGTGCGCTACAAGCGTTACAGCACTCAGTCCGCCAGCGTACGCCCAAAGCATTCCGATATTCTGAATCGCAGTCGATTCACCCAAGTTCTCGACAGAGTAAAGAAGGCCCGCCACCACAAAGCAAATCGCAATCACAATGCGCTTGGTCAAAGCTTCTTTCAGAATGCAGAATCCCATGAGGGCGGTAAGCACCGGATTCAAAACCATCATCGGTTGCACTTGGCTCAGGTCATAACGCGCCATGGCAATGTAGTAGCCAAGCGTTGCAAGGCCAGAACAGCAAATTCCAAGCCACCAGAACTTATTAGTGATTACGCCCTTAAAGAATTCCCACGGACGAGAAGTTCCGCCAGTGCGCTTGCCCACCGTAGACACACCCGACTTTTCGAGAATGTTCCCGCAAGCAAAAAGAAACGCAGGACCGATTGTCAGCAACAGGAACAGCATCGGCTAGATTCCGTCGTAAATTTCCTGGTAAATCCAGTAGTTGCCCATGACGCGCTTCACGTAGTCGCGGGTTTCCCAGTAGCTAATGTCTTCGGCACGAACATCCCAAGACTTGCCCTCACCAGCAGCCTGCCAGCGCTTCGTCGGCTTCGGGCCCGCATTGTAGTTACCGAGCACATACATGTAGTCATCGTTGTATTCGGCCTTCAAGTCAATCAGGTAACGAATGCCCAAGCGAATGTTCATGTAGGCATTAAACAGCTGACGAGGTTCGAAATTCGGAAGACTTTCCTTTTCGGCAAGCATCTTGCCTGTTGCAGGCATAATCTGCAACAAGCCGCAAGCACCCGCCGGCGACATGATTTCAAAATTGAAAATCGATTCCTGACGCATCACGCTGTACACAAAGAACGGATCAATGCGATCACCGGAATGGAACTTCACCTGGTCCATGTACGGAATCGGATACAGGTAATGCAGCACATCAATCGGCGGAGCCATCAGGCGGCGGCGATCGATATTGTTCTGGAACTGGCGAGCGAGGCGATAGCCGGCAGCAGTTTCGCCCATTTCATAGAACAGCTTGCCGTATTCGTACAAGAAATCCAAACGCTTCGCATTCTTTTTGCGGGCTTCGTCATAAAGGGCGAATGCTTGTTCGCTAAAACCATACTGGAACAGCGTGCGAATGCGGTTGTAACGTTCCGGATTGTAAGTCGTATCGGGCTTGCCAATCTTCGGCTGCGAGGCGCGCACCCAAGCAAGCGTTTGTTCAGGCGCCATGAGCACGCCATGCGCATACGGAACATCCTTTTCGTTCATCAACTTGTAGCCGACAAGCTTAAGACGGCTACGGTGCGCATAGTAAGCCAGCGGGAAATCGCGAATACAGTCGAGGTATGCTTCGCGGGCAAGAGAATCCTTACCCAGTCGCATGTAGGCATCGCCCAAGAACATGCGGGCACCGCTACCGCTCCAAAGGAAGGGTTCCTTGGTCGCATCAATCAAGGCTGGAATTGCTTCAGCCCACTTTTCTTGCTTAAAGTACACAAAGCCAATGCGGAACTTGGCCCACTGGCGCTTGATATTATTCTTGAAGCGCTTGTGAGAAAGAGTCTTGTAGCAAGCAATGGCGCTATCGTACATTTCTTTCTGTTCATATTCAAAACCCTTCACCCACAAGTTGTTCGCATTTTCCTTACTGAACTGGCTAGCATCTTGCAAGGTTGCATCCATCTTGCGGATTTCTCTTTCGTAGCGACCGGCATTGTTGCGATACAGGCGCAAAATAGACTGCATCCACAAGGGGCGAGCTTCCACAGAATCCAGCAAGAACTTGAACTGCTTAATGGCTTCGTCATCGCGCTTGAGCGTACGCAAGGTCACTGCACGCTTTTCCCACAAAGTAATGCGGGTATTTATGTCCAAAGAACTCGGGGCAAGCTTTTTCTGCAAAGAATCTTCCGGCGGCGGGAGCGCTGCTTCCGGCGAAAGCGATACAAGCATCGAATCCAGAACATGAATCGAATCAAGCAAAGAAAGGCATTCGCTTGCGTTATCCTTGGCGCAAGCCATCTTGGCATACGCAACCTTTTCTTCCAAGGTCTCGGGAGCGCCACGCACCTTGCGGAGTCTGCGGATTGCGGCAAAGGCGGAATCCTTGTAGTTAGAGGCACTCGTCAAAAGTCGCAAATAAATGCGCTTTGCTTCTTTCATCTGCCTGAACTGTTCCAAGTATTGGGCATAGCGATATCTTAAAGCCGCCGCATCATCAGACTTCGGATACTTTTCAACAAAGACCTTCAGGGAATCCGCATGAGCTCGGTCACTCAAGGAGGAGTCCGCCATCGCGGCCTCAATACGAAGCCTAGAAGCAGCGCGTTCAAAAGAGGCGTCCTGATCCAGGTTCTTATAAAGAGCGAGCACCACGCGCATGTTCTTGTAATCGCGTAACTTGAACAGCGATTTTGCCATGCGCAAGATAACAGCACCATCTAATTGAGCATCGCGACCACGCAGGGAATCGTAAGCAAAGTAGGCGCTATCCCACTGTTCCTTGTAAAAGAACTGGGCAGCACGTGCAAAGTCACGCACATTCTTAGGCTGAGACTTGTCTTCACTCAAAGCCTTAAGGCGGTTGTAACGCACCACCACATCCTGAAATTGCGAAGGCGGAATCTGTTCCAGACTTTCGTACGGATTCGGGGGAGTAAACGGCATCGACGCAATCAAGCTATCCGTTGCTTGCGACGGAAGCGGGCTCGGAGACGATGCTTTTACAGAGGGAGCCACAGATGACGAATCCGCAAAAGCGAACACGCCTAAAAACACAACCAACAAAACAATCCTATACATTCACACCCTATCGTGTCATTTCTTACTGCTATCGACTTGCCCCACAAAACTCGATATACCCAAGTCCCGAATCGTCTGGGCATACTTACCTAGCATAAAGGCATTCACGCTTTCAGCATCATCCATCTGCAACACCGTCAGCGCAGAATCACGCACATCTTCGAAGTTGATCGAACGGATGATTTTCTTGGTAGACATCACGCTCCACGGAGTCATCGAAAGTTCATCGACTCCAAGGCCAACGAGCAACAGCACGCTCAACGGATCCGCACTCATTTCACCGCAAACCGCCACCGGAATTCCTTCGCGGTGTGCCGCCTGCACTGTTTGATAAATCATGCTGAGTACAGCCGGATGGTGCGGCTGGAACATGTCCGTAATCAATTCGTTCGTACGGTCCACGGCAAGCGTAAATTGCACAAGGTCGTTTGTACCGATGCTAAAGAAGTCCACTTCCTTGGCAAGTTTGTCGACAATCATCACCGCGGCAGGAACTTCAATCATCACGCCGATTTTCACCTTCGCGACTTTCTTGCCCTTTTCCTCAAGTTCCTTGCGGCACTTTGCAATGCAGGCCTTTGCACGGCGCAGTTCTGTCATGCCCGAAATCATAGGCAAGAGCAGGCGCAGGTTTTCCTTGGTATTTGCAAGGAGCAAAGCCTTCAATTGTGTACAGAAAATATCTTCGCGGTCAAGGCACACGCGAATCGAGCGCCAACCCATAAACGGGTTCGATTCATTCACCGCAGTAATGCCACTCACCAGTTTGTCTCCGCCGGCATCCAAAGTACGAATCGTCACCGGACAGGGGTACATGGTTTCAAGAATGTAGCGATAGGCATCGCGCTGTTCATCTTGAGTCGGAGCCTCACTCCGTAAGAACAAGAATTCAGAACGATACAGGCCGATACCGGTTGCACCGAAATCCGTCACCTTTTCTGATTCCGACGGAAGTTCGATATTTGCATGCAACGTGATATACTTGCCATCACGCGTCATCGGTTCCAGCTGACGCATCGTGAACAATTCACGACGCTGTCTTTCAAAGACTTCTTGGCGGGCGTGGAATTCCTTGATGTCATCTTGGTTCGGATTAATGACAACCTGGCCGCTCGAGCCATCAACGATAACGGTATCGCCAGCCTTCACTAACGCAGCAAAGTTTCTTAAGCCAGAAACCAACGGAATCTGGAGCGAGCGCGCAAGAATGGCCACGTGGCTCGTACGGCCACCCGTATCCATCGCAAGCCCCGCCACCTGGCCGGGCTTAATCGACATCAAAAGACTCGGTAAAAGTTCGTGTCCCGCCAGCACAACGCCGTCTTCGGTAGCCACATCCTCGAGCACCGGTCCGGAATCTTCCATGGCCGCCATCAAGCGGTTGTACACGTCCCTCAGGTCGGCCGCCTTATCGCGCATGGCAGGCGAATCAATCTGTTCAAACTTATCAATGAAGGCGCCAAGAACCACATGAACTGCCCAACGGGCATTCTTGCGTTCCTTGCGAATCTTGTCGAGAACCCCATTCATCAAAGTGGGGTCTTGCAAAATCATCAAGTGCGTCGCAAAGATGAGGCTATCCTTCATCCCGGTGCGACTTTCAGAAAGTTCCTTAATCTGCGAAACTTCCTTGACCGTCTTGTGGACCGCTTTCAAGAAAAGCTGTTCTTCGTCCGGCAGACGGCTTTCGGGGAGAGTTTCCTCTACCACCGAGATTTTCCGGTTCGTAACCGGGAAAACGCTCCCCATGGCAAAGCCTGGGGATGCTGGAACGCCCGTCAAAACTGTACGGACTTGTTCCGGCTTTTTAGCAGGGTTCTTCGTTGAAGTGGTCATTAAACAGACTTTCCAACTGAGACGCGACCTGTTCTTCGTCTTCGCCATCAATTTCGAATTTGACTTCGGAACCCGCAGGGATTGCAAGCATCATCACATTCAAGATACTCTTGGCATTCGCCTTCGAGCCCTCGAATACGATGGATATATCGCTCTTGGCTTGGCCGGTGATATCGACTATCATTCCGGCAGGCCTTGCGTGTATCCCCAACTTGTTTGTTACCACCAATGCTTTCTCAATCATTGTTTTCCTCAGAAAAAATCCACGTTGATGTCTAGACCATCTTGTAAAATAATGCGCACCAAGCTGTCCGCCGAATGGACCGTCTTGACCAAGTCATCATGCAAGGTACGGTCATTCAGCAAAATTCCCACCGTATTGTCCTTGGATTCAATCTTCTTTTGGACCTTCATGACAAGCTGATCCAAATGGTTCGTCACCGTTTCCAGTTCGCCCAGCAACTTGTCGGCGTTACCCATCACCTTTTCGGTGTTCGCAAACATATTGTCGATTGGCGGTTTCACGCCATCAATCAAGTTATTCACCTTGACCGTCACCTGGTTCAAGCCTTCAAGGCTCTTCCTAAGCTGCGGGTCAGCCGTATTCAGCATCACAAGCACGCGGTCTTCCAGCTTTTCAGCCTTCTCGAGCAGAGTCTTGAAACGTTCCTGGAATTCCGGGTTCACGATAGTCTGGTTCAAAGCTTGCTTGACCGATTCCAAAAGGACCTTCGTCGAGTCGCAGACCTCACCCACAAGACCAAGAGCTTCGGCAATACCGGCATCGAACTGACCTGTAATGGTATCGCCCGGGTTAAAGTAGCTTGTCGAGTCCCCAAGAATCATACCGATCTGACGTTCACCCATGATACCGATGTTCTGCACGCGAATTTCGGAATCCTTCGGGATTTTCACGTCGGTACGAAGCCTGATTGTCACAACCACGCGGTGGCCAGCCAAATCGATCGATTCGACCTTACCGAGTTTCACACCATTCACCTTGACGGGGTCATCGAGCACCAAGGTACTCACCTGGGTAAACCGCAGATAATAGGTGTTAAAGGTTTCGCGAGGGTCCTTCTCGTTTAAGAAGAATATTCCAAAAACAAGAATAATCAGGGCAAGGATGACCACCAAGCCTACTGAAAAATAAAGAGCCGAATACTTTTTCATTTGGGTTTTAATCTAGCATTTTTTGCATATAAAACAAAAAAAGCCCTCTTAAAAGAGAGCTTTTAAGGCTTGATTAAGGGGTTACTCGTCGATTCGAACAATCGGGCTGTTGTTCTCGATACCGTTCACATGGCGGTCAAGCCAGTCCAAAAGCAAAGCATCACGTTCTGCCTTAGGGAGCAAGAACTTTTCGCGGCCATCCTTCTGCATGAACACATCTAGGTAAGTCATCAAAACGCCGCCAGCCACCGACACATTCATGGATTCGGTAATACCATACTGAGGCAGTTTGAATTCGTAATCGGCATGGGCCAAAGTATCGGGGTGATTCCCGTGGAATTCGCTACCCAAATAGAAAGCGGTAGGCTGGCTCAAGTCCAAATCCAAAACAGAATTGGTGGTATTCGTGCTCGCCACGGCAATCTTGTAACCCTTCGCGCGCAGTTTTTCCATGCAAAGCATGCGCTTCTTGTAAAGGTACAAGCTCATCCACTTGTAACTGCCCTTCAGAATGGACTTGTTCACACTGTAGGCATTGTCTTCTTCGATAATGTGAACATCTTGAAGGCCAAACACTTCGGCAGTACGAATCACAGCAGAAATGTTGTGCGGATCGAACAAATCTTCGAGCACCATGCAAAAGTGTCTGGTACGGCGATCCACCACAGACGTCAAAAGTTCACGACGGCGTTCCGTCACGCGTTCCAAAAGGGATTCCAAAGTTTCGTTCGTCATTTCTTTTCCTTGATAACCTGAAGGTCCTTCACCATAATAGGCACTGCCTGCATATCCTGCTCACGCTTTTGTTTGCGGGCTTTCTGCAGACGTTCAAAATCGCCAAGTTCCCAATGTGCACCGTTTACGACTTCTTCAAAATCCAAAACGTACTGCACGTTTTCTTCGGACTTGAGAGTCGCACTCTTAAGCATGGGTTCCTTATTGCCGCTAAAGTACATTCCCGACGCTTTCTTGATGTCGTTCACAATCTGCTCGATTTTCGTGTTCACAACGCTTCTAAACACCTTCATCTGCATAATAGAATTGAGCACCGAGTTGCCCGGGAACACGATAGCAGTTAATTTGTACTTAATAATCTTGCCAGGCATTGGATCCATATCCAAGTACGCGATTGCGGTTCCATGGAGCGCCCACTTTAGGATTTTCGCATGGCCGTATCCAAAGAACAAGTCGCGCATGCCAAGCTTTTGTCCCGCACTATCCTGCAAAGCCCAGTAGAATTCGCCCGAAAGACTGCGGCCATTACTACCACTAAAGAATCGTCTGTTCGGGTGCGTGTATTCAAGCACGTAGTTTTCGTCGAGGTAAGCGTTAATCAACTGCGCCGTAAACGGCATATTGTCAAACAAGAACTTGATTACGTTTTCATCAAGCGGGAGCGTTCCCGCATAAACGTATTCCACACGGTATTGGCGGCCAAGTCTCGCGTAAATTTCAGGAACCATCGGAACCTTAGGGTCAACCTTGTAGCCACGTTTTTCAAGTTCCTTGTAAGGCTTGCAAAATTCTTCGTTGTACTTTACTTTGGGCCATGGATGCTTGTCTCCCACGGAACAGCCCGGATAATCAATATCCATGCACGTTTTGAGTCCAGAACACAGCGAGCGCACATCATCTTCGTTCTGGAGGCGTTTGACCAAGTTGTGGCGAGCGAGCGTATCAGTCGCGGGAGCATCTGCAGCAAAAGCAAACACCCCACACAACAGGACCACAATCAAAGACTTCGCTATGTATCCAAGAATCTTCATTAATTCCTAAACTCCAGACTATCCTGTGGAATCACCGTGAACGGCTTGATGGCTTCAAGTTTTGAAACAGGAGCGACAATCGAGGTGGTCATCTTGTCCATATCAAAATACTTCTTGACCATAGCCTTCACTTGGTCGGCCGTCACCGCATTAATTTCCTTTACATAATCCAAGTAGTGGTCGTAGGTCTTACCCAGCAGTTCACCCTTCGCAAAGATTACCGCCGTTGCTTCAGGACTATCGAACAGGCTCGGCAAGCTTTCAATCAAAGCTTTTTTAGCCTGCGAAAGTTCTTCTTCTGTAGGTCCTTGTTCAGCAAATTCATTCACCACTTCGCGAATCAGTTTCAGGGCAAATCCAACCGATTCCACCTTGGTCTGCAAAGCAATCGTTACCATGGCGGTGTCGCGATAATCGTTCCCTACCGAGCTGTACACGCTGTATGCCAAGCCTTCATCGCTACGTACGCGGTTCATCAAGCGGCTCGTAAAGCTACCACCACCCAGAATAAAGTTTGCCACCGCTGCCGGATAGTAGTCTGCATGCGGTCTACGCACAAAGGGCTGGTTCATCGAAATATTTGCCTGCGAAATATCCTTGTCGACCACGTAAATTCCGGGCTTTCTCACAAACGTAAGCGGAGTCGGTTCCTGGGCCACAGCCTTTGCATTCTTTTTCACATTTTTCGAAACGGCCGTTTTCCAACCTTCAAAGAAATCCTTGAGCACGACAACTATCGAATCCTTGTCGACATCACCAGAAAGTGCAAATATCACGCGGCCATTCCCATACACACCTTGAGCCAATTGCTTGACATCGGCCACAGACACCTTCTTGTAGTCTTCGGCATTGGCATCCCACAATCTCGGGTTCGGAGCGTAGTTCACTTTAGCCTTCAACGCCGAAAGTACCTTTGCCGGCGTGTCATAACGGCGATCGTAGGCCGTCAAGAAGTTTGCACGCAAAATTTCAAACTGGTCTTTGTCAAAAGCAGGATCCGTCAGCACTTGCTTCGAAAGCTTCAGCATGTCAGCAAAGTCCTTAGACAAGCAATCGATATCGAACATCGAAGTAAACGTGCCGACCGAAGAACTCAACCCTGCGCTAATGAATTCCAGGGAATCGTCCAAAGCCTTGGCGGAAATGCCACCACCGCCACCGCGACGGAGCATGCTCCCCACCATCGATGACGCCGCTTCGTCTTTAAGCGAAAGCGGAGCGCGCGGCTGTTCAAAATAGACTGAAAAATTCACGAGCGGCAAACTGCGGTCGCTTACAATATAGCCCGAAATACCCGGGGCAATCTCTACGCGGAAATCCTTCGGGTACGGAGCTACATACTTGTATTCTGGAAACTGGATGTCCTTATAGCTTGCAGGAATCGCCGGTTCGGCATTTTTTTCTGCAACAGGGGCAGCCGAATCAGTCTGCGCAGCCGGTACAGGCTCCGTCTGCGGTTCCGGCGAACCCGAACAAGCATTCAAGGCAAACACTGTCGCTACCGACGTCGCCGTCAAAAAGAGAACTTTCAAATCAAACTTCATCATCATGAAAGATAGTAAATCAGCATATAAAACCACACGGATTCGAAATGCCTAACGGCATTTCTGATAAAAAACAAATATTCAACCAATTAAAATTTGATTTCACGCTAAAAATTCTATGAAAAACAAGAAAACGCGTTAGCGTTTTCCAATAAATGCGCAAGGCGAGTGTTGCAGGACTGCTTGCAGGCCTATAACCGAGCCGAGCATTTAACGCCGTTGGCGTTCGTGGCTACGGTTATGCCATAACAGAAAACAAGTTTTCTGCTGCGTCATAACCTTGCACACTTTTAGTACTTTAGTACAATCCGTGTGGCTCTAAAAAAAGCTCTTGAAGCGTAATTCTTTTCTATCTTTCCACGTATGCCAGGAATCATCCGTTTTGCGCCGAGCCCCACGGGCTTTTTACACGAAGGGCACCTGCTCTCAGCCCTTTACGTATGGGCGGCCGCAAAAAAATGGGGTCTCAAGATTCACCTTCGCATCGAAGACCACGACCAAGGCCGCGCCCGCAAGGAATATATCAACGGCATCCGCGAAGATCTCGCCTGGTTCGGATTCCAGTACGACAGCGAAAGCATTCAAAGTTCGCACTTTGACTTTTTCCAGAAAGTCCTCGACAAACTCACCGCTCAAGGGCTTGTGTACCCCTGCACCTGCAGCCGCAAGCAATTGCAATCCGAAAATCCCGTAAGCGAAACCGGCGAAGTCATTTACCAAGGCAAATGCCGTACGCATACAATGCCCTGCAGCGAACCTCATAGCCTACGTATCGTTATTCCAAACAAAGTAATTAATTGGCACGACGAGCGCCTCGGTGACTTTAGCGAAAATCCGAAAAATCAATGCGGAGATTTCCCTATTCGCGACCGCGACGGTTTCTGGACCTACCAATTCGCCGTCTGCATCGATGACTTTACCGACGGAATCACGCATATTGTTCGCGGTGAAGATATCCGCAATTCTACCGCCCGCCAAATAGCCCTTTCGCAATTAATTGCCGAAACTTGCCAAGGCGACCCCAACCTAAATATACCCCACTACACGCGCCCAGTATATCTGCACCACCCACTTATTGTCGACCCGACTGGCAAAAAGCTCTCCAAGCGCGAGCACGCCTACAGTCTCCGTCAAGAAAAAGAAAACGGCAAGACTCCCCAGGAACTTTTGGGGCAAATCCTTCATAAAGCCGGTTTTTTGTCACATATTATACCGACAACGTTAGAACAAGCGATAGCAACGGTTGCAGAGCGCCTGTAAACACGCCTTTTACACTCCTTTTTTATTACCTAATTTCGCAACTAGCAATAAATTAGGTATATTCAGGGTATGTCTTCATCTTCTGCTATTGTCGCCAAAATTCGGCAAGAAGCCGCCCTCTTTGACTCCAAAGACCGTTTACTTAGTTTTTCGACCAAAAACGATTTCCAGTCGCCCCTGATCGCCGAGGCAGGAGACCTTTTCTACGAAAAATGGTTGCAAGCCCATGGGCCCCTTCCCCTGGAATCCTTTTTCCAGGTTTCTCAGAATTTTACGGCGCAGCAAAAGATTACCGCCCTCGACACCATCACCTCGGTGCTTCGTCACAAACTTGACGATTACGGCGAAACAGATCTTTACCTGCTTCTCGGCTTTTTGAAATGGGACGGCAATGCCCTTGCCCCAAGCCTTTTGGTTCCGCTCGACTTCGATCCGACCAAGAATACTGTTTCTATTTCGAATCGAAACCCCATCGAAAATATCGTCCTGCGAGAACGCCTCAAGGACACGATTGCACTGCCCTCTGCCGAAGATGCTATTATCAACGGCAAGTTCAGCCTGCTCCTCTATTTTTCACAATTTGAAAAAGCCATTGCAGGCGAACGAAACTGGCGCTTTACCCGTCACGGGCTATGCCTCGGATTTTTCAACACAAACCTTCTGCAGCTCAAGAAAAGATGCAGCCTAGGCTTTTCCGAAAAGAGCATTGCAGGGAACCCGATTTTGGCGTCGCTCCTTCGCAAGGAAGGTTTCCAGGCCCAAGAATCTCTGTTCGAAGAAAACGATTTCGACAATGTCTTTTCGCCGGCAGACCACCACTTCCTTTACACCACTGATTCGCACACGAATAAAGTGACAGTGGATGCCGAAAACGAGCAAACCTGCGCCTACGCGATCCAGGCACTCCCCGGCACCGAAAAAATGAAGGTGGCCGCCAATATCGTCGCCGACGAAATCGCCCAGGGCAAAAAACTTTTAGTGGTCCACAAGCGCGCCATTACGGCACGTGCATTCCAGAATGCCTGGAAACCGCCCTTCCGCAGTTTCCCGGATACCGACCGCAACGCACTTGAACAGAAAGTTCGCGCCATGCGAAACGGTTTTCTGGAATACTACAACGCAGTAAACAAGCCTATTCCGCCTACCAACGTTTTACTTCCGGAATTGCTGCGCGAATTCAAAGACGTCAAGCAGCCCAAAAAGAAATTCCCCGACCGTATTTTCCGCGGTGTAGGCCAACTGGACTTCAACAGTTACCAAGAGCTCAAGAAAGACATCCAGATTTTGTCGGAACTGTATTTCGACAAAAAGGGAGTCGATGCCCGCAAGGCATTCCAAGGGGTCAAGGTATCTAGCCTTTCAGAAGACCAGCAACAAACCCTTTGCGAAGAACTCCGCTGCGCGGCAACCCGCGCAAAAGAACTGGAACCCGTTATCAAGAAAATGGAATCGACAGGGCTCTTCCCCACCGGGATCTTCCTATCGGGCATGATCGACATTCTTGAACTTCTTCGCGATAATTTCGACGAAAATACTCCCACGTTCGAAGACTGGCAGTTGCGCAGCCACAACTGGACCGCCTACAGGGATACCCTCATGTACCTCCCCGAAGCAGGCGACCAATGGGTGCGGTACCGCAGGCAAACTTCTGACATTTATACCGACAATGCCGTCGACGAAAACATCCAGAATGCACGCGACGACTTTGCCGAATGCCAGCACATTTCTCTCAAGGGCCTTTCGGAACGCTACCGCACATCCCGCAAGCGTTTGCTGCAGGTGATTCGCAAACCCAAGACCGTCGACTCCGACGCCAAGCTCTTGGATTTGATCGACACGCTCCTCGAACTGCAAACCAACAAGAAGACTTACAAGGAAAGCGCCGTACTCGGCAACCATTTGCTCGGGCGTGACTGGCACTTCGAAGGTTCTAACTGGGTCGAACTGAATCAGAAAATTCAGTATGTTTACGAATTCCGTGAAAAGCATAAAGACGACCCCAGGCTCGACCTGCTCCTACAGTTGCTTGAACAATGGCACAACTTTAAGGACCTTCAACCGGAACTTTCGAATCTCTGGAATTCTGTCATCGAGCTTCAATCCTCGATCAAGCAGATTAACAGGGACATGGAACTCGAGACACCTCTCGAAAGTTTGAGCATCGACAAGTGGCTCGGCAAGATTCAGTTGTGGAACGATAACTGGAGTCACCTCGATATTCATCTGCAGCTTTCAGCGCACTTCCAGAAAATGGAAAGCTACTGCAACACGGCCTTAGTCGAATACCTCAAGGATCCCGAAAACGCAGACGCCGATTTCTGCAACGCCCTTGCCCACTACTGGACCGGAGCCCAGATTCAGGCGGCTACCAAGGTTTGCCCCACCCTGTTCTCGGAATCCCCGAAAGCCAAGGCACAAAAGAGCAAAGACTACAGGGCACTCCTGGACCAGTTCTCAAGCGCAAACTTCAAGGAACTGCATAACGCAGTCGAAGCCGATTCAAGCGTGCTCACCGTAGTACCGCTTGCAGACGCACTCAACATTTCCAACAAGCAGACCTTCGACATTTCAATCATTCTCGATGCCGATGCCATTTCAATGGCAGAAGCCTTGCCGATTCTGTTTGCTGCACCCAAGACGATTCTTATTGGCGACCCGCACACTCCGAGCCACGACTACTTACCGATTGACGCTTTCCACGAAGAATCCGTTACTCGTAGCGCTCTCTTCCAAGAAAGCATCTTGACCGCGGCTCTTCGTCAGGGAGCTCCGACCAGAGAACTCTGGTTCACGACGCAATTCAACAATCCTGCCATTGTAAGCTTCGCTAACGAACGCATTTACAATCATGGAATCAAGCAGTTGCCGTCTCCGAACAACGACCTGTTCAAGGGCATTTCAATCAAGGAAGTTTCCGACAAGATCGAAACCATCGCCCTGACGGCAATTCACCACGCCGAACGCCATCCGGAAAGGACTCTCGGAATCATCGCATTCCACCAGTCCACCTGCCAAGAAATTGAAGACGCCATCCGCGCAAAGCTTATCGCGGGAACTCCGGCGGCCAATTTCTTTGCAAGACCGAATGCAGACATTCGCTATTTCGTAAAAACACCCGAAAGAGCAATCGATCAATTCAGGGATACAATCCTTGTCTGTATCGAAGCCGAGGGCGCAGGCGGTCTTGCTGCCGACCACAAGATTGCAGTTTGCTCTACGCTCGCCAAGCGCGAACTCCGCGCATTCATTACAGAATCCGACCAGACAAAGATTGCATCGCAAAAGAATTCGCTTTTCCGTGAATGGATCAACCACCTGCAGTCAAGGCAGTATGACCCTGTAATCGAAATCGAGCCCGCAGATTCTCCGCTCAGAGACGAAGTCATCGAGACTCTCAAGAACGAAAACATTCTGGTACAAGCCCACACTTCAAAGGGCGGCATTCCCGTGGGTCCGGTCGTCATAGACGCCAACAATCCCACGCATTTCTTGTCGCTCATCGAAGACGATTGCACCACGGAACGTTTCCGCGATTCTATCGAAGACCGCGACTACGTACGCCCGCTTATTCTAAGGCAACTCGGCTGGAAGGTCATGAACCTTTGGTTACCGTTCTGGTACATGTCCAACAAGGACGAAGTCGGACACCTGGTGGCAACCATCGCTATCGAACAGAGTGTGGCTCCCCCGCCCACGGTAGAAGCCGACGAAGATGACGGCTCCGAAGTGTTTGATGCCGCAAAGCCCATGACCGAGCCTTACGTGGTACAGCACCCGAAAATCGAAGGAACCGCCCACGACAAGCCCATTGCAGAACTTCCGATTGCAGCGCTCATCACGCAGCTCAAGTTCTATGTCGACAGCGAAGCTCCAATTCACGAAGAAATCTTGAAACAGCGAATTCTGGAACTGCATCATGTCGACAGAGCAGGTCCAGTGCTCCAGCAAGTGCTGACCGAAGCCATCCGTCAAGGATTGCAGAAGAAGCGCTTTATCAAGACAGGCCCGTTCTACTATTCGCTCAAGGCCAAGGAGCCGGTCGCACGCAATCGTGCAAACCGTCCGGACTTCGAACGCAAACTCGCATTCGTCGCACCCGAAGAACGCGCGCTCATGCCACAAAACATGGACGAATTCGCTCTCAAGCAGGCTATGGGGCTGTTAGAATAACTCAGCCCAAATAAGATTAAAGCAAAAAGTTCCACCCGTCATTGGGTGGAACTTTTTCATTATTCAAAAGATGCCAAAGGCATTCAAGTTTACAGCTATTTGACCTTGACGACGAAGGCATTAATGTTGTAAGCCGACAATTCGCGAGCCTTGTCTTCGGCCGTTTTCTTGTTACCCCAGCCACCGCCACGGAGCTTGTAGAACGGGGCATCGAATACGACCTGAATTGCATATCCGGTACTTGCAGAAAGCTGTGCACGACGGCGCTGAGCCGCATCAAAGTCGGCTACAGATTCAAACTGAAGCATATAGTAACCATCGGACTTGGAGGCTTTCGCAGCAGTCTTTCCTGGAACGGCATCGCTCTTGGAGCTGTCTCGCAGAGAAGCGCTCAAAACAGGTTTGTATTCCTTGCCGCGGAAAAGGGAATCCAAATCAGTCGGTTCAGCGGCAAAGGCTAAGGAGCAAAGGCTCAAAGCAAATAAAATCTTTCGCATACCAACAATATAGCAAAAAGGGAACGGATTTTATCCGTTCCCTTTTTCAAATCTAGTCGCTAGATTACTTTCCGGCAGGAGCCTTTGCGTAATCCATTACAGCTTTCGGCGAGCGCTTGACACCCCAGACAGAGGTGCTTTCCTGCTTGGCATCCTTACCAGCAGAACCAAGCTTCACGTAGGAATTGAGCTTAACGATGTAAGCGCCAGTTCCAACCACACGACCCTTGTCAGAACGCATATTCCAGCCGATGAAGAAGTTACGGTCATTACCAGATTCCGTGCAAAGGCCACCATTGAAGTACTGAATTGTCTGGTTCGTCACCGGATCCTTTTCAGTGTTCTTCTTATCATCGCAGTAAATCTTCTTAGACTTACCAGCGACGAAGTTACCCAAGTTAGTGAAGTACTGTACTTCGTAGTAGAAGAACATGTCTTCCGCCTTCACATTTGCCCTTTCTTCGTCAGACAAGCCATTGTACAAGGCGTACATGTCTGCCTTGACCAAGTGACCAGGCTTGCCACCTTCGGCAGCAAAGACTTCTGCCTTGGTCATTGTCGTGCGGTAAGAAGTCACCGACACAGCAGGAACCTTGTCACCAGCCGGGGCATTAGCCGTAGAAGCGAACTTGTTTTCAATCACGTCAATATCAGCATCACCCGTCACCGGAATCCACACAGACGGAAGTCTCTTTGTTTCATCGTAGCCCGTCGGAGAATTCCAGTAGAAGGCAGCATCAGCAGCAGAACGCAAAGTATCGCTACCCGGCTGAGTATAGTGAGTCGTATCGGCATCAGTCCAGAAGATATTGGAGAGATTACCGCCCAAGCGTAAGTAGTCACCCACGTGCGGAGACACATTACCACGCTTGTAGAAGAACCTGATACGACCTTCACCATTAGCACCACTAACAAACGGGCTAACTTGAGCAGTTACCACGGCAGAAGTGTTCGCCAGAGAAGATACATAACGGTCAGCTTCATCCAATTCAATAGCAGAATTCAGATAGAAGTCAACAGAAGTCTTCGCGTAAGTATCCGTTACCAAACGGACCGGTTCAGACATGACGATAACAAGGCTATCATTATCGGTCAATTCATCGCCATCCTTAATCGTACGAACTTCAGCACGCAGCGGCACAGGGGCGATACGATCGGTCAACGCACCGGCAAAGCCCTGCTTCACTTGCTTACCCTTATCTTCAAATACGGCATAAGAATGAACCTTACCCACACCAGCCGTCTTTACACCTGTAGAAAGCGTAAGGCCACCGATCTTGATCAAGTTGGAGCAATAGCCGCCCTTTCCATTGTATTCGATCGGAGAAGAACAGTCAATATTGCTTGCATCAACACTAATCAATTCGTTACAAGAAATCAGAGAGTCCTTGGAAATGTTGGAGTAACCTTCCTTAACCGGGTTATGTTCTTCGGCAGAAAGAGAATCCCACATCACGCAGAGCATGGTCGGCAAGGAATCCTTGTGAATCGGACGGTCATAGTAAATAGCAACAGAGTCAGCCACGCCATCCAGGTATTCCTGATTCATGCTAAAGTACGGAGCCGGAATCTTGTATTCCACAGCAGGGAGAGCGCCATGCACGTCGAACACATCGGCAAGCACCGGATACGGTACCGGAGGATCGCGGAAGTACATCGGGTTATAAACAGCCTGCACAAAATCGTTGTATTCAGCCACAATCGTTGCCGGGTTATTAATCGTCTCATCGGTATCCCAACGATACTTGGTCAACGAACGGACAGAAATGGTTGCATAGCCATCCTTAAATTCAACTTCTTCTGGGATAAAGTCAATCTTCGGAGAAGTCAAATTACCCTTATGAATCTTGAGACCATTACATTCCTGCAAGCACGGGCTAAAGGATTTTCCATCAGCATTCGGCTTCAATACAGCCAGGTACAGATCGTAAATCGAGCCGACCCAGAATTCTTCGTAAGAACCATCAGCTTCTTTTTTCTGACCCGTTACAGACTTTGCATCGGCACCTTCTTCCGGAATCGCTTCGATAAACGAAATCTTCGGCAAGTAGAAGCTAACAGCAAGAGCATTCGGTCGACCAGACACGCTAATCTTAAACGTCTGGTAGTCCGACTGCATATTATCCATAAGAATTTTTGCATAAACCGTATCGACACCACTTGCTCCAATTGTACGAGGGGTACCAGAACCAATCGGCTTACAAGAATCACCACCATCATAGGCACAGAACTCGATAAGCCTTGTCGCTACGCCACTGTTATCGGTAGCCTGCAAAGTGTACTGAACACCCACAGCATCGTCCGGATAAATTTCAACTTTACCGGTACCTTCAACAGGAGCCAAAGAAGATACATAAACCGGCACTTTCGTACCCGCCATAGCAGTGGTCTCAATCGTATAGCTGCCAATCTTAACTTGGTTAGAGTCCATAGCATCACCGTTTGCATAGACAACGTCCACTTCACCACTTCTACGGAATGAGTAGACCTTCTTCGTTTTGCCTTCAATGTTCACGAACAAGGTGTAACGGCCGCCACCCAAGCCACAAATAGCTTCAGGATCAATCTTCGGGTTAGCCGGATTCGTCAAATCGATACCGCACTTATGAACACCGCTAGACACATTTTCTACGCCAGGTACTGCCGGAGAAGAAGCCAAATTGCCCTGAACGAGTGTATAGGAAATGCTGAAACTAGAATTCTTAAGATCATCGCCACAATAGATCTTTTCTTCTTCATCACCCGTCATGGCCGCAGCGCAAGAGCCATCACCACTCTGGGTATAGCAGATTTCATAAGCTTTTTCAGAGGAACCCGTCTTCTGCGGTTTTGCTTCGATAGCAGTCTTCTGCTGGATATACATGTTCGTCTTGATACGCACGTTACTCATGGTCGTACGACGGTCGCAGAAGAAGATATCCAGATCATACTGTTTACCAGCTTCAAGCGCACCACTCTTACCCTTGAACTTATCGAGATTCACATAACCCGGAGCAGCCAAGTGAGTACCACCAAGGTCCACAGCCAACTGGTTATCAATGAACACCCAAATATCGTCGTCACCACGGAAGTTGAACTTCAGACCCGGCTTATGGGTGAACTTGGCATGAGATTCAAAGCAGAACTGCTGGTTACGGCCCGTCTTGGAAGTCCAGCGAGGAGAACCGTTAACCTGGCCACCAACACCAGCCTCTGCCGGAGTTTCAGTACCATCTTCAAAGAAAGCCCATCCCTTCGGAGCATCATTCGGACAACTCCATCCGAAGATACAGCCGGTGTTATCGTTACCAAGGCCAAAATGCTCTCTAACAACAGTTTCCGTTCCTTCGCCATCGGCAAAGAGACCATCACACTTAATACCACCATCCCAACCCGGGCCGTTACAAAGAACATCGATATTGGGAATACCTTCTGCAGGATCATTTTCACGAAGAGCCGGACCATAGAACACCGGGCCTTCGGCCATACGCTTAGTACGGGCCTTAGCAACCGGAGTCTGGAGGGGATCCGCAGCAAGAATGGACGAGTCAGTAGAAGCTTCAACCGGATAGAAGCCACCCTGCACTTCAAGACCAGGACTAGTGTAGAAGTCAGAGTCAAATTCCCACTTACCATCAGTAGAACGATGGAACGGCATATCGAAGCAGCTCTTTTCGTTTACGCCCTGAGTATAGTTGAACAACTGGTTAAAATACTTTTCGTCCATAAAGCACTTCTTACCAGCAGAACTCAGTTTCGGTTTTCTCTGATTCTGCGGAACAGTTTCATCCAAAGTGCTTTCAACAATGCCCGGAGTCACACCGATACAGGCATTAATAGCTGCAATTGCGGTAGTCTTGTCAACACCCTGAGCAGCGGTACCACTCATAGCCTGGCAACCTTCACCACCCTGAGACCAGCAAGAGAACGCCGGATGCAAGTCCGCATCAGTATCATAAATAACTGCAGCCATAGTATAAGAACAGTTACCTTCGATTCCTTCAACATCGGCCTTATGGTAATAGTAGCCATCAGGTGTAGTTTTCTGTCCCTCATCCGGCACAAAGAACAAAGAGTCTTCCATAGTGAAAACAGATGCGAGCGGGATAGGCTGAGCAGATGCAGCAGTTTCCCAGTTGCCGTTCACACCAATCATGTCTTCACGGTCAAGGTCATCATCACGATAAAGAAGCACATTATCCGTGATTTCTTCATTAAAGAATACATAGGAATACCAGCCGCACATGCCATCAACAGCGGTCATAGCTTTACCGGTCTGACCACCATCCAAACTAAGCATCGGCACAGCCGACATCCATTCGTCCATATCAGGCGGAATCATCACAAAGAAATACTTTGCGTTAGGCGGATTTTCGCTAACCACGGTTTTTTCCGGATTAGTCGGATCTGCAAAAATGTAGAGGTCACCTGTTCTGCTACAAGGAATACCATCTTGCTGATTACAAGATGTCTTGTCAAATTCAGAATTCGTAATGCCGGCAGACTGGCAGTAGTCGTTGTTGACCGAAGCGATAAAGAACGATGTATCCTGTCCTTGGGCAATGAGAGAAGACTTAACAGTCCACCATCCGTCAGCTTGTTTTGTAAACGGAACAAACTTACCACCACCGGCAGCATAAGCCGTGGTCCAACTCTTAGGAGCATCGAGATAAACGGTACCTTCGGCACAAACCTGTCCGTTTAACGCAAATGCGCTCTGCGCCCCAACGAAAAGCAGACAAACACCCAACGCCCACTTAACAAGGAGGTTAATTTTATTCATTTTCATTTTAGTTTCCATCGATGGTTTTCCTTCCAACAGGGCATAACAAAAGGACGGACCTTTACGATATCCCATAGACCGCCCTCAAATTTACTCTTTTTTAAGCGAAAAGCCAATTTTATTTTTGTGATTTTTTGGAAAAAAAGCATCCATTTTGTGTCCAAAAACTTAAAAAAACGAAACCTAGTGAGTTTTGTCACAAGAAAAACAGCTAGTGTAAAATTAAGTTTTCAACAAATCCATTTCATACAAGAAAGGGATGGATTAACTCCATCCCTTTCTAAACTTTTCTGAACAGGACTTTATTTAGCTGTCAAGTTCTTCATGTAGCGAGTGTCCGCTTTCGGAGAACGCTTGACACCCCAAACAGAAGTGCTTTCTTGTTTTGCTTCCTTACCAGAAGAACCAAGTTTCACATAAGACTTGAGCTTAACAATATAGGCACCCGTGCCAACCACACGTCCCTTTTGAGAGCGCATGTTCCAACCGATAAAGAAGTTGCGGTCCATGCCAGCATCGGTGCAGAGGCCTCCATTAAAGTACTGGATGCGCTGCTTCGTCACCGGATCGATTTCAGTATTCTTACTGTCATCGCAGTAAATACGCTGAGTCTTGCTAGCAACGAAGTTACCCAGGTTGGTGAAATACTGGACTTCGTAGTAGAAGTAGATATCCTGCGGAGCAACTTTCTTGCGATCTTCATCGGAAAGACCATTGTACAAGGCATACATGTCAGCCTTCACAATATGACCCGGCCTTCCATTTTCAGCCGTAAGGATTTCAGCCTTGGTCATAGACGTACGATACACATTCACCGATACCGCCGGCACCTTTTCTCCGGCCGGAGCATTCGATGTAGACGCAAACTTGTTTTCATTCACGGCAATTTCAGCATCGCCAGTCACCTGAATCCACATCGACGGCAAGCGCAATGTTTCATTGTAAGCAGTCGGAGAATTCCAATGGTACGAGGCGTCCGCAGCAGAGCGGAGCGAATCGGCTTTGGTGCCCGCCGGTTTAATATCTGCGGTATCGGACCAGAATACCGTCGTCAGATTACCGCTCAAGCGCACATAGTCACCCACATGCGGAGAAACACCACCGCGCAAGTACAAGTACCTGATACGGCCTAAGCCATCTGTTGCACTCACAAAAGGCTCATTCTGAGCAGTAACAATCGAAGTGGCACCAGCCAAAGCAGATACATAACGAGAAGATTCATCCAATTCAATTGCAGAATTCAGGTAGAAGTCCAAAGCCGATTTCTTATTTGTCGTCGCAACAAGCTTAACCGGTTCAGACATCACCACCACAAGGCTGTCAAGGTCAGACAACTGATCGCCATCCTTAAGGGTACGCACTTCAGCACGCAACGGGACAGGAGCCATACGGTCCGTAAGAGCCCCATCAAAGCCCTGTCTGACCTTTTTACCCTTATCTTCGAATTCGGCGAAGGAATGAACCTTACCAATACCAGACGTCTTTACTTCTTCGGACAGTTTCAAACCACCCACCATAATCACATTGGTGCAATAGCCACTATCCGACGGGGCAGAGCAATCAATATTGCTTGCATCGAGCGGAACAAGGGCGTTACAAGTGATTGCAGAATCCCTCGGCATTGTAGAAAGACCTTCTGCGTACGGATTATGGGGTTCAGCCGTAGTGGAATCCCACATCACACAAATCTTTGTCGGCAAGGAATCCTTATGGATTCGACGATCGTAGTACACAGCAACAGAGTCGCCGATACCATCCAGATATTCCTGATCCATACTAAAGTACGGAGCCGGAATACGATGTTCCATAGTCGGCAAAGAACCGTGAGCATCGAACACGTCGGCCAAGACCGGGAACGGTACCGGAGGATCGCGGAAGTACATCGGATAATAAACAGCCTTCACATAGTCATTGTACTGAGCAACAATCGTTGCCGGCCTATGAATAGAAGGATCCCTATCCCAACGGTATTTGGTCAACGAGCGCACCGAGATAGTAGCGTATCCATTTACAAAATACACGGGATCTTCAGGAATAAAGTCTATCTTCGGAGATGTTTCAGAACCCATGTAGACATAGATTCCATTACATTCTTCCAAACACGGAACATAATTATCATTGCCAACAGGTTTCAGCACAGCCAAATACATCACATTAATTGAGCCAACCCAATTTTCTGCGTAAGAACCATCCGGTAAGGAATCCTGGCCCATCACAGGATCAATAGAAACGCCATCTTCCGGAATCTCTCTGATGAACGTAATCTGCGGCAAGTAGAAGTTGATGGTCAGTGCATTCTGATCTCTACCGGCAACACTAATGTTAAACGGCGTAATCGGCGACTGCAAATCTCGCATATCAACATGTGCATAAACCGTATCGACGCCAGAAGCACCAATCTTACGTGGCACAGCCGGATTGATTCTCTTATACCCTTCTTGACCCGTAGTTGCATCAATTTCCTTGGTGTAAATTTCCATCGGGGCTGTATAAGTTAGCGTATAGGGCATTTCAACCGCATCTTCCGGATAAATTTCAAGTTCCGTAGAATCGCCATTAAGCGCCACATTCGAAATATAAACCGGGACGTATTCGCCACCCATAGCAGAGGTCTGTATATTATACACACCCGTCTGTGTCTGATCACCACTTTCATCGTCAAACACATAAGAGCGGCCATTCTTATAAATGACATCCACTTCACCCGAGGCCTTGAAGCTAAGCACCTTTGCAGACTTACCTTCAATATTCACGAACAAGGTGTAATAACCGCCTGCCAAAGAAAGCTTCGACCTATCAATCTTAGGCAAACCAAAATTCGTCAAGTCAATACCACCCTTATAGATACCCGGCGTAGAAACGTTATCGAATCCGGGAACCACATTTTCACCGTTTTTCTTACCACTAACAAGTGTGTAAGTGGCCTTGATTCGGCCCGCGGCAATTTCCATCGCAAGAGAATCTCCGCAATAAGTCTTCTTTTCTCCGATACCGGCAGCAGCCGCATCGCAAGAACCGTCACCAGTTCTTGTAAAGCAAAGGGTGTAATCTGTTTCAGACGGATTTCCCGGAACCTTCTTACCCTTGGCCGAAATAGCCGTCTTCTGCTGGATATACATATTCGTCTTGATACGCACGTTACTCATGTCGGTACGACGGTCACAGAAGAAGATATCGATATCGTAGGTTTCACCAGGAGTAAGCAGATTACCCGAAGCCCCCTTCAATGTATCCAATTTTACGTAACCAGGAGCAGCCAAATGGGTTCCGCCAAGGTCCACCGCAAGTTTGTTATCGATAAACACCCAAATGTCATCGTCACCACGGAACATGAACTGCATGCCGGAACGGTAAGTAAAGTTGGCGTGAGATTCAAAGCAGAACATCTGGTTATTATCGTTCTCGATACGCAAATCCCACGTGCTATTGTCATAAACATTGGGTTCGGTACCACTGCTGAATTCGCCATCAGAAACCGGATACAAGTCGATATAGGGCAAACCGGTTGTCGGTTCAATAGCAGACCAGTCCGTGACATTACCAAGAGCCAGTTGTGCCTTACGTGAAATTCCATTCTGGGCCGCGGTTTTACCCTGTTCGCCCACACCATAGCGCACATTGCCCTTGCCGGGTCTAGGGGTAGCAGCCTGTTTACAATAGCCAGTGCATGTCACATCCGTAGCAAGGTCATTCAACGGAGTAAACGCACCCGCAGGTTCATTATAGCTGTCATATTCCCACATACCGTCCTTGGTCTGGCTAAAGACCACATCGCGGCAATGCTTTACGTTAACACCAGCGGTTTCTTCAAACATGACATTGAACGCTTCTGCAGAAACAAAGCACCCGCTTGACGTATTGTAAGTCGGTTTTTTCGTCGTCGGGTCCAAAATACTGTTAACGATTCCCGTGGTTACACCGATACAAGGCACGCTATTGTCGCCGCCAGCTCCCGGATAGTTATACTTCGCCGTTGGCGAATAGCATCCGTTCGAAGCCACACGCGGATAAGCATCACACGTAAAGGCACCATGCATACTGGCATCGGTATCGTAAAGGAAAGCTGCCAACTTATACGTGCAGTTACCTTCAATTTGCGGATCAACAGCCACGAACGTTGTCGTAAGGCCAGCTTCTTCAGCTTTTGCGGAGTCTGCAATAAAATAAACCCTATCAGATTCCTCAAACATGCTAAAGAACATATCCATCGGGAACGGAACCACAACTTCAGCTTCCCAACCATTCATGCCAATAGCCTCTTCCAAATCCACGTCATCATCCTTAAAGATGATCAATCTTTCCGGCAACGGTTCATCCATCCAAACAGCATAATACCATCCGCACATATTCGGATCAACCTTGAACGGTTGAGCATTAGCAAAGGTAGAGTCAGGAGACCACATCGGAACTGTAGACTTCCAGGATTCATCATCGGGAACCAAGACATAGAAATACTTGATATCAGGTGCGGTGTTTGTCACCAATGTGGTACCCGCTTTTTTCGGATTTTCTAGCACATAAACGTCTTTTCCTGCGCCTGGGCACCTAATATTACGATTGTTTTTCGGATAGCTTTGATCGTTCTGAGAAATCCCGTTCCATACATTGGACAGGATAAAATTCATCGGAGCCGACTTTGACGATTCAAGGGCAAATGAGGTTTCGATGTTTTCGCCACCAGCATCGGCCAAATCGTATTCGTAATACCCTGTAGCAGCGTTATAATACGACGCTGTGACAAGAGCATCGATATTGTTCATGGCGATATAAAAGTTTCTTGGCCAATCATCGGGTTTCTTAAAATGCAACGTACCTGCACAAGCGGCAACAGCGTTTTGCACACCAGCAAAAAGCATACAGCCCAATATGACCCATTTCCACCAAGAAATCTCTGTTTTTCTCTTCATATGACTTCCTTCCAATTGGGCATACCAAAAAAGACCGACCCTTTTTGGGACGCCAACAACCAATGTAAATTTATCCTTTTCTTTTCAAAAAAGAACATTTTTTACTTTTTTTTTCGTTTCGTAAAAGGCAGCGTTATAAACAAACGATAAAAACCTTAAAAAATCGAAAATTTACGCATCTACAGACCAGACAGTAAAGAAAATTTTTCAAGAGTAGAGGGGCTATTTTACTACTTTTTTAAACAAACCGGAGTGCTTATGCAGGACATGGACCAAACAATTGCCAGCGGAAACACAATCAAGCTACCCGTCGCCCCCATGCGACCACATCTGATTGTGCTCTACCCGCAACACCTATTCAAGCAAATACCGCTCGAAAAAGGAACGGTCGTGCTTGGCCGTGGGCAAGATGCTGAAATCCGCCTGGATGACGAACTGGTCAGCCGCAGGCACTGCGCCGTCACCTTCGACGGTGTCGACGTAACAGTCAAGGACCTTGGCAGCACCAATGGCACCTTCGTCGACGGCTCCCCGATTACAGAATGTAAGCTCGAAGACCACAACCGCCTGCAAATCGGAAAAATGGTCCTGAAAGTTGACTTCAAGGACGCAAGCGAAGAAGCTTTTGACCGCGAGCTCTACGAAGCCGCGACCATGGATCCGCTGACCAAGATAAGCAACCGCCGCACGTTTATAGACCGAAGCCTCGGCGAACTCGCTCTGGCCCGCCGCAACAACTATTACGTTCATGCCATCATGGTCGACGCAGACCACTTTAAGCGCGTGAACGACACCTGGGGTCACCAGTGCGGCGACATGGTTCTTAAAGAAATCGCCCGCATTCTTAAAGAAGAAAAGCGAGAATCCGACTTGCTCGCCCGCTATGGCGGCGAAGAATTCGTGCTGCTTTTGGGCGGCATTGGGCCCGAAGACGCCAAAAAGAGCGCCGAACGCCTGCGCTCGGCAGTGGAAAGCCATCGTTTTTCGTGGAAAGACACAATTATCCCGGTGACCATTTCTTTAGGCCTTGCTAGCCGTCAGGGCGAAAAAATCGGCAAAATCGAGGATTTGATCGCCGAATGCGACCGCCTGCTTTATGTGGCCAAAGAGGGTGGCCGAAATCAGGTAGCCTTTTAAATTGTAAAGAAAAATTCTATTTTTGGCGCCGAAATGTCTAAACTGAATTCCGAGCGCCTTAATTCCTTTGGTTCTGCAAGTATCCCGAAACTGGTCTTGCAGTTCTCGGTTCCTGCGATCATCAGCATGCTGGTAAACGCCCTCTACAACGTAGTGGACCGTTTCTTTGTGGGGCAGGGCGTAGGCAGTCTCGGTATCGCAGGCATCACGCTCTGCTTCCCGATTTGCCTGTTCATGATGGCCATGTCCATGATGGTGGGCGTAGGCGGCAACACGCTTTTCGCAATCCGCCTCGGGCAAAAGAAGTATATCCAGGCAAGCATCATTCTGAACAATTCCTTTTCGCTCCTGATTCTGATGGCAATTGGAGCGTTCACGCTGGGCGAAATCTTTATGGAGCCGCTCTTAAAGCTGTTTGGCGCAAGCGAGCAGACCTTGCCGGTGGCCAGCAGCTACATGCGCATTTTACTGTGCGGTGCTGTATTCCAGACAATCGCCCCCGGCATGAACCACTTTATCCGTTCGATGGGCCACCCCAAAACGGCCATGTTCCGCGAAATCGTGGGTGCAGTCACGAACATTATTCTCGACTACCTCTTTATCATGAAATTCCACTGGGGTATCGAGGGCGCCGCCTGGGCAACCATCAGTTCGCAGCTGGTGGCCTCGGCCTTGATTACGCAATTCTTTATCAAGAAGGGTACACCTATTCGCATTCGCTGGCGCCACATGAAATTGCGCGCCGCCTATGTCCGCAAGATTTATATTCTCGGTTTGCCGCCTTCTGTAATGCAGATTTGCAACAGCTTGATGAATGCGATTTTGGCCTGGAGCCTAACCACTTACGGAAACATCAGCGTCAAGACAACTGGCGCGCTTTCGGGTGGCGACATGGCAATTTCTGCATTCGGAATCACCAACAGCATCGTTTCGATTATCATTTTGCCGCTTCTCGGATTCGTTCACGGCACACAGCCGATTATCGGCTACAACTACGGCGCACGACTCAACAACCGCGTCAAGGAAACACTCAAGTTTGCCTTCATTTATGCAGGCGGATTTATGTTCGTGACTTGGGGCATTCTCATGTGGCAGGCAGAAACCTTTGTGACGCCTTTCGCACCAAAAGACCCCGAACTTATCAAACTTTCAGCCTGGGCCATGCGCATTTTTGCGGCAGCCTTCTTTATGATTCCCTTCGGCATGGTGTCGGGGAACTTTTTCCAGGGTACAGGAAAAGCGTTCAGGGCTATGTTCCTGAACGCTTGTCGTCAAGTAATTTTACTTATTCCGTTCTTGCTGATACTGCCCCACTTCTTTGAACTCAAGGGCGTATTCATGGCGCAGCCCATTGCCGACACAGGTGCGGCTTTCATTGGGTTGGCCATGCTTTGGCATGAACTAAAGAAACTGCATTAACGGACATTCACGCGGCGGGTTTCGCGGGCCACCTTCACGATGTACGAACCCGGTTTGAGGTTCGGCACCACCGTTTCAGCACCAGCGGTAACGCCCTGACGCACCACACGACCCTGCAAATCCATAACCGCAAACTTGGCTGCAGATTTGGTCGCAGTAATCGTGAGGGCCTGCGGCAGATTGTTCTTCACAGTAAAGCTTACGCCTGCAATATGGGCAACAGGCTTGATTGCATCAGTACCGATACGGAAAGAGGCTACTTTCTTGGTCTTACCTTCGATAGTTACAAACAGAGTGTAACGGCCACCCGGCAAAGCCATCTTAGACAGATCAACCTTGGGCGAAGCGATATTCGTAAGGTCTATGCCGCCCTTATAAACGCCCGGAGTAGAAATTTTATCAAAGCCGTCTACAGCAGTGCCATTGCTATTTGAGCCAATAACCAACGTATACGAAATCGGCAACGTAGTCATTTCAGGATTATTGCAGCAATAGGACTTTTCCGCAGCACCGGCAATTGCAGAGGAGCAGTCTCCGCCGCCCGTTTTCGCATAACACATGCAATATTCGGTTTCAGACGGATTTGACGTATTCCTTTTTGCCTTTGTCGAAATAGCACTCTTCTCCATTTCCGCCATAAAGATATTCGTTCTAATCTGAAGATTGCTCATAGTGGTGCGTCGATCGCAGAAGAAGATATCCAAGTCGTACTGCTCACCCGTCACCAGCTTACCGCTTGCGCCTTCGAACTCATCGAGGTCTACATAACCCGGAGCATCCAAGTGGACGCCACCCAAGTCAATGGCCAACTTATTGTCGATAAACACCCAAATGTCATCGCTACCGCGAGCATTAAAGCGGAGTCCCGGCTTCTGGATAAACTTGGTGTGCGTTTCCTGACAGAAATGGTGGTTGCGCTTGCCTGTCCAGCGATAGGAATTTCCTGATGCGGGTACATAAGCTCCCTGAATCGGGGATTCCGTACCTTCTTCATAGAATTGCCACCCTTCGGGGGCGTCTTCAGGACAGCCCCAGCCTAGCACACAGTTGTCCGGACGTGTTGTCGGCAACTTAAGAGCAGCTTGAACAAATTCTTCGGTGGTTGCACCATTATCAAACTGTCCAGAGCAATCGCGTCCCTTGCTCCAACCCGGGCCTTTGCACAACAAATCAAATACGGGAACACCCTCAAGAGAATCGAGTTTTCTAAGCGAAGGACCATAGAAAACCGGGCCCTCCGCATCGTACAGAGTTCGTGCGACAGCAAGAGGAGTTTGATTAGGATCAGCCCGCAAAGTCCCTTCATCAACTTTACCTTCTACTGGGAAGTACCCACCCTGAGTCTTTGTATTGGGCGAAGTGAAGAAATCTGAATTAAAGGACCACCAACCATTCTCTGTACGCGACAGCGGCAGGTCATAGCAAGTCTTTTCGTTTACATTTTCAGTATAATTGAACAGCTGGTTAAAGTACTTTTCGTCAATAAAGCACTTTTTGCCCTCAGCAGACAATTTCGGTTTTTTCGTTGTCGGATCCAACGTAGTTTCTACAACTCCCGGAGTCACGCCAATACAGTTATTAACTGCAGCCAGGGCATCCTTGGCAGCAACATCCTGAGCACCCAATTGGCAACCTTCACCACCCGCAGAATAACAAGAGAAAGCCGGGTGCAAATTAGCGTCAGAATCGTAAATAATCGTCGAAACTACATAAGAACAAACACCTTCGATACCAGCAACGAGAGAAGCGGTTTCGTACCAACCACTTTCGTTTGTCTTTTGCGCCTCATCGGGCACAAAGTACAAAGTATCACTCTGATACAATTCAAAAACCATACCCAAAGGAATCGGCGTCGGTGAGGCTGCCGTTTCCCAGTTGCCATTCATGCCGAGCATGTCTTCGCGATCTACATCGTCATCCCTCAGAAGAAACACGTTGTCAGAAACCGGGCCGTCGGCAAACGTATACGAGAACCAGCCGCACCGATTCGGATCAGCCCTCATAGGCACAGCCGTTTTGCCACTATCCAAGCTAATCATCGGAACGGCAGCAAGCCATTCCTCCATATCAGTCGGAATCACCACATTGAATTGCTTTGGGCCAGCCCATGCCGCAGAACACGCCAAAGCGGCACCAGCCATAACAAACAAACATCTTTTCATACGGACCTCCTAATTATTCCATAATGAACAAGCAAAATATATAAGAAAAGCCTATATACTGCAAGTTATTTTTTACAAGGTAACCAAAAATGCAAAAAGATGTAACGCCTGTTACATCTTGTCGCTCTAAGAAAATCTCAACTAGTACAATTTCTTCATGTCAGTCAGCTCGCCACCTTTTTCATGGAAAAGTACAAGCGAACCGCCTTCCATTTTCTTGAAAATCTTTGTGAGCTTTCCGATGGCATCATTTTCTTCGAAACCGATTTCATTATAAGCGGTTTCCCCAATGACAAGTCCGATGTTAATCATTTCAGGGGATTTACGGCGCAAATATTCCAAGAATTCTTCGTCGCTGTTAATAATATCGGTTGCAGTCGGTTTTTCCAATTCCGACGGATCACGTGTGCTTACCAGCAACGGATACATATTATCCGTGATAACTTGTTTGGAGTTCAGATAAAAAGTATTGCCCACGAACAGGCTAATGGAGTCGTTCAGCACTTGGCGGACTTCGAGCATAATGTCACTCTGCGACGAAGCTTCCTGGATTTCGAGCTTGGATGGTCCGCAAGCCATAAAGGCAAGCGATATCGTAGCAACGGCCATAAGGGCAAATTTTTTCATGTTTTCTCCTTTTGGCATTGCAATAGGCAACGCCAGTAATCCGCCCTTTAATATATAATTTATTTATGTAAAATGCGCATTGCACGCTCTATGAGCTCGGGTTTTAGCTCAAAAATGCGGCTCAAGGTCTCAACGCGTGCAGATTCGTCAATTTTTTCGATACGAGAACCATTTGCATCGCGAGTCACGAGGTTGCCTTTCTGATAATAGTACTGCACACCACGCTCACGGTCCAGGCGGTTAAGCACCGGATAAGTCATCATTTCGCGGTAAAAACTTTCATTCCAGTGCTGCTTGAATTCTTCGACAGAGACTCCCTCGACAGGATATTCGAAGCGGAGCTTCATTGGCGCTCCCGCACCGCCCGTCCATAAGGCCATGCTGTCCACTGTCGGGCGGTCCAGCCTTACCGTATTCGGGACCAGCGGGAAAAAGGCTGTGCCCTTGCCTTGCGGAGGCGGCAAGGGAATCGGGAGCGGGTCAAAAATCAGGTAGCCCGGATCGAAGAGATATTCAGTAGGAAGTAGGAAGTTAGAAGTAGGAAGTGAATAGAGAGAATCGGGATCGGGCAATATTAATGCGCAGTGGATATTCTTTTCCTTGCGCTTGTGGCCCATCACCAATCGTGGCGAAAGCCCCATATCCTTGAACACTTGATACAAGTGCCATGTCATGCTAAAGCAGGTACCGCCGCCCATCCAGGCATCTACATCATTCTGAAAGCTATCATCGAGCTTTTGCGCGGCTGTGGAACTTCCCGTGGATTCCAGACGAATAATCTTCGTCAGGTTCTCGTAGGTGACTTTGGACAACTTATCGCAGATGTCCTGAATCTTTTTCCACAATTCGGGCTGCATGGTTCAAATGTAGAAATCACAACAAGAAAGCTGATGCTGAACCAAGTTCAGCATGACTAGAAAAGCATCAAGATGCCGTCGACGCCGAGGACAGTCACGCAAGCGACCACGGCAACACCCACCAAGCCAAGGCCAAGGAGCGAAGCAACAACAGCCGCCACCAGGGCACAGGCACCCGAAAGCTTACTGTCGGTCGAATAGAGAATCGCAGGCACGGTCATGGCAGCAAGCACCGTGTACGGCACATACGCCAAGAAGGATCGCCAGAAACGACTCTTGATTTTGCCCTTCAAGAGTACGAACGGCACCGCACGCAGCAAATAGGTAACGCCCGCCATCACAAGCAAGAACAGGAAGTAATCTCTTAAGTGCATGATTCCTCCTCGTCCTTAACCGGGAAGATTGCCGCTCCCACGAGCGAGGCCACGAGCGCACAGATAATAATCGCAAAGCCGACCGTCACACCGCTCAGCGCAGGAACGTACTTGAAAGCAAGGCTGCAAGCAATTGCAATCAGTACCGCAACCAAAGTCGGGCGGTGCGCCTTCATTTGCGGCACAACAATTGCCACAAACATTCCGTACAAAGCAACGCCCAAGGCATTCGTCACAACGCCAGGCAAAATTTCGCCACAAATGGCACCGCACAAAGTACCCGAAGACCAGCCGATATACGGGAGAACCATGAGGCCAGCAAAATAACGCGCCGTCACAGGTTCACTCTGGCTTACAGCAAGCGCATAAATTTCATCGGTAATTCCCGTTGCCAGCATCAGGCGCTTGAACGTACCGAACGAGGGCGCCACCTTTTGCGACAAAGAAATCGCCATCAGACTATAACGCAAATTGATAAAGAACGTGGCAATCGCCATCTCAATAAAAGTCCCCGCGGCATCGGACATAATCTGCAGCCCCGCAAACTGCCCCGCCGAAGTCAAGTTCGTCATCGAAATAAAGGTGACCAGCGGCCAAGAAAGCAACTTGGAGCCGGCGATTCCGAACGAAAACGACACGGCAAAGTAGCCGAGACCAATCGGAAGTCCGTCTTTTACACCATTTGAAAATTTCATGCGCGCAAATATAGGAAATTTTCGTCAAAAACGTATGCAGATATATAAATTTATGCATAAAGAAAATCCCCGCAGCGTGGGTTACACGTCGCAGGGATTACTTTTTTAGGAGGGTACAATTACTTCACAACGATTCTTGCCGAGCGCGTTTGAGTCTTGCTAGAGACTCGCACCATGTAGTTACCTCGTTCCAAGCTCGCAAGGCTAAAGCCCTTGGAGCCCGCAACCGGTTCATAGAAGGCAAGCACCTCATGACCGCTCATGTCGAACACCTGAACACGCACTATCGCAGGGCTAGACTGAACCACCGTCAGCAGGTTGTTCGCATAGCCGAACTTGAGCATGTTTTGAGCAACATTCACGCTCGTGGTTCCACCACTCGAACTGCTTGCAGGAGGTTCAACACTGCTAGAGCTTGCGGGCGGCACAACGCTACTGCTGGACACAGGAGGTGTTACACTGCTGCTCGATGCAGGAGGCACGCTAGAACTGCTTGCAGGAGGCACGACACTGCTGGAGCTTGCAGGCGGTACAACGCTGCTGCTGGAGACAACCGGAGGTTCGGAGCTGCTGGATACCACAGGCACTTCAGAGCTGCTGCTTACCACAGGCGGTTCAGAGCTGCTGCTTACCACAGGCGGTTCGCTAGAGCTGCTTGCAGGAGGCACAACACTGCTGGAACTTGCAGGCGGAACCACGCTACTGCTGGATACAGGAGGCGTTACGCTGCTGCTCGAGACAGGAGGTTCGCTAGAACTGCTTGCAGGAGGCACAACGCTGCTGGAGCTTGCAGGCGGATTCGTTCCACAAACGGACTTGTACTGGGCAACATAGGTTGCGGCACCCGTCACGTCTGCGAATTCCTTATCCCACTTGTCGAACTTAAGGGTGCAATTACCGACAACTGTATCCGGAATCGTCGGGGCAACAATCAGGTTCGCCTTTGTTCCGTATTCGTACATAGCCGAGGTCCTTACCGTTACGCCATCGTAATTCACAAACTTAATTGCGTACTTGCGGATGGTCGAATCGAATTTTGCCTTATATTGAGCGTTTGCCGTTACAGCAACCACATCTGGCGTCCAACCAGCGAACCTGTAGTCGTACTTGGCAGAACTTGCCTTTGCAGGGTTTGTATCACCATAGGTAGGAACTTCTCCCTTATTGTAGTTCGATTTACGCAATTCCTTGCCATCATCGCCCAACCAAGTCACCTCGAACTGTTCGTTACATACCTTTTCATAAACCGTTTCATAACTAACATGTCCAGTTACATCGGCAAGATCCGGAGACCACTTGACAAAGCGGTATTCGCAATCGCCAATCGTCGAACCCGATACGGTAGGCACGTTCACATCCTCAGCCTTGGTTCCATAAGGATAGAATTGATACGACACCCATTCATCGCGAAGCGTATCATGGAACTGGACAAAATACTCACGAGTTTGACAAACTCCAGAATGCGTCGCCACATATTCCATATCACTCTTGACGGTATCACTTTCGCCAGCGACTCTTACCCACTTGTCAAAGTCATATTCGCATTCCGGAGTATAAGTCTCAGGACCATATTTGGGAACATTTACAACCTCGTTGTAATAGTATGTATATTCGTTCCATACATTGCCAGCACTATTCTTGAACACCACCGTAAAGGAGCGTTTCATATTGCCGTAAAGAACCTTGTAAGTCACATTTCCGGTCACTTCGCTCAGAGCCGGCGTCCAGCCCGCAAAAGTGAATGCATAGTATTCATTCGAAGGCTTTTCAGGAACTTCGGGAACCACAATATTTTCTACCGGTGTTCCGTACTCGTATTCCTTAGCGGTACCAAGCGGAGATCCATCTTCATTGACGAACGTGACCGTATATTTACGGACCTTACTTGTATAGGTCGCCTTGTACTCCACATCTCCAGACACCGCCGCAATTGCAGGCGTCCATCCGTTAAAGGTGTAGTCATACTGAGCCGTAGATTCCTTTGTCGGCGTTCCGTCATACGAGGGGATCTGTCCTGCAGCATAGTTTTCCGTATGCAGGAGTGTTCCGTCTTCATCACGCCAGGTGACCACGAATTCATCATTCGGAACGTAATGCGGTTTGTAGGTCACATCTTCAGTCACAGTTGCAACCTCAGGAGTCCAGCCCGCAAACTTGAATCCCGAATTGATCGGAGCCGTAGGCAGATTAATATCTGATGTCGGCGTGCCGTATGCATAATCCGCCGATTCAAGCACAGCGCCATCCGCACTTTCAAAGGTAATCGTGTACAGCCTCGGAGAAACCGTATAAGTCGCCCTGTATGTCACATTTCCTGTAACAGCCTTCAAGTTCCAGCCCGCAAAAGTATAGACCTCCGATTTTGTCGGACTCTTAGACGGCGTTTCAGGAACTGCAATATCTTCAGGTTGCGTTCCATACGGGTAAGAAATCGCATCTTTAAGCTCCGAGCCATCTTCATCTTCAAAGGCAACTTCATAACGGCGCAATGTAGAATCAAACAATGCAGTATAATTTATCGATCCCGTTACCGTCGTAATAGAAGGCGTCCAGGCATTTTCGGCTATCGTGTTATAAGATTTGATACCATTCCACGAGTAACTATACTGAGCCGTAGAATCCTTCGTGGGCAAATCATTTTCATAGCATTCATCCGGATCATTTTCGTAACAATAGCGGATTGTATCTCCATAACGATACCAGCTGGTAATATCACTCCACTTACCATTATCATTCTCGTTCAGGAGTTTACCATTGCCATCATAGAAATTGATCCTATATTCAATATTAGCGACATAGGTTCTATTTTCCGACACCGTTTGCAAGCCATTATAGCAGTTCAAATTAGTTATCTGAACTTCTTCCCATTCTATGCATTCCTTACCGCCATCGACTTTGCAAACCCAATCTGTATAAGAGTTTTGAATACACCATTTGTCACTATAGCGGAATTCACCCGTTTTATTGGCAATAACCTCAGCCTCGGTCGGTGCATCCGTTATGGTTTCACCAAATTCATACTCCTTTGTCTTCAATACCGTTCCATCATCGTTTAGGAACACGATTGTGTATTTCTTCGGAGTCTGTTTAATCTTTGCAACATATACGGCAGGACCTGTCACCTTGACAATTTCCTTATCCCATCCATCTTCAGGATTCCAACTGTAGCTGTATTGTTGATCATCCTTCCAAGACGGATCAATTTCATAGCCTTCGTATTTAGGCATAGAATCTTTTTCGACTTCAGCCTGCCACAAGATTTCATTTCCGTCCATAAAGGTAATCGTATACTTATTATCAGGCGATCTATAAGTCGCAAGGAATGTCATCGGCCCAGTCAAGCGATCGCCTTCTTTAATTTCTGGCAACCACCCCATAAATTCATATGCCGAGTCACTATAGGATTCACGAGTCGGATTTGCCGGTTTGACAATTTCGCTAAGTAACGTTCCTTCAGGATAATACTTCGAACTCTCTCCATCAACATCGATTGAATATCCATCGTAATCCACAAAGCGAACTTTATACTCAGCGCTATATTGAGGAACAAATACTACATCACCCGTTACGCTATCTTCATCGGTAAGCGCCGGCGACCAACCTGTAAATTCGTAATTAGCATCCTGAGAATATTTGTTTGGTTGCCAGTACGGCGGAGTGATAGCGCTATACAAGGTTCCATATTCGTAATCATCCGAATACATTCCCCCACCTTCAGCATCCACAAAAGTCACCCTGTAATAACGTGTATTCTCATCAAATTGGGCCGTGTAAGTCATATTTGAATACGCATACCTCTGGAAATAGGGATTCCATCCAGAGAATCGGTAAGTAGACCTCGCAGTAGGAGCTTTCTCAGGAGAATAATAATCCACATAACTTCCATAAGGATATTCCTTGGTCAAAAGAACGGTTTCCCCATCGTCATCCATAAATGTAATGGTAATCATGACAGGCATTTTACACTTATATTCAGCCGAATACGACCGATCACGCGTCGCAGGGAATAAGCCATAAACGTCTTCATCCGTTTCATAATCATAAGATACCCACCTGTCAAAGATGTATTCCTTACAAGATTCATCCGGATCCCTGGTAAGGTCCCCCTCGTATACAGGCGTCTTCCCGTATTCCACAAGCGTATCCGACCAATCTTTTGCCGTACTAAAGCTTATCCAGAATTTACGCGGTTGCTTGGTGAATGTGGCCGTATAGGCCACATCCTTAGTCGCCGGGACAATTTCAGGAGTCCAATCCACGACATATTCAAACTTATCGTCTGACATTTCTTCTGCAACGCTATCAAGCGAGAAGGCGCCATCATATTCGGGTTCATCCCCTTCGGCAACCATTACAGAATCAATCAGATTTTCTCCGTAATAGAACTTCGCAACATAAGTCGGCTTATGGAGACACTTGATGTTATCCAGTTCAAAAATACCTTCGCCCATCATGTCGCTCCAAATGAACTGCTTAGCCTGCTTAAAGGCTACATCTGCATCGACCGTACCATATTTCAGTTTGTTAAGATAAATCGTAACAGTCTTCCAGTTTTCACTTGAATCAACATAAGTCCTCACACTATTGTAATCAACATCAAGGACGCTTTCCACTTTGAATATGTGTTCACTACCACGATAGTCATATTGGATAGCATTACACTGCGACAAATCAACCGGGGTTCCTCCCGACGAAAGGGTTACTCCAACTCCAAGCCAGCCATCGCAATCGTAGCCACCTTTCCAACTGCATCTTCTCTTGTGCGCAACTTCAAGGGTTTTCGAACCATCGGCCTTTACAGAAACCGTCTTGGAAATTTCCGAAGAATAATGGTATTCGCTATCACTGTCATCATAGACGAACCATTCACCACCCTGTTTCGAGATTTCATCACCGTCTTCGAAATCATCGATTAACAATGCGTCACCCACGGCAATATTTGTTACAGGTGCTGCAGGTATAGGCACCGCTTTAAAGACAGCTGTATAAGTCACCGTATCTGTAACAGGTGCAGGCAATTTATCCCAACCGATAAACTCATAAGTATATTCAGCCGTAGGCATCTTTTCAGGGTTGCAATCTCTACACTCCGGGGTTTCACCCTTGCTCACCCATTCTGACCGGTAGAAATCTTCGGCCACAAAACGAGCTTCATAGCTATACACCGCCTGATAAACGGCGCGACCCGTAACCCGTTTCAATTCCGGATTCCATTTTTGCAGACTATAGCCATCATCATAAGACTTTGCAAGTTCCCTTACATCGTCATCATCAATATAACTGTCATATTCATACTGGATAGAATCGAGAACCGAACCGTCATCATCCTTAAAGACAATCCAATATTTGCGGTACTGCTCTTCAAAGAGAGCCATATACACTTTATTCTCATCCACTTCGTCTATATACCAACCATTCTGATCGCGCCAATCAGTGAAGATATAATCATACATCACCGACGATTCCTTGGACGGTTCGGCAGAACCCGTATATTCAGGGTAATCTCCCGCTTGGTATTCCTTTACTTCAAGAACACCATTTTCATCCACAAAGGCCACGGTATATATTTCAGCAGGATCACCATCCGCCGTCTCAGCAGAATAATTAGCGACATAAACCACATGACCAGACACATCTGAAACTTCGGGAACCCAACCTTTAAAGGTGTATACGATACCATTTTTAGATTCTCGGGTCGGATTTGCCGGGCGCACGATATCGCTTGCCTTTGTTCCATAGGCATATTCCTGACTGCTCAGGATTTCTCCATCAACATTGGCAAACTTGACCGTATAGATATTTGCCGTAGAATCATATACCGGATAATACGACGTTTCTCCTGTTACCGGAGGAAGATCTTGTATGTATTCTATCAAGCATATTTCTTCATCCCAATAATCACAATCATATTCATCGTCATCAGAACATTTTTTATACTCCACATAATCACAAGTTCGCGTTCCCCAGCCCTTAAAGGTGTAGGAATATCCAACAGTAGGAAGCTTTACCGGATTCACACCGGTATAACTCGGAACCGTTCCGTACGGCAAATAACTATACATCAGCTGATTTTCATTAGCATCGTAGAAGTAGACTTCATAACGACGGAGACTACTATCCAGCACAGCCTTGTAACTGGCATCAGCTGTCACAGGAGTAATTTCAGGTTCCCAGCCTCTAAGTTCATAATGATACCGATCCGTCTCTTCGAACCATCCATCATAAGAAGGTGTTTCTCCCTGAAGATATTTTTTTGATTGCAACAGTTCTTCGCCTTTATAGAACTTCACCGTATAAACAGGAAGGTTGACACAGCGAACATTGGCTATTTCAAGAGATCCCTGAGCAGACATTCCCATCATAGAAGGTGACGAAATTTTCCAGCTAAATGCCGCTACATTTTTAGCAACATCATCTGCAGCATCATCGCCAACCAAATCGGTCCATTTGATTCTTGCCGTTTGGAAAGATTGATTATAATACATGGCCGAATTCAGGCTTTTGGAATACGCTTGACCATTTCCGTCAATCACAGCAAACGACTGCGTAATCATCATCACCATCGAATTTTGCGGTTGCTTATAATCAAATCGAATTTCGGTACAACTCGACAAATCAATTGCATTTTGACTTTCATCTAGAAGCACTTTCGCTTCAACATAGCCTTCAGACATTTGCATCCCGTATGGATAATCCTTCGGCATTATAAAACCTGACGAAACCGTATAATCCAATTTAAGAGCCTTGACACCAGATTCATCTACAATAGATGTATCCAATGAAGATGTTTCAGCCTTTGAGAAAACCCATGGACCCAAATTGGAGTTATAGTCACCATCCGCAAAATCATCAATGATTACGGAATCACCAACCGCAATATCAAGCGGTGTTCCTTCAGCCCAAGCAGAAGCGCCTAAGCCAACGGTTAAAATAGAGCTAAGGATTGCGGTTTTCATGGTGGACCTCCGGGGTTTAGGTGAATTCCATGTTAAAACAACCTCAATATCGATTGCGAGAAATCGATATGTAAACAAATATATACCCGAAAATGAGACCCCGCGCTAGAAAAGACGATTTAGCCTAGTCCAAATTGGAATATTTTTATAACATTTCCGTAAGAAACGAAAGAACCCCGGCTAGACCGGGGTTCACGAAATCACTTGTCTTTTTGGACAAAAACGGCTTATTTAATCGAAATTCGGCGAATTAGGCTGTTAGAGCCTGCTCTCACGCGCACGATATAGTTGCCCTGACGAAGGTTTTCGAGGCTTACAGAGCCCTTTACCTGCTTAAAGCTTTCCACCGGGCGCCCCTGCATGTCGAACACGTCTAGACGGACCATTTCAGCACCCGACACATGGAGCGTGCGGTTTTCCACCATCAGCAGAACCGGGCTTGTCACAGATGCTGCGGCAAAGGTCGTCTGTTCGGTTACGGTAAGCTTGATTTCATACTTTTCACCATTGATAGTCAAGGTGTCCGCATACTCGCCAGGCCTAAAGTAGTCCGGCACCGTAGTTGCGGAAACGACATACTCATTTCCGGACTGCGCCATGGTCACGAAATGCAAGTGATAAGTATTGCGAACAGCCGTTACCACATTCCGGAACACGATTTCTTCAAATTTGCCGTTTGGCACCGCAAGCTGTTCTACGCTGCCAACCACCAACACATCGACATTCGAGGAGCTGCTAGATTCTTCAACACTGGAGCTAGATTCGACACTGGAGCTGGACGATTCCGGCTCAGAGCTAGAAGATTCCGGCACAGAACTGGAGGACACAACAGAACTGCTTGACGACTTCGGCTGAGAACTCGAGGATTCAACAGAGCTGCTAGAAATTTCGCTAGAAGAAGATTCGACGGAACTAGAAGATTCCGCACTAGAGCTAGAAACTTCTTCAGAGCTGGAGGATGCTTCGCTAGAGCTGGATACGACAGAGCTTGAGGACTCCACGGAACTGCTGGACTTAGGCGCCACAACCATCACCTTCGCTGTAGCAGAGGCATTGTTGTCCGGTCCAAAGATATCCAGCTTCAAAGTGTACTCATGGTCACGGAGGGTTTCCTTGACGGCACCGGCAAGCGTAATCGTCTTCGTAGACTTATCCATCTGCAAGTTGATGGTTCCTTCGGGAAGGCCGCTCGCCGCAATAGAATCCAAATATTGATAGCGGAATACAATCGGCAAAATGGAGTCACCGGCAACAACAGTCTGAGAAGCATTTTCCACCACTTCGATCGATGTCGTAACAGGCTTATGCTTGACGGTAATCTTACCCGTTGCAGTCGTATTCGAATCAACTCCGGTCACAGCCACCGTGTAGGTAAACTCATGATCGCGCAAGGATTCTTCAGAGGCACCCTTAATGGAGTACGTTCTAGCACTCGTATCAAGTACGCTACCAAAGCCTTTCGGAAGGCCAGACAATTTAAGACCAACCACATTGTCGTTAAAGCGATAGACAATTGGATTAATAGAATCGCCAGCAATAACGGTCTGGTTCGCATTACCACTAGTGAGTTCAAAGACGGTCACGCGCTTCACACTAGAGCTAGACGGAACAGAACTGGAAGAAGAGGCTACGCTGGAGCTAGATGACGCAGGCGTTGCAGAGCAGGCAGTATACACCTGATTACGAATCGGAGCAAAGACATTTTCATTTACCCATTTACCGCTTTCCGAATAATTCCAAGCGCCACCACTAAAATAGGAAGCAGTTTCATTCTTATTCGATACAGACCAGTTTGCACCTGACAGCTGATTTTTGGTCATCCACTGATACCAAGTGCTGCTATAATCTTTATTAAAACCACCATCGCCGCTCGGCGCAGAATTACCCCATTCGGTCACGAAGACAGAAAGTCCGCCTTGCATCGCCTTTTCGGCTCTAGCACCCTGGTCATCAGTCTTGTGACGATACGGGTCATCACCCGCATAGTAGTGGAACGAATATGCCACATTAGCATCATTGAGCGGTTCAACAAGAGCCGCATTTGTATACTGATCATAGTATGGAGTTCCCACCACAATCAGGTTGTCGGAATAAGTGCGAATGGTTTTGATAATCGTTTTTGCATACGGGACAATTTTTTCTTTCCAGTAGTTTTGTGCTCCGCTCAGGTCAAACCAGCTGTCAGAACAATTGTTCTTGGGCTCATTGTAGATTTCGAAAATCACATTGTCATAGCCGCCCCATTTTTCAGCCATATAGCTAAAGAACGACTGTGCGTTACTCGTAATCTGTTCTGCACAATGACTATGGAAATCAATAATCACATAGATATCGTTTTTAATGGCGGCCGTTACCACCGAATCCATTAAATTCCTATGGAAATTCGTATTCGTAAAATAGTTTCCGTTTCCATTTTGCCAGTCGCCATCAACACCGACAGGACCACGAATCAATTGGATATTTTGTTTTTCAACAAGTCCCGAAATCGTTGCACCGTTCCAATAAGCCGGACCTTCATTACCGCTAGCCATGCTCCAGAAGAGACTCATGCCCTGCACAGCAACTTCGTTCCCGGCGGTCACACCCTTGCAACTGCCATAGATACGACCGTGACCATCCGAATTCTTACCAGCCTGCAGCTGGCCGTATTGGCTCACCGGGCCAACGCGGGTCGGAGTAACGGCAGCAGAAGAAATAGAAATAAACCCTGCGGCAAGCACCGTAAGGCCAAAAAGATTAACGATTCTAGAAATTTTCATGTGTGTAAATTTAGCTTTTCAGAACTCATTTTCCACGTGATTGAAAGCACATAACAAATTGATAATGTTTACACACGTAGACTAACCACGCCAAATGCGGAACAATGAACCCCACAAAAAAAGAACCCCTGCGTACTGCAGGGGAACCAAACGCGTTTGCGACAGAAAACGAATTAGTTTTCGTTGTTGTGCATTTCCATCTGTTCGCGGTCCATCGTGTGCTGCAAGTATTCCTTGAAGTCACGGTCGATGTTCACACCGTCGAGGTCGAGGTCATCGTTTTCCAACACGAACACGGCGCTCGGGTTATCGAGCCAGCCGACCACGTCCACCTGATCGAGTTTCATGGACTTGTCACCAGCAGCCTGTGCAACGTATTCAATCTTGGACTTCTGAACCCAGCCCTGTCCGCAAGGACCTTTCACGAGCACTTCCGTTTCGCCGTCCTTAAGGATCGTCAGTTCATCATTAAAGCCTGCGGTACAAACGACAGAACCACCATCTTTTTCCTTGGTCAGGTCCACGTCACCCAGCTTAGATTTAACCTTCTTGCCGGCAGCGAAAGAAACGCTAACCATCAGAGCAAGAGCAATTAAGAGCACCTTTTTCATATCTTTCCTCAGAAACAGGTTAAAAACTTGACAATGCAAGTACGAATATACCTTTTATTTTTGACTTTCGTCAGATTTTCTTTTAAATTTTTGCGATATGAAGAAGATTTTACTTATTTTGGCCATCATTTTGGCACTTTTGGGCACTTTTTTGACCGTAAACCTCAAGTCCAGGATGGGTGAGCTGGCAAAAAACACCGAAACAGCCCTCATCGAGGTCCCCAAGGGGAGCTCCCCCGCAAAGGTTTTCCAGATTCTAAAACAGAACGGAATTTGGAGCGACGACCTCGCCTTCCGGTTGACCATGAAAAGGTTGAACCCGAACCTCAAGGCAGGCTGGTTCGAAATCCCGGCTGGCCTTACGCTACCGCAGGTGCTCGCCATTATTGAAAGCGGCAAGGTTGCCGTACGCCGCGTAACCATTCCCGAAGGCCGCGCCTCGTGGGAAATCCCGGCCTATTTAAAGAAGGCTTACCCTGACTTTAACGAGAACCGCTGGAACAAGCTCGTCCAAGACCCGAAGTTCGCCCGCTCGCTCGGAGTCGAAGCAAACTCCCTGGAAGGCTACCTGCTCCCCGACACCTACCCCTTCCCGATTGACGCCGACGAAGAGACAATCCTGAAGCACATGGTGGCCGCAAACCTCAAGGTCCGCGACGAAATGGAAAAGCGTCCGGGCTCTATGTGGAAGACTCTTGGCAGCTGGCACAAGGTGCTGACGCTTGCAAGCGTGGTCGAAGAAGAAACCGGCATTCCCGAAGAACGTCCGCTGATTGCAGGCGTATTCCATAACCGTTTACGCATCGGTATGCCGCTCGGGGCAGACCCCACGGTGCGGTTCATTTTCAGGAACCTGACCGGCCCGATTTACAAGAGCCAGCTCAATAGCAATAGCCCCTACAACACCCGCAAATTCAAGGGTTTAATGCCGGGTCCCATTTCGAATCCAGGCCGCAAGGCGATTGAGGCTGCGCTGTTCCCGGCCACGACCGACGCCCTTTACTTTGTTGCAAAAGACGACGGTTCCATGACGCATTTCTTTAGCTCCAACTTGGCCGACCACAACAAGTACAAGGACGTTGCCGCCAAGAACCGCGGAGAGTAAAATCCGGCAAAATCACCCTAAAAAGTGATTCACCAGATACAGTTGTATACAAAAAAAATTTTCAAGCCCTAGCCTTTAGGCTGGGGCATTTCTACAATTGGCGGCGTATGCAAGTGCAAGTCAAGGACAGATCCCTTTTAAGCCTTTCGTGGCCGCTATTCATTACCTTCGGTATCGCCACGTGCCAACCCATGATGGACAGCTGGTTCTTGTCGCGTACGTCGGAATCGGCGGCAGCGGGCGTGGGGGCACTTATGCCTGTGCTGGGCGCACTCTTTATGGCTATTAACGCCTTCGCCCAAGCAGGGGCGAGCATCGCCTCGCAGTTCATTGGGGCAGAACGCCCCAGGCAAGCTGGCACCACCCAAACTATGGTGTTGTTGGGTAGCCTCTTGTTAGGCGTTGCAATCACACTGGTTATAATCCCCCTAAACAACCAGATTGTAAGCTGGATGGGGCTTACAGGCGAGGCCGCCCACCACGCCCGCGACTTTCTGCATATTGTCTCTATCGGTTTTGCGTTCCGCGCCCTGCAATCCTGTCTCACGTCTTTGATTGCGACCCACGGTCTTACCGTATGGAACCTGCTCGGAAACTTCATCACGATTATTTCGAACGCCATCATGAACGTCATCTTCCTGAACGGCTATCTCGGGTTCCCGCAGATGGGCGTGAAGGGCGTGGCGCTTGCCACCATGCTTTCTTGGCTGATTGCCGCAAGCATTCTGTTCCTGATTTTGCGAATCAAGGTCCACCACAAGATTCGCCGAACCGACTTCAAACGTTCCCGCGTGATTCTGCCCGACTGGATTCGCATCGGATTTCCGGCCGCGGTCGAGCCCGTAAGTTTCCAGATTTTCCAGGTGGTGCTGACAGCGATTGTGGTGCACTTGGGCATTATTGCCATGACCGCCCGCATCTTTAGTGCAAACTTCGCCATGCTCGCAGTCATTTTGAGCGTGGGTTTGAGTAGCGGAAACCAGATTCTCGTGGCTCACCTTGTGGGCGCCCACGACTTTGACAAGGCGAACCGCCGACTGCACCAAAGCCTGATTGCCGGTAGCGCAAGCGGGCTCATTGTGGCAATCATCGTTGCCCTCTTTGGGACCCAGTTGCTTTCGTTCTACACCAGCGACCCCGAAGTCATCCGCCTGGGCAAGCTCTGCCTGTGGTGCGACGTGATTCTGCAGCCGTTCAAGGCCGCAAACATGGTCATCACCTCGGCCCTCCGCGCGTCGGGCGATTCCAAGTTCCCCGCCATCGTAGGTTCTGCCATGATGTGGACCTGCGGCCTGGGTACCGCCCTCCTGCTCGCCTTCGGTCTAGATCTCGGTCTCGTGGGTATTTGGCTCGGCATGGCCGCCGACGAATTCTACCGTTCTATCGTGAATTATATCCGCTGGCGTGGCGGCAAGTGGAAACAGTACGGCGTCGTATAGCAATTTGCTCAAAAACAGCCGTATTTTCCATCACGCTTTTTTGTTAGCCCCTTTTATTTGGGGCTTTTTCATTGTATATTGTAGCTATGATTTTGTCGTTCAAACATAAGGTAATGTTCCTGTTATGCGCAGCAGCTTTCTGCTGGGCACAGGATTTGGATAAACCCGTGAACGACGTAGAAGTGTTCCGCCCTGAAAAGCGTGACACCAAGGTGCAACTGGTTGACTCGACCAAGAGCAATTCCGTCACCTTGAACGTGGACATTTTCGCCGACGGCCTAGTCGGGTCGTACTACATTCTTTGGGACGAAGTCGATCTTTCCGAAGACATCAAGAAGCAGATGACCACCCGCGATTTCGCTCGCGATGAATTCTTTATGCAGAACATCGACCGCGAGCAGTTCGAACAGGAACGCCTGCTACAGCTCTTCGAAGACAAGAAGAAGGAATACTTCGCCGTCTTCCCCGAAGAAGCCCTCAAGATGCTTGAGGACCAGCAGAAAGACCAGTAGATGTTTTCCCTCGAAAAATCTTTCTGCGATTGGAAACTCAGCGGTTTCGGAAATTCGCCCGCATTTCTTTTTGACAGCCTCGAAAGCACGCATAGCCTAATGAAGGCCCGAGCCTCCGCAGGCGAAATTGCGCCCGGCACCTTATTTGTCGCCGACACGCAAACAGCCGGGCGCGGCCGTCATGAGCGCACGTGGGCATCGCCCGCCGGATTAAACCTTTACTTCAACATTCTGATTCCACTCGACGGAATCCCGCTTGCATCTGCCCCGCAAATCACGCAGGTAGCAGCGCTTACCTTTGCCGAAGTATTCAAAAGCCTGCAAGACGAATCCAACGCGCAAGGCCGCGGGAACAAGAACATCGGGAAAGTCACCGTCAAATGGCCGAACGATATTCTGTGCGGGAAAAGCAAGTTCTGCGGAATTCTGGCGGAGATCGTTATGGTTCCGACACAAAAAGCCGATGCTGACCTGCGTCAGCATGACTTAAGGAAGCCAGCGGTCAGCATGGGAGTGGGCATCAACGTAAACAGCAGTCCGCTAGATTACGCCTACCTGGGCCGCGCGGTCACAACACTGAAAGACATCTGCGGTCAAAACATCAATCGCGAAAGACTCTTGCAAATGCTCATTGCAAATCTGGAACGCGCGATTGGGCAGTTCCGAGCCTTCGGGATTCGCCCGTGGGTTGCCGCCTGGAAGCGCATGGACCAGTTCATCGGCGCACGGGGCACCATTATCGTCAACAATCACTGCACCGACGAAAATCGCGACAGCGGCTCAGGCGCCATCAAAAAAACAGGCTCCATTCTTGACATGCAAGATGATGGAAGCCTGTTGTTCAAATGCGACGACGGCACTATCGAAACCGTCTACTCCGCCGACTTAGAAATTTAATCAGCGATTCTTTTCAGCCTTACTTTCTTCTTGTCTTATAGAAGAGGCTGCCGACCAGAGAAACGGCAAGCACCACGATCATCGCTGTAAGGCCCATGTCGGCAAGGTTCTTGTACTCGCCCACATGTCCCGACTCAATGAGCATAATAATGATCAGCGCAATTACGGCGGCGGTAGCGCCCATGCGGTCGAACATCTGGATTTTGTCTTCGATGGTGAAGGGCTTCTTGAACGGACCGTTAGTAAAGGGCATTGACATCGCCTCCCATGCAAATCCACACGATGAGCCCCGCCATCACCAATACGCTGATAGCGACATTCGCCAAAAAGAAGTCGCGGTTCATGGCATCGAGGTCATCGGATTTGCGGAATAAATGGATGTAGAGGATTGCAGCGGTCATGAGTCCCGTTACCACCCACCAGGGGATTCCCATGCCCCAGAACACGCCGAAAGCCACACACAAGGCAAGCATAGCCACATGGCTCCAGAAAGCAATCTGCAAGGCGCGTTTACGGCCAAAACGGGCAGGCACCGAATGTAGGCCCATCTGGCGATCAATTTCTTCGTCCTGAGTCGCATAAATAATATCAAAGCCGCCCATCCAGAGCATTAGAATCACAAGCAAGAAAATCGGGAATACAGCAAATTCGCCGCGAATGGCTATCCAGGCTCCAAGTGGGCTCATGCCAATCGCAAACCCCAAGAACCAATGACAAAGCCAGCTAAAGCGTTTCCAGTAAGAATAAGAAAGCAGCAAGAGCCACACCGGTAACGCCAGCAGACCGGCAAGCGGTTGTAACAGCGCCGCAAACAGCACGAAAAGCACTCCGTTTACGGCAAGGAAGGCAATCACCGACGCCTTGCTCAGGCGCCCTGCAGGCAGGTGACGCTTTGCAGTACGCGGGTTCTTGGCATCGATATCGGCGTCGGCAATGCGGTTGAAACTCATGGCGCTGTTACGGGCGGTCACCATACAGCCCACAATAAGCGCAATCATCTTGACCGCCTCCGCGGCAGCCATGCCGCGAAAACCGTTTGCCGCGACCCACATGGAGCCAATCGCAAAAGGCATCGCGAAAAGCGAATGACTAAAGCGCACCATGTGGCCGAATTCAAGAACCTTTTTAAGCATACTTATTTCTTTTTAGCTCTCACCTTGGCCAAGTGCTTCACAGAAGGCGTTTTCTGTTTTACCACTTTAGGTATCGAGATTCCCTTCCAAGGCTTCACAATGTCGGCAGCGTCCCTCATTGCACCCAAGTGCATCAGGATTTTCGCGACTACGGTATCCACCAATTCTTCGATTGTCTTCGGGTGGTCATAAAAATGAGGCGACGCCGGAATCACAATCCCGCCTTGACGAGTCAAACGGGTCATGTTATCCAAGTGGATCAAGTTGTAGGGGGTTTCGCGCGGCACCACAACCAAAGGGCGGCGTTCCTTGAGGCAAACATCGGCTGCGCGAATCAGCAAATTGTCAGACGTTCCACCAGCAATGCGACCAATCGTACCCATGGAGCACGGAACCACAGCCATACCCGCATAATCGGCAGAACCGCTTGCACATTCGGCAAAGAAGTTCTTCACGTCAGGAGCATCATCCACGTAATCGAACAGTTCGTCCTGACCTTCGTAGGCAACGACTCCCCTACCCGGCGGCGTCACCAAAGCGGTCACATGGTGTCCTAAACGTTTTAAATGCATTGCGGTCCTTGTCGCGTAAATGGCGCCGCTTGCACCGGTTACCCCCAAAATGAACCTCATGTTCGTCTCCTCAATAATACGCGGTAGGCCACCCCGAAAAAGCACGGCTTCACGTGCACCAGTTCAAAGCCGTTCGATTCCGCCATTGCGACAAAATCCTTGACCGGCAAAAAACGAAGCACAGAATTCACCAAATATTCGTAAGCTTCCCGCTTGCTAAAAAAGGCTCCCAGCACCGGAATAAAAAGCGGTGCAAGTCTCTTGTAGAAAAACTTGTTGAATGCGTTTCTCGGAGAAAAAAATTCCAATACCTGCAAGTACCCCCCATTTGAGAGCACACGGGCAGATTCCTTCAAGCCACCTTCGGCATCGGGCAAGTTTCGCATTCCAAAGCCGTTCAACACCACATCGAACGAGGCATCACCAAAAGGCATTTTCATGGCATCGAGCTGCAAGGGAACCGCTGTCATTTTCTTGCCTGCAGCACCCTTCAGCATACCAAACGAAAAGTCGCCCAAAACGGCGACATCTGGCTTGCCATTGAATTTTTCGTAAGTAACCGCAAAATCGCCCGTGCCCCCACACAAGTCTAGCAGACGTTTGCCGGGGTTTTGCCGTTTCAGTTCGCGACAGCAACTGCGGCGCCACAAGATGTCCTGAAAGCAACTGAGCGTATGATTTAAAAAATCATAGCGGTTGGCAATTTCGTCAAACATCTTGCGCACAGGGCTTCGCATGACGCCAAATATAGAAAAAGGAACCCGGCTATCAAGCCACAGGTTCCTTTCCAAAAACTTACAAAGCGCTATTATTTGAACGTTGCCGTTACAGAAGCTCCTTCAGCAACCGTTGCAATACACTTTTCCGGTACGTTAGGCACAGGTTCGCAACCCGTCCAGCCACCAAATACGGCACCGGCAGCAGGAATAGCAGTCAGCTCCATTGTATTTCCGGCAAAGAACTTAGCCTTGTAACTAGCACTCGGGAGGACCATGCCATCCATAAGGACAGAGCCTTTACCTTCCGTAGCCGTAATCGTAACAGAAACTAGGCTACCCACGCCGAATTCTTCCTGAATTTCAGACAGGAATTCCGAATCGCGGCTTTCCGCCCAAGTAGTAAGCCTTTCGCCCTTCGCATCAAAATGTCCATAAGTGGATCTTCTTTCTTTGTATGCTTCTACTTCCATATCTCTATCAATATCCGCTTGATTGAGCATGCCAGCAAGGAACGCTCTATTTTTCTCAACGTTCTTAGCATTCAAGAAAGTATTCAGCATTACGGCAGCATGGTTCAAGAACAGGCGTTTGAAATAGGCGTTTTCAATCAAGCGAGTGTAAAGGACATGGAAGCAATGAGCCTTGTCTCCAGTGAACTTAGTGCTGCTACTTGTGTAGCAAGAACCGTTAGAACGTCCACCCTGCTTAACCCATTGGAACATATTTTCGTGCTTGCCAAAACCTTCGACACCCCATTCCCAATCAAAGCCATGGTCAAGGTCATAAACCATGAACTTCCAAAGCGGAGAATCCGGGGCCTTCCAAACGCGAACGTTGTTGTTCGGCCAGTCACCATTGTGAACGTACATTTCGGCGAGCATGTAGTTGGCAAAGTTGCCCATATCCATGAGCGTCGTCATGTAGTTGTAAGCATCGTTATCTGCAGCAAAGTCGTGGTCTGCGGCATATTCCAGCATGGCGATATATTCGTCAGGGGTACCGTTGCTAGCTTCGACCTTTACACCCAAATGCTTGAGGAACGTAACAGAAGAAGCATCGATTCCGTAATTTGTTTCAACAAAGTTCTTGTTAAAGCGTTCGCGCATATCGTGAATGCCGTAGTACTTACCGTTATAGAATACCACCACCTGGCGGCTACGCTGGTAATCAACACCGCTGCCTTCAAGAATAGCACCACCCACAGCATCAGCAAAGTAATCGCTCACGAAACGGTTACCGTTGTTACGCAGGTTAAAGCCCTTGTACTTGTCGTTCACGCCCTTACGCGTTTCGAACAAAGGATACTTCAGCCAGGTTCCACCGTATTCTTCTTTCATCACAATAGCGACAGACTTCTTGCGTTCCATGCGGCTCCAGCCACCCATCAAGGAAATTCCGCCATCGGCTTCCCAGGCCCTTTCCTTGCTGTTGGATCCGTTTTCAAAGTATTCCACATGAACCGGAAGTTCACCGGAATCGTTCGGATAAGATTCATTCGGAGCATACATCTGGTCGTGATCCATATCCGGTTCTCCACCATTTGTCTTCTTGTAGTACTTTTCAAAGAAGTCCGGATCCACGCTCACAGCCACCACAGGCATTTTTGCCATTTCACCGACAAAGTAGGTGTTGGTGACCACTTCCTTAGAAAGGAGACCTTCCTTGAATGCAGCACAACGGAGAACCGTACTATTTTCAATCTTCATGTCAGACTTGAATGCTTCAGAAGACTTGGTCGGAATAGAGCCGTCCTTCGTGCAACGAACAGAAACACCTTCCGGAACATTCGGAGCCTTCAAGGTCACAGGTTCATTGTAGAAGCCGCCCTTCTTATCAAACGAAATCTTGGGAGCAACGCCATCGTAGGCGACGGCTTCCGTATTCGGCTTTTCGGGAGTCGGATCTTCAAAGTACTTCCACACACCACCGTCAACAATGCCCCAGCTCATGCCCGTAGAAAGTTCCGGATATGCAACCGAGTCACGGATGGAATAATACTGGTCAATTAAGTAAACCGTTCCACCGCTCCTATTGAGTTTCCAGTTTGTATGGGTACGAAGTTTGTATATCGTGGAATCATCCGAAGGTGCCACAGCAGCAATGTTATTCTTGTCGCAGAATACCGTGCGGAAAGACTTGGCCGCAATCAGTTCATCACCAAAGACCCACTTGCGCGGCTTTTCACGACTTTCAACAAGAGCATAGCCTTTAAGGTTTGCAGCAACATCTCCGGCATTGTAAATTTCAATCCAACCCGGATCATCACCATTTTCATCGAGCCAAGTCAAATTCACAGGGGAAACTTCGGTAATTCTCAACGCAGAGTTTCCGACCCATTCAACAGTCGTATCAGCAGGCACATAAACGGTGTCGATCTTCCATAACGTATCACCCGTAACCGGGTCAATCGTACGGACAGTATCCTTATGCCCCGGAGTTTCTACAATTGTCGTAACCGTATCACCGGTAACCGAATCAACATGAACCACGGTATCAACCCTTACAGGAAGGGGTTCATCGGAATTTTTGTTTGAAGTGGAATCTTCCATACAGGCAACGAAGCCCGAGAAAACCAAACCGAGTCCGCCAATGAAAGCAAGGCCTTTTATCTTGTTGAATACGTACACACTGCTACCCTATGATAAAACGTTGCTCGGAAATCCCAAATTCCAGAGTCATATTCTTTAGCACCCAGCTACTAAATTTAGAAGATTATTCAAAAAAAAGGGAAAAATATCAGTAATATTCTATTTACCCTTGACAGGGCTCACAAAGTGTTCTATATTTGGCCTACCAAGTCGGCGCTGTAGCTCAGTTGGTAGAGCAGCGGACTGAAAATCCGCGTGTCGTCAGTTCAACTCTGACCGGTGCCACGAAAAAAGACCTCGATTTTATCGAGGTCTTTTTCTTTTCTTTTACAAAACTAGCTTTTCAAAAGCACGGTGTTAAAAAAATTTTAATTGGGGTCGTGGCGGTAGAGGCTGTAGATTTCATCCCAATGTTCCATCAGGACATCTACAAGTTCCGGTTGGAACTGGCTGCCACGCTGTTTCAAGAATTCAGCCTTCACTTTGTCTTCGGGCCAAGGCTGCTTGTAGCAACGCGGGCTAGAAAGAGCATCCAGAACGTCGGCAACAGAGCAAATACGGCCTGCAAGCGGAATATCTTCGCCAGCAATGCCATCTGGATAGCCATGGCCATCCCAACGTTCATGATGCGAACGGGCAATCGATGCCGCAAAGCGCAACAGTTTGCGCTTGGAGCCGCAAAGCATGTTGTATCCGATTTCGGAATGCTTCTTCATGACGGTATATTCTTCTTCGGTAAACCGACCCGGCTTGTTCAATATGGCATCAGGAATACCGACCTTGCCCAAATCATGCATCGGGGCGGCAAGGCGAATGCGTTCCACTTCTTTGTCCGGAAGGCCGAAATACCTCGCCAATATGCCGGAAATCTCAGCGACACGTTGAATGTGGTCGCCCGTTTCTTCGCTACGATATTCAGAAACTTCACCCAAGATATGGATAATTTCCTGCTGAGTCGCTTCCAGTTCCATGTTCAACATGGCCGATTCGACAGTCTTAGCCGAATACACAGCCGTCAAGCGAAGGCGTTCCAAATCTTGGACCGAGAATACAGCCGCTTCGCCCAATTCGTTCTGACCTTGCTTGTTAATAGCCTGGAACACACCCATTACGTTTCCGGCAGAATCCATGAGCGGAACCGTCATCACAGACGTTGTTCGATAATGAGTCTTTTCATCGCTCCTATGGTCGAACCTCGGGTCTTGGTAAGCATCTTTGATTAAAAGCGGTTCGCCAGTCCTTACGGAATAGCCAACAAAGCCTGCATCTTTAGGAATGCGAAGTTCGCTTACGCCATGAGCAACCTTTGTCCACAATTCACCACGGTCATTATCGACAAGCCACAGGGAGCACCGGTCCGCCGATACAATCGAGCGACCCAGGTCAGCCATCAGAATAAGCAAGCCATCCATTTTTCGCTCTGCCGCAATCTTCGGCATGTAAGCGAACAATAGATCCAATATTCTTTGGGACTCTACTGCCTGTTTTTCGTCCAGTTCCGTCATACATTGTAAAATTTAAATAAACTTCGCATTATTCTCAACTTTTATTGACAGAATTAGGCGAATTTTTCTATCCTTGGAAAGCCTTGGAGGAATAGGCTAATTGGTAAGTCAGCGGTCTTGAAAACCGCCGCCGTAAGGCTTGGGGGTTCGAGTCCCTCTTCCTCCGCTAAAAACTCCTTCATAGGAGTTTTTTTTATTTCACTTCCCATTCAACGCGATTGTCTGCCGCATAGTCCGCCGCTGCCGAGGCAGGCTCGTCATAAAGCAACGTGCAAACCTTAATCGGCAGCGGGAAATCCCGTCCGAAAGCAGCAAGACATGCCGAAGTCGTCGCCCCTGTCGTAAACACGTCATCTACCAGCACAACCGTTCCCGTCGCTGGCACATTTTTGAGCACGCATTCAAAAGCGTAGGCCACATTACGTTCTCGCTGTTCTTTTGAAAGTTTAGTCTGAGACACGACGAAGGTCTTTCTTTTAAGCCAACGGCAAACCTTCCCTCCAAACGCAAGCGAAAGCGCCGCCGCAATTTTTTCAGCCTGATTATAGCCGCGTTCCCGGAATCTTGCCCGGTGAAGGGGAACCGGCACAAAGAACAAAGGTTTAGGTAGCATCGCGAAATCCTCGGCCACCGCCCCGCACCGTACCGACGCCGAATGTTTTACCAAATAGGTCGCCATTCCCGAAATGCCCCTATACTTTAACGCATGAACAAGTTTACGCGTCAAAGGCCGCATCGGGTATAAACTGTAAGCCTCGGGCCCAGGGTTAACATCAATCCTCGACTCACGCTCCAATTCTTTTACGCATTCAGGGCAAAGCCATGGATCAAGTTTTCCCGAAGGATTTCCACACCCAAGACATTCCGCCCCAAAGACAAATCGTTCTACACGTTCAATCCAGCGCATATAAACTCCTCGGAGCCAAAGAAGCTCCTTGTATATATACGCCAGCTTTGCAAAAAGTGTGAAAATCTGCCCCTAAATTTTGGGGGCAAACAGAACTATCTTCTTCGTGCCTGGAATCGCAGGCAAAGCAAGAATCCGACCAGCACCATACAGGTAAGCGCAAACGATCCGCCATAAGATAGGAACGGCAAGGGAAGCCCTGTCACCGGCATAAGGCCAATCGTCATCGCAATATTCACCATAATGTGGAACAGGAAAATCGTAGACGCCCCCATGACCATCAGCGTCACGAACGGGTCCGACGACTGCTTGCTAATCGAGGTCGCACGCCACAGGAACAGGGCATAAAGGCACAAAATGAAAGCGCAACCAAGAAAACCGAACTGTTCGCCAAGCACGCTAAAAATAAAGTCCGTATGTTCTTCAGGCAAGAAGGCAAGATTCGTTTGCGTTCCGTTTCCAAAGCCCTTGCCGGTTAAGCCGCCCGAACCGATTGCAGTAAGCGACTGCAGCACCTGGTAACCATCGCCCAAGGGGTCACTCATCGGATCCAGGAAGGTGTTCACGCGCTTTTGCTGGTGAGGTTCCAACATGTTCCAAGCCATCGTACTTGCGTAGCCGGCAAAAATGTTAGCCATCAAGAAAATGGCCGACAATACCTTAGGAAGTCTACGGCGGAAAAGAGCGAACACCACCACGCAAATCAAAATTCCCCAAAGGAATTCGAACAAGAGTTCTTGCGAATGCGAGAACAGCACCGAAAACACCGGGCTTACAATCAGGAACATGTCGGTAAGCGTAAGGCCAGCAAAAAAGAATCCCACCATCGTTACCGCAATAAACACAAGTGCCGTACTCAAGTCTGGCTGCTTAAGCACTAATGCGAACGGAACAATGAACAAGAAAAACGGCACCACGAAGGTTTTCATCTTGAACAAACTTACCGGATGCTTCGAAAGCCAATAAGAGAACGTCAAGAGATACGCAATCTTTGCAAATTCAGAAGGCTGCAGTTTGAACACGCCAAGGTCAATCCAACGGCCAGCGCCTTTTACCACATCGCCCGCAAAAAAGAGCACCACCACAAGCAAAATAAGGGCTACCGCATATAGCGGGAACGCCGCCCGTTTCAACCAGTCAATGCGCACAAAGATAAGGGCACCCGCAAACACGCTGCCAAAAATAAAGTACACAATCTGCTTGAACCAGAAGGAATCGAATGTTATGACTTCCTCGTTTACCGTCGCCGAATAAACAAGCGAGACACCGCAGGTCATCAACGCAAGCGTCAGTACAATGAACAACCAGTCAAATTTGAGTGACTGGTCCAGGAATCGTCCGGACTTCACTTTACGCCCTCCTCTTCCTTCGCCTTGTTTTCAAAATAGGCTTCCAACACTTTTTTAGCGATCGGGCCCGACACGGCACCGCCACCACCAGCGGCTTCCATAATAACAGCCACAGCGATTTCCGGAGCATAAAGCGGAGCAACGGCAGCATACCAAGCGTGAGTCTTTTCGCCTTTTTTCCATTCGCCAGAACCCGTCTTTGCACCCACGCGAACATTCGGAAGAGCACCGCGCTTACCCGTACCGCCTGGATGGTTCACCACGGAATCCATGGCCGCAAGCAAAATGCGATGCGTGTAGGGTTTCATGTTTCCCGGGCGAATAATTTCAGGCTCATAGCGACGAACCACATTGCCCTGGAAATCACGCAATTCCTTCATAAAGTGAGGTCTATAGACGCCCTTTCCAGTTGCCAAGGAACCAATCAAGGTTGCCTGCTGTAAAGGCGTCACAATCTGCCCTTGGCCAATCGACAAGTTCAAAATCAAACCACGAGCCCAACGCCAACCCAAGCGCTTGTTACGTTCATTGAAAGACGTTGAATCCGGAAGCCACCCCGCCTTTTCGCCAGGGATATCCACTCCGAGCGGCTTTTCGCCCAAGCCAAAGCGCCTGCCGAATTCATTGATACGAGCCATATCGATATCAAGGCCGGCCTGGTAAAAGAACACGTCACAACTCAAACGGATTGCGTGCACCACATTCAAGTTACCATGCGTACCCCAACATTTCTGGTAGCGCGCCCCGTACTGGTAACCGCCCGTACAAGGTTTGGAATAATACTTGTTCTCGGTCAGGATTCCATTTTCTAGCCCAGCACCAGCTGTCACCAATTTAAAAATAGATGCCGGCGGGTATGTTCCCGAAATAGCGCGGTTTGTAAGCGGCCTCATGGAATCGAGCGCCACGTGAGCCCAACCCTTGTTGCGCTCACGCTTTTTCAAAGAGAAAATATTCGGATCCAATCTCGGCGAAGAAACCATTGCCAGAATTTCACCATTACGCGGGTCGATTGCGACAAGCGCACCCTTCGCAGAATCGGGAATTGCCTCTTCGGCAACCTTCTGCAAGCGCAAATCGATGGTCGACACCAAGCGCAATCCCGGCACAGGTTCTGTGCCTTCGACACCGTCGACCGTGCCCACCTCACGACCAGAGGCATTCACTTCCACAAGCTTCATGCCGTTTACGCCGCGGAATTCCTTATCGTAAAACTGTTCAAGCCCTTTTTGGCCAATTCGGTCGCCCTGCGTATAACCTTCGTATTCGGGCAACTTGAGCTGTTCTTCCGAAATTTCACTCGTGTACCCAAGCGCATGCGAAGCCATTGTTCCGTAAGGGTATTCACGACGCGATTCGATTACCGTCATTACGCCGGGCAGTTCTTCGGAGCGTTCTTCGATAATCGCCACCTGTTCTGCAGAAGCATCTTCAAGCAAGCGAATCGGCCTGTTCTTAATCCAACGGGAACGCTGAAACGCCGTATCCAGCGAAAGCGAATCGAACAAGCGTTCTCCCGCAGTATCTTTAATGCTAAGCAATTTCATGAACAGGGAATCGCGCTCGCTCTTTTTGCGCGGCATGTTAATGGAGCTAAGCGCAATCTGGTACGAAGGACGGTTACGCACCAGGACTTCGCCATTGCGGTCGTAAATGTAACCGCGTTCGGCCACAAGGACAACCTTTCGAATACGGTTGTTTTCAGAACGTTGCAGGTTTTCATCGTAATGGGTAAACTGCAACGAAAACAGGCGCATCAAAAGAATAAAAAACAAGACCACAACACCGGTCATGTAAATCAATACATTCCAGTTCCTGTTTTGCAGGGTCTCGTTTTCAGACATTCCCTTAAGCATGCTTCTTGTTCTTCTTGCCCAAATCCAAGTAGAAGAAAATACCACCAATCAGCATCGTATAAATGCATTCAGGCAGCGATTTTGTCAAGAACAGGTTCGTGACGACATCTTTAGAAAGTCCTGTAATCGCAAAGTAAATCATGTCGCACACAAAAAAGCCAAGGCCGAGAACGCCCACTTTAGCAGGCAAGTTCAGCGACAAGAAACGTTCTTCAAGCTGACCAACCGCAAAACCAAGCACCGTCATCGAAATGGAATTTGCACCAAGCCATTCTACCGGCGCATACACATCTTGCGTAAAGCCAGCAACAAAGCCCCACAGGCAGCCCGCAGTAGGCCCCATTCTAATGGCTACCGCCACAATAAAAATCACAACAAAATCCGGCGAAATGTCAAAAAAGCCAAGCCATTCCGCAACTGTCATTTGCAATGCGAATACAAGTATAAACATCACAAGAACCTTAAGCCACCCTAAATTATTCATCGAGCAACTCCTTGATAATCCAATCAGGTTCTTTTTCCATCACAAACACTTCTTCAAGAATCGAAAATTCTTGGAACGGTTCAACATCCATCAAGCGCATCACATCGAGGTCAGACTTGCGAACATCCCTCACGGTTCCCACAGGAATTCCTTTCGGGAAAATACCGCCAAGGCCCGAAGTCACAAGCGTATCGCCCGCATGAATTCCGGCATGAGTCGGAACCATAGCCATCAGGCGGCGGCCATCCATCGATTCAAGGAATCCCACCACACGAGTGCGACGGTCCATTACAGACAACTTAAGATTCGGGTCAACCAGCAACTGAACGCGGGAATGACTCATGGTCGCTTTCGAAATTTTTCCGACAAGACCATTCATCGAGAACACCGGCATGTTTTCTTTCACACCATGTTCCGTACCGCGGTTAATCACCATCGTCGTAAGAAATCGCCCAGGATTATGACCAACCACACGAGCCGTCACAATCGGGAAATCCCACTTGTCATCAAACCGGACTAGCGTGTGCAGTCGAGCTAGTTCTTGCAGGCCTTCACGCGCATGATACGTTTCTTGTCTCAGGCGCGCGTTTTCTTCTTTCAGCTGTTCATTTTCAAGAGCAACCGTCTTGAAATGTCCAACCGCAGACACAATACGCTGCGCAGGAAAATACAACGTCGACACCGCTGTTGAAACAATGCTCTCGCGGATTGGATTCGGAGCCTGTCTCATCAGAAGTCCTAGTGCCAAGAAAAACACAAAGGCAACAATACCGTGCCTTTGTGTAAACAAGTCGACAATAAAGCGAATCGCCCTAAGCATCGAACCCTATCGTGTTAGTTCGAAGATGCTATCAAAACCGGGCGGTATTTGTCCAAATCTTCGAGAATGCGAGCGGCACCCTTGCAGACGCAAGTCAGAGCTTCATCAATCACGTTCACCGAAAGTCCCGTTTCCTTACGGATACGTTCGTCGAAGCCGCGCAACTGAGAACCACCACCCGTCATGATGATACCCTTGTCGAAAATATCGGCAGAGAGTTCCGGCGGAGTAATGCTCAAGGCCTGCTTTACCGCTTCGATAATAGCGGTCACAGGTTCATTCAAGGCTTCACGAATTTCGGCACTGTTAATCGTCGTGGTACGCGGCATACCAGCCAAGAAGTCATGACCCTTCACTTCCATGGTCAGTTCTTCTTCCAGCGGGCTAGCAGAGCCAATCTGGATCTTGATTTGTTCTGCAGTGCTGTCACCCACGCAAAGGTTGTACATGGTGCGCAGGTAACGAACAATGGCTTCGTCCATTTCATCACCGCCCACACGCACAGAGGCGTTGCAAACGGTGCCATTCAAAGCGATTACGGCGATATCGGAAGTACCACCGCCAATATCGATCACCATGTTACCAATGGGGTCTTCAACCGGGATGCCCATACCAATAGCAGCAGCCATCGGTTCATGCACCAGGTGGACTTCCTTGGCACCGGCCTGCTTAGCAGCATCGATCACGGCACGCTTTTCCACTTCGGTAATGCCACTCGGAACGCCGACCACCACACGGGGTTTCACCATCCACAGCGGGTACTTCTGCACGCGCTTAATAAAGGTCTGCAGCAGGTTTTCCACCAGTTCAAAATCGGCAATCACGCCATCGCGCATCGGACGCACGGCACGGCTTTCGCCAGGCGTACGGCCAAGCATTTTCTTTGCTTCGAAACCGATAGCAGAAACACGGTTATTTTTGCTGTCCACCGCAATAACCGTAGGTTCATTGATGACTATTCCCTGACCCGCCACATGAACAAGCGTATTCGCCGTGCCAAGGTCAATACCGATATCGCAAGAAAAGAGGCCGAACAAAATCCAATCCTTGTTTAAGATTTAACTTCCGTAAAGAAATATAAAAAAGTTGTCCGATAGCAGAATGCCGTAGGCAAAAAAAAATTTAAAATCTGCAATACCGTGAACGGAGTCCTATCTCAGCGTGTCCTTGCCGAATTTAAGTTCCTTCTTGTAGCGGTCCCAGCCACGGGTGTTCACGTCATAACGATACTTGCGTTTTTCGTGCATGGAGATGTCTTTGTAGATAAAGAAATCGACCTCGGCGTATGCCGCATAAATACGGGCTTCGGCGCCATCAAAGAGCCTAAAGTCCTTCACGCGGTAATACGGAGTATCCAGGAGCCCTTCGCGGCTTTTGGAAGCCTTCATAGTCTCTGCCACCATGAACTTCAAGTCATCCTGCAAATAATCAGTTAATTTGTTCTCAATGCGTTCTGTCGGTTCGGCGCAACCGAACAGGAAAACGGCAAGGAATAGAGTAGCTATAGAGAAAAATTTCATAGCTATAATGTAGAAAGAATGCATAAACAAAAAACGCCCCTATCGAAAGGGGCGTCTTCGTATTCAAGTCCGAATAAATCTGTATGAATTAGAACGAGTAGGTAGCATCCACTCTAGAGAAGAGGCGGCCTTCACCCTGGAACGGGTTACGGAAGAGCAAGTCTTCAGCAACGGTCACATCAATCTTCAGGCGTTCTTCGATATTGATACCGAAGCCGAATCCAACGTGATCGTCGGCAGTGCCGTCAGCAAGCGGATTCGTGGTGAAGAAGGTACCGTCGTCCTTGCAAAGACCATAGCGTGTTTCGGTGTACTTGTTCTTTTCGTTCACGCTGCAATCGGTGTAGAGAATGGACTTCTGGCCACCCACGCGGATAACGAACCAGTCCCACCAAATGTTACGTTCGATACCGAAGCTGATCTTGCCACCGATGTCGGAACGCTTGTCCCAGTTCGGATCGTCTTCGTTGCGAGAGTCATAGACCCATGCACCGTCATCTACAGTCTTGTCGTAAACCCAGTCATGAGACTTCAGCTGGTTCCAAATGAAGTCAAGGCCGAGCCAGAAGAAACCGCGGTCCATGGCCACATTGATACCCATGCCAGCCTGAGCACGCTTGTCATCGATACCAGGAGCCTGAGCGAGCTTCATGGAGACTGCCGGCACGAGTTCACCATCGATAGCTTCGAGAGTGAAGAAGGCACGAGCCTTAGCAAGGAAAGAGAAGTCTCCATCATCGAAGAAGCTGTGACGTTCCGGGCCGTACTGAACACGAGCAAGGCCGACAGATGCTTCGTAAGAAGTTCCGCTACCCACCTGGAAGTTCACACCACCATCAAACTGAACGATAGAGGCATAAGCCTTGCTATCCGGCTGATAGGTACCGCTTTCGTCCACATCGCCACCATCCTGGTGAGCAACGTAAACATGCAAGCCCCAAGCGTCGCCGCTAGAGAACGTGCCGCCCAAGAAGCCGTCAAAGTTCGTCACGGTTTCAGGAACAACCGTGTAAGTGTTCTTGCCGGTCTGCACGTAATCGGGCAAGTACATGGCAAGTTCGGTGTTAATGCGGCCAAAGAGACCACCGATCGTGAACTTCGGATCGGGATTGTTGTCTTCACCGAAAGAAATAGAGAAAATACCACCGAAAGTCGGATGCTGCGGGTCAACGTTTCCGCCAGCAGTCATATTGTTGTCGGTGTATGCACCAAAACCACCGATCAAGTAATTGGAGTAAAGGGATGCGTTTGCGGGGTTGTCAAAGATGCTTACATCGTCCATGATGTAAGTGGTGTTCTTACCCATAGATTCAACGCGAGCAAAGGTTGCAAAAGCGGAACCCACGCCAAGAATACCAAAAGCGGCACCAACGGCAGCAGCAGTTCTTATATTCATAGGATAACTCCTTGGAAAATTCTGCTTTAAAGTTAGTTTAATTAAATGAAAAACGCAATAAAATTTTAAACAAAAGCCAAATTTTTTATACAAAAAGGCCAAGCGGAGGAAATAGGCCTTTACATACAAAAAAGGCCGGACTTGGTAGTCCGGTCTTTTTTCAAGTTTTCGCCGAATTATTCGGAGAAGGTGAACGGGATCGTAACAGTGGTGTTACCAGACTTCACCTTGCTGAACTTCCAGCGGCTCACAGCGTTCTTGACTTCGCCGTCAAATTCGCCGTAACCGGTCGTAGAAGAAGCAATGGAGATGCTGATGATTTCGCCACCCGGAGCGATCGTGAACTTCAAGGTAACCTTACCCTGGAAGCCCGGTTTCTTCTTCAGGAACTTGTTGTAGATGTGGCGCAGACCCGGAGTACGCTGACGCACAACCTTCATGATGTCTGCAGCGGAACGAGATCCACCACCGGCACCCATGTCGATATCGCGTTCAGACGGAGTCCTAATGGAGCCCTTAGCCTTGGTAGCGATACCACCGCCACCGCCGCCGAGAAGACCAGCCAGGCCGTCACCGATACCACCGGAACCACCTTCGGCATAACCTTCGTTAAAGCCACCATCAGCCTTACCGCGACGACCACCGAGAACGGTCTTACCCGTCGTCTGGAGGCCAGCCACGTCCTTCAGCACCTTGTCGATGTCCTTAGAGAACTTCTGGTTCTTCATGAGGTCATAGGCGCCTGCAGAGGCATTCTTGGTCTGAGCAGTCAAGAGCTTAAGCACACCACGAGTCTGGGGAGCGTTGGGCTGACCCTTACCACGCGGCTTGCCACCACCACCAGCCTTCTTACGAGGCTTCTTGGGTTCTTCCTTCTTCTTCTCTTCCTTCTTCTCTTCCTTCTTTTCATCGATGGTCATAGAAGCAGTAAGATCAGCAGCGGCAGAGTCGTCGAACACGACTTCGTCCACCACCTGTTCGTACATGGAAGCCCAAAGGCAGATAGCCAAAGCTACGACTAAAGAGATACCGGCAATAGCACCCATCTTCTTGTCGGATTCCGGCATCAGGGACGCTACTAACGGATCCATTTCGGGAGTATTCTTTTTAGCCATAATTATTCCTCCCCTCCGTTCTTCTGCATAACGGCGAATGCAATGTGCGTATAGCCAGAGAAGCCACAAGTAGCCATGACCTTATACATTGCATCGTAAGGGATGTTCTTGTCGATCTGCACAATGATGTTACCGGCTTCGTCAGCAGGAAGACCCATCTTCAGGGCGTGTTCCTGTTCCGTTGCGCGGCGTTCCTTAAGAACGGAGTCCACCTTGGTCACAAGAAGATCTTCTTGCTTCAAGACGTCTTCGGTAGGAACGATCTTTGCGTTATCGACCACAACGTAGTTGTTATCGACCACGACCGTCAGAGCCACTTCCTTCGGCTGCACCTTAGAGGTAGACACCGGAAGGATGAGGTTTTCGGCCTGGGTCAAAAGCTGACCTTCAGCGTCCAAGTTCTTGATCATGAACACCAGAATAATGGTCATCATGTCCATCATGGACGTCAAAGAGAAAGGTACGTCTTCGCTAAATTTACGAGTTTTTCTAGCCATTATTAACCTCCCAGCTTAGCAAGGTTGATCTTGCTGAAACCGGCCTCTTTAGCACGGTCCATAAGTTGAATGATCTTATCGAACTGGGTGTCGTCGTTAGCAACGATGATGATGTTATCGACGTCTTCGAGGTCAATGAACTGCGTATGGATCTGAATCAGGTCCTTAGCGATCAAGTCGTAAGCAGACAGCGGGTAGATGATGTTCTTTGCAGCCACATCCGGTTTCAGCGTACGAGCCGAGTTCGGAGTGAGGGTTGCAAGCACAGCGCCTGCGCTCGGCTTCTTGAGCATCGGCGGCGGGGTCAGACCCATAGCGCCTTCGCCAGGAGCAGCGAGGAATGCGTTGTTACCGTCCACATATGCGCTGTCAGGCACATTTTCGGACTGAGAAGAATACACGGCCCAAATCACGCGGCCCGGGTCTTCTTCGGATTCCTTGTTGATGGCCCAGAGTTCGATGGATTCGATTTCATAAAGATACTTTTCTTTATCCATTTCGGATCCGTCTTTGCACTTGGGACCATGACCGCTTTCCACGGCCGACTTCACATCTTCCGGCGCATACGTAATGAGCTGCGCATCGGACTTGCAACGGAACGTCCACATTTCCTTGAAGTAAACGTTCGGCTGGAAACCACCGCGGGCACCGATCACCAGGTAATCACCAGTGATAGCGAGCGAGAGGTTAAGAGCCTGCTGGTCCGGTTCCGGAGGCGTATCGTTGTCCATATTCATCATGCTGCGTTCCGGCATGTTGATTTCAACGATAGCAAGCTTGGAGAAGGCGGTCATAGACAACAGCATAGGAATCAGGATAGTGAACAAGCCCATCGCCGGCAACAGGTCCGGTTCTTCAGGCTTGGCTGGTTTCTTAAGTTGTCTTGCCATGTTTTATAACTCCGTTAAAATTATCTCTCTATCTTCGATTAAGCGAGGGAGTTGATAATCTTGAGGCCCTTTTCTTCCATTTCCTGGATGAGGCGTTCGGAGTTCATGTTGAGGAGGCCAACGATGACCAGAAGAGGCACAGCGGAGAGAAGGCCAAGGAGCGTAGTACCCATAGCGATAGCAATACCATCGGAAAGGGCCTTAGCACGTTCAGCAGCCGGCTTGTTAGCCACAGCATCGAAGGTGTAGATCAGACCGTAAATGGTGCCCATAAGTCCAAGCAACGTGGAGATGGAAGCCATAACCTGAATGATGCTGATATAACGAGTAAGACGGGGAGCTTCGGTCAGGAACACTGCGTCGCAAGCAGCGGACATGGTTTCACGACCACCGTTACGGGCAGCAACGATTGCGGCCATCACGCGAGCGATCGGGAGCTTGGTTGCGTTGGCATAGCTGAGAGCTTCATCATAGCGCTGAGCAGAAATGTGAGTGCCGAACTTGGCCAAGAAATCCTTACGGCCCTTAGCGCTCTTCACCATGATGTAAAGGAAGCGTTCAACAGAGAAGCCGAGGCCAATCATGAACACCACGAGGATGATCCACATGAACTGGTAACCATCAGATTCCGGGCTGAAGGATTGAAGCATTTTAGACATTAGAGTACTCCTTGATTGAGTGTTTTGGTTTATTTTGAAAAATCTTTGTTCATATTTAATCTTTTTTAGGGCAAAATTGTGTAGTCGAGCCGGTAAAATCTTGTTTACTACTCAAAAAACGCCATTTTTACCCTTATAGAATAGGGGAACCCTATGAACTAGGTTCCCCGTAAAATTGTTTTTACCGCTACTTTTTCTTGCCCTTCTTCTTGGAGGCCTTTTTCTTGGCCTTCGGGGCAGGAGCAGCTTCCGGTTCAGCGGCAGCTTCCGGTTCGTCGTCCATGGAGCTCATGGAAGAGGAAGTAGTAGAAGCAGAGCCACCAGCGAGTTGCTTCTGGAGGTCAGCAAGTTCAGCCTTCAACTTTTCGTTTTCAGTCTTGGCATCCTTGATGATTTCACGGTAGGTCGTGATCTGTTCTTCCGGAGTCATGACTTCGGACTTAGCAATCTGTTCCAAGCGAGCCTTGGTCTTGAAGTAAGCCGGGTCAGAGAACAAGGTAGACGGGTCGAACTTTTCGATCTTGGTGTTCAAGGTCTCGTTGTTTTCATCGAGAGTCTTGAGGAGTTCGAAGAGCTTTTCGGTCCACTGGTTTTCGATACCGTAGTGAGCAGCAGCCTTAATACCGGTTGCGCACTGCGGAACAGCGAGTTCCTTAGCACCGTTAGAACGGTTGGTCAATTCTTCGCGGTAAGCTTCCAAGTCTTCATGGACAGCTTCAACGGCGTCTTCCTTGGCCATGCCTTCGTATTCAACGTATTCCTTCACGATAGAAGCAGAGTCCGGCAGCGGAGAGTTAGCGAAAGCGTCAGCCACTTCGACGAACACAGCGCAGCCCTGGTAGTACATTTCAATGTAGCCTTCTTCAGCTTCGATCACATCCTGGTTGTAGAAGCCCTGGTCACGAGCAAGGTCAATGTTCTTCTGGAAGATCGGACGAGCCTGTTCATAGTAGCTCGGGAGCTGCTGCACGATACCGATACGTTCAGCAAACTTTTCTTCTTCCTTCTTGCCATTGAGTTCCTGTTCGCGGATCTTGGCAGCCATGGTCACGAAGAGCATACCCATCTTGTTGGTGGCCTTGAAGGTCCAGCGTTCAGATGCGTAGGTTGCAGACTTAGAGTACTGGCTCATAGCCTTCTGCAGGATATCGACCAACTGCTTGATAATCTTGGCCTTTTCCTTTTCCTTACCCTTCAGGACATACGGGTCCATCTTGTGGTATTCATGTTCACCGAGGTAGAAGGCAGCTTCAGCCGGAACACCCGGGTCAGCATTCTTGATCTGCAGACCGTACTTGTCGTAAGCTTCGAGAGTCTTGCGGTAGTCTTCAACAGCCTTTTCTTCTTCCTTAAGTTCCATGTAGGCACGAGCAGCACCGATATAGGCAGCAATCAGCTTTTCCTTATCGTCGTTACCGTAGGCCTTGATGAAGCTGTGATATTCAGAAGCAGCGAGTTCCCACTTCTTAGCATTGCCGTATGCCATCGGGATGCTGAACGCAGCGTCGAGAGCGTAAGAGCTCTTCGGGTAGTCGCGAACGAGGTCCTTAGAGCAGCGGATTGCTTCGTCGGTCATCTTGGCTTCATCGTAGCTCAAGCAGGCGCTGTACAAGTAACCCGGAGTACGTTCATCCTTCGGATAGCGCTTGTAAGCAATTTCGTAAGTCACAGCAGCAGCCTTCTTGTCGGCGATGGTGTCGTAGACCTGAGCTGCAGAACCGATAGCCATGAAGGCCATAGAATCCTGCGGGAAGTTGTTCGTGATGAACAAGTAGGTCTGAGCAGCTTCGCGGTATTCCTGTTCGAAGTACTTCTGATCGTTCTTCTTCAGGTTAGCAGCCTTCTTGTGAGCGTCACCAGCACGGACGATACCCTTGATGGTGAGCGGAGACTTAGCATACTGCTTGGGGAGAATCATGAAGGTTTCGGCAGCCTTGATGAACTGCTGATCCTTTTCATAGGCGGCACCGGCTTCGAACACGGCCTTGTCAGCAATGTCGATGAGCGGGTAGCGCTTCACGAGAGCGAGGTAAGCTTCAGCACCCTTCTGATACTGGTTCTGCTTAACGGACTGTTCTGCCATCTGGAAGAGCACGTAAGCGATAGCCTTTTCGATTTCCTTGGCCATGGAGTCATTACGAGTTTCCTTGACCTGAGTATACTGCTTATACAGCCATTCGAATTCGGTGAGGGATTCGTCGTAAGAGCCAGATTCCAAGAGAGACTGAGCAAGCATACGGCTGATGAGCAAAATGTACTGATGCTTCGGGAAGTCCTGCTTAAGCTTGCGGAGCACGCCCACAGCCACCTTGAACTGCTTGGCATCGTAATGAACGATAGCGGCGTTGTATGCAAGTTCTGCAGCTTCCTTGTTCTGGCCGAACTTGGCCATGTACTTGTTAACCTGATCGAAGTAAGCCTTGGTTTCTTCAGACTTGTAAGCCTTCACAGCATCGTCGCCATACTTTTTCTTCTTGGCGTTTTCACGAGACTGGTCCATCATGAGCACGGCGTTATATGCAGCTTCTTCCTTCTTCAGGAGAGCTTCGGAGCCCATCGGGCGACGGCCGTAGCGAGTGGTATCAGTATCGACGATCCAGTTGAACATCTTGGCAGCGTTAGCAAACTGGCCCATTTCCTGGTAAACGAGAGCGAGGTTGATGTGAACCTTGTATTCGTCCCAAGTCGGTTCCTTGGCATAGCGCTTCAGGAATGCTTCGTAAGCCTTGATGGCTTCTGCATACTGCTTCTTACCGGCTTCCAGGTCACCTTCTTTGGTGAGTTTGGCAGCGCGAGCATGGTGATACTGCGGAATGTCGAGCATAGCGCCGCGGATAGCGGTTTCTGCGTTCTTCACAGATTCCGGATACTTCTGGTTCTTCTTGTACCAAGAAGAGTTACGGTCATAGCGCTTCACCACAGTGTAGCGATGCTGCTGAGCTTCTTCAAACTTCTGCTGGATGATGAGGATTTCGATCATCGCAATATCAGCAAGAGGAGCGTCGATGTAATCCGGGTTGATGTTCATCAAGCGCTTGAAGGACTGCACGGCTTCTTCGTTACGGTCGTGGTCCTTGTTCTTCATACCGATACGATAGTACACGGAATCCTTAAACGGAACCTTCTTGTCCTTCAAGAAAGATTCAGCTTCGGCAACACCACCACCTTCAAGGTCAGAGAAAGAGGCTGCCATGAAGTCCATAGCTTCTGCGCGCAAGTCAGCAGGATATTTACCCTTGTCAGCACCGATGATGTATTCATAGTACTTGACTGCAGCAGTTTCGTATTCAGCAATGTTGTAGTAAGATTCTGCCAAGTGGTACATGGCAAGGGCAGCTTCCTTACCCGTAAGGGTTTCGAAGCCGGTCACCTTCTTGTACGCCTTGATAGCGTCACGGAACTTGCGGTTCATGAAGTGGTATTCCGCAATACGGAGCCAAGCCTTCGGCACAAGACCGTTGTCCGGGAAGTTTTCGACCAAGCGCATACGGAGCTTGTATGCCTTTTCGTCTTCACCACTAGCTTCCTGCACAGCAGCAGCCTGGTAAATAACGGTCGGAGTCTTGTCTTCCTTCGGATACTTGTCGATATATTCGAGGAAGTAACCCAAGGACTTCTGGTGATCAGCCTTCGGGAGCTGATCGATGTTGGCGCACTTTGCCGGCTTGTTATCGCGGTCGGCGCACCATGCTACATCTTCTTCATACTGGGCGTTCTTATCGAGGAAGTGCTTTTCTTCGAGCTGGAACTGATAGTGGCCCAACTGCTGGAGAGCAGATGCGCAACGCTTGTTCTGCTTGCCCTTACAGTTGTTTACTTGCTTTTCCCACTGTCTAATGGCATCTTCCATGCCCTTTTCATCGAGGCCACCGGAACGGCAAGCCTGCTCGGCCTGGTTCTTGAGAACCTTGTAGGAGCCTGCGCACTGGGTCTTTTCCGGTCCCTTCGGCATGGCCTTACACTTGGCCGCCAATTTCTTGGCTTCATTGACTTTGTCTTTACAAGGATCTGACGCTGCAAAAGAGGTGCCTACGAGCGAGCAGACGATTGCACCAACAAGCAAAAATTTTTTCATTTTTCTCTTTCCACCTATTGAGATAAAAAAGGGGAAGACCTGGTTTTTAAAAGCCAGGTCTAACTTCATTCATTGTTTATTCCAAATCGTCTAACTCGTCATCCAGGCTTTCAAGTTCCTGAGCGGCTTCAGAGCTTGCGGCACCCTGACCCATCTTAGTCTTGACGGTTGCCAAGGTAAAGCCAGCGTCATCCAAAATACGCTTACGGTTAGATTCGAAACGGTCACTCTGAATAGCCTTCTGAGTGAATGCGGCGTAATCTTCGATAGCAGCGTTAGCCTTGTCGAAGCTCGGCTGCAAGGCTTCGCGCTTGCTCTGCACACGCGGAGTCGGGAGCTGGCGAGCAAGATCAAGTGCCTTGACCTGCACGGAGTCGAATTCGTCCTGCATGGCATCGAAAGCCTGACGGGCACTGTCGCGAGCAGCAACGGTCACAACCGGCTGTTCGGTGCGCTTTTCAGCCTGTTCAAGAGACTTCACAGCGTTGTTGTAATCCTTCTTGATGAAGTAGCAGTAACCCTGAACGAGGTATGCTTCAGACACGAGGAAGGATTCAGGCATATTCTTAATAATCCACTGAGCCGGCTTGATGGCTTCGTCCGGTTTGTTAACCTTGAGGAAGGACCATGCGATACCGAGCATAGCTTCGTCGTACACCGGAGAACCGGGCTGCACCTGGCCATACATCTGAGCGGCAGCCGGAATATCGGCCTTTTCGCCAGAGAAGTAAATGTGGCCGAGTTTCACCTTAGCAGCGTCCTGCAAGTCACGTTCAGACTGGTTGGACACCGGCTGTTCGGTAATGTCGCGGAAGCAGTTTTCAGCTTCGTCGAACTTGCCGAGACGGCTGTAAGCAATACCCATGGTGTAACGGGCGTAGAAGTAGTTGGCGTTACCCGGAAGGATGGCGGCGAGCAGGTCGACAGATTCCTGATAGAGGCCCTGTTCGAACTTGATCTGGCCGGCAACGTAGTCAGCGTCAGCCTTCACGTCGCTTTCACCGAACTTCTGAGCAATATTCTGGTACTTGGCCATAGCGTCGATGTACTTGCCTTCCTTATAGTCGATGTTCATCAACTGGAAGTGATACTTGGCGCGCTGGTCACTCTGCGGATAGCGCTTGATAGCGTCTTCGTACACAGACTTAGCAGCCTTGTGCATGCGGAGGTTTTCGAAAGACTTTGCCTTATAGAAGGCGGCCTGGTCCACAAGGTGGAATGCCGGGTACTTAGTCTGAACCTTACCGAAGGCGTATGCAGCTTCCAAGAACTGACGGTTCAAGTAGAGACGCATAGCGGCGCGGTAGTCGTTTTCAGGTTCGATCTTCAAACGACGATAACGTTCTTCACCGATCTTCTCTTCGCGAGTATCACCGAAGCGGCTGGTGAGCTTGACAGCCCAGATGAAGCCACGGTTCTTCTTGGCATAGAGGTCATCGTGAGACATTTCGAGGTCGAGAGCGAGGTAACGGAAGATGCTCACATCCTTGACGTTAACCGTAGCGCCAGCAACCGGGTAACCTTC